>NZ_JBNYYG010000004.1:0-179582 GCF_050565405.1 Paenibacillus macerans | reverse complement strand
GTTGATAGGCCTGAGGTGGAAGTGCAGCAATGCATGGAGCTGACAGGTACTAATCGGTCGAGGGCTTATCCAAAATAACTCCAAAGAGTGGCGTCAGGCTGAACAAGCCGAGCAGAGCACTTCAGGAGGCTAACGCGCAAATTCGTTTCGTATCCAGTTTTCAAGGATTAAACCTTGAAACTTAATAATGTTCCCTGATAGCTCAGTTGGTAGAGCACTCGACTGTTAATCGAGTTGTCACAGGTTCGAGTCCTGTTCGGGGAGCCATATATGGAGAGGTGTCCGAGTTGGCCGAAGGAGCACGATTGGAAATCGTGTAGGCGTCACAAGCGTCTCGAGGGTTCGAATCCCTCTCTCTCCGCCACTTTACCCTAAAAAGTGAAGTGTTATCTAAGATGGAGTTTCCGATTGCTTTCCGGGGACCCCAGCATACATGTTGCGGCCCGTTGGTCAAGGGGTTAAGACACCTCCCTTTCACGGAGGTAACAGGGGTTCGAATCCCCTACGGGTCACCATTTTATTTACCAGCTAACTTGATTTGTAGTCGTGCTATCTGGTACAATAAAAATTGTCTTTTCCCATGGAGGCTTAGCTCAGCTGGGAGAGCATCTGCCTTACAAGCAGAGGGTCGGGGGTTCGATCCCCTCAGCCTCCACCATATAAACTTCACCCCAAGAAGTGAAGTTGAGTCTCTGAAGTATAGTCCGATTACTTTTCGGGGACCCCATAATAAAACCTTTTACTGACGCGGGGTGGAGCAGCCCGGTAGCTCGTCGGGCTCATAACCCGAAGGCCGCAGGTTCAAATCCTGCCCCCGCAATTGTTTTAACTAGTGTGGAGCCGTGGTGTAGAGGCCTAACATGCCTGCCTGTCACGCAGGAGACCGCGGGTTCGAATCCCGTCGGCTCCGCCATTTAAAACTCATATGTAAGGCTCGGTAGCTCAGTCGGTAGAGCAGAGGACTGAAAATCCTCGTGTCGGCGGTTCGATTCCGTCCCGAGCCACCATTGTAAAACCTGACAATTGAAAAGCCGGTGTAGCTCAACTGGTAGAGCAACTGACTTGTAATCAGTAGGTTGGGGGTTCAAGTCCTCTCGCCGGCACCACATGGAGGCTTAGCGAAGTGGCCAAACGCAGCAGACTGTAAATCTGTTCTCTGACGAGTTCGGTGGTTCGAATCCATCAGCCTCCACCAGTTTTACCTAATATAGGGGCATAGTTTAAAGGTAGAACAAAGGTCTCCAAAACCTTTGGTGTGGGTTCAATTCCTGCTGCCCCTGCCACTTTTCAAACAAATGAATATTTCTTTATGGCGGTCGTGGCGAAGGGGTTAACGCACCGGATTGTGGCTCCGGCATTCGTGGGTTCAAGTCCCATCGATCGCCCCATTTTTATCTTAACAATCAAATATTGGGGATTAGCCAAGCGGTAAGGCAACGGACTTTGACTCCGTCATGCATAGGTTCGAATCCTATATCCCCAGTTTAAGCGGACGTGGCTCAGCGGTAGAGCATCGCCTTGCCAAGGCGAGGGTCGCGGGTTCGATTCCCGTCGTCCGCTCCATTTTTATATTATGGCGCCATAGCCAAGTGGTAAGGCACAGCTCTGCAAAAGCTTTATCCCCAGTTCGAGTCTGGGTGGCGCCTCCATTTACTCATCTGCGGGAGTGGCGGAATCGGCAGACGCACAGGACTTAAAATCCTGCGGTAGGTGACTACCGTACCAGTTCAAGTCTGGTCTTCCGCACTTTTGAACAATTTTATATATGCCGGTGTGGCGGAATTGGCAGACGCGCGCGACTCAAAATCGTGAGGGAAACCGTGGGGGTTCGAGTCCCTTCACCGGCATCAACTATGAAATCAAGCTCTTAAGGATCATCGTCCTTAGGGCTTTTTTGTGTTTCAGGGTCGTTTCGATTATGGAGAAAATCCAAGGTTTCTTTGCTGGATGCGATGTGCCATTGCTCGCCATCGCCAAGCTAAGCTTTTTCGCGGGCGTCCGGTCGGAAAAGTACACCGTAGCGAAGACGCCCGATAAAACCGGGCGTCTTCTTGTGGTTACGCTGAGCTTGATGGTGGCGTACTAATTAGCCGTCCACGTGGTCGGCCGGACGACGAGTTCGTTAACGTCGACATCGGCCGGTTGCTCGATAGCGTAGAAGATGGCGCGGGCGATGGCGGAGGCGGGCAACGTGATGCGGCGAAACTCTTTCATGAACTCTTTTGCTTCTTCGTCTGTGATGCTGTCGGCCAACTCGGATTCGGTGACGCCCGGCGAGACGAGCGTCACACGGATGCCGTTACCGACCTCTTGGCGCAAGCCATCGGTGATTGCCCGGACAGCGTATTTGGTGGCGCAATAGACCGCGGCTGTCGGGGTTACCGAATAGGCGCCGGTGGAGGCCACGTTGACGAAATGGCCGAACCCTTGCTGCTTCATGACAGGAAGCCCGGCGGCGATGCCGTGGAGAACGCCGCGGATGTTGACGTCGATCATCCGATTCCATTCGTCGATCTTCAAGGCCTCAAGCGCTGAGAGCGGCATGACGCCGGCGTTGCTCACAATGACGTCAAGGCGTCCGAACCGGTCTTGGGCGAGGCGGACGATCGCTTGCATCTGGTCGAGCTCCGTCACGTCGAGCGGTTGCAGTTCGATTGTACCGCCTGCTGCGCGGATGTCGGAAGCCAGCGCCTCCAGCCTATCCACACGCCTGGCGCCGATGACGACGCGCGCACCCTGTTCGGCGAGCAGACGCGCTGTCGCTTCACCAATTCCGCTGCTGGCCCCCGTAATGATCACTACTTTTTCATTAATTCCGGACATGTCGATTCAACTCTCCTTTTTTTCTCGATAGAACACCATACCGCCGTGGTAAAGCACCCCGTACCGAAAATCGCCATCGGCCGTGAACCCGGTGTCATCCACATATTCGATATGGTCCCCGTCAATGGTGTAGCTGCCCTGATAAGCGCTCTTTCGGTTGCCTCGGGCTTCGTCGTATCGTCCGTTCGGAAGCAGTTCATGTCGGACGTAGCCGTCGCTGGTTATCCACATGCCGACATAGGGATGCGGATCTGCGTTGCCGTTTTTCATAGCACCTTCTCCTTCCGTGTTCGAAATGCAACTTCATTATGGCGCAATTCGCAAGGAAGGAGGTAGCGGGATACTGCGTTTGGATTGCCAAATCCTCCAAAACGTTATAAACTGGGGACCTGAGATCGGAAAACGGGAGGTGGTCAAAATGAAAGAAACGTTCGTGGCACGGAGGGAAGAGCTGGCGCAGACGATCGAGCGGTTTGCAAAACGGGACGGCACGCAGGAGACGGCGATTTCGGCCTTGCGTTTGATTCGCTCGTCGCGGGTATCCGAGCCGGTTCATTCGGTTTACGAACCCTCTCTGTGCGTCGTGGCCCAAGGCTCGAAGGTGGTCCTGTTGGGGGAGGAGCGTTATCGGTACGATCCGAGCACCTACTTGGCGGCTTCCGTGCATTTGCCGATCGCCGGGCAGGTTATGGAGGCTTCGCCGGAAGCGCCTTATTTATGCATGCAATTGCAATTCGATATGAATCAAATTCTGGAGGTCATCCAGGCTTCCGGCTCCGTTCAAGCCGTCAAGCCCAAGCGGGAATCCGGGCGGGGCCTGGTGGTGAGCGGAATGAGTGATGGGCTCCACGAGGCTGCGTTGCGGCTGGTCCGTTTGCTGGATACTCCGTGCGACATCCCGGTGCTGGCTCCTTATGCGGTTCGCGAGATTATTTATCGAGTGCTGCAGGACGAACAGGGGGCTGTCCTTAAGCAGTTCGCGTTGATCGGCAGCTGCGCGCAACGGATAGCGAAGGTGATCGAGCGGATCAACCGCGAGTTCGCGCAGCCCCTGCGCATCAACGAATTGGCCGAGGAGGCTGGCATGGGTGCTTCGTCCTTGTACAGCTACTTCAAGGAAGTGACGGCGATGAGCCCGATCCAATACCAGAAGCGGCTCCGGCTACAGGAGGCGCGCCGATTGCTCTTGTCCGCAACGATGGAAGCGGCGGATGCCGCTTTTCAGGTCGGGTACGAGAGCCCGTCGCACTTCAGCCGCGAATACGCGCGAATGTTCGGTCATCCGCCGATCCGTGACGCCCGGCGTTTCCGTGACGCGCTGCATGCCGAGTCGCAGGTTGTAAATCGCTAGACGACCGCCCGATATAACGTCCATGATGTCGATCACGGCTAACACGTGTTCAAGGGATTCAAGAGCTATAGAGCTGCACAACTTGCGTTGCTACAGAATCAATATCTCTATCTGTTTCTTCTAGAACAAGGCCAAGGCGCTGCGGGGTTAACCGCGGCGCTATTTGCTAAAGGGGAGGTGGCTGTACGTCGTTCAACTGTAGTCGCTTGCGCGTCTTTCAAGTACTCGTCATCATCACTCCATTCCATTTAGAGATATTAGCGGGTTTTTGCGAGCAGGCAGCAGAACGCCGTCGATGAGCGCTGTGATGAAAAGCTTGCCGAACGGTTTACGCTGGAGGAGTGCGCGATAAGACGCCATTGAAGTAACGACCTGGCAAGCCATCTCAATGTCCGCGGAAGCGAGAATTTCACCGCGACTTACGGCTCGGTGCATAAGCTCGCGGTTCACAGCAATCCACGGCTCGAAGAAACCTGATATTCCCGCCTCGACGAATTCCACGAAAGCTTGGCGCAAGAGGTCAAAGGTTTTGGCGTCAAGAGGTGACGCTGCTCCAGCCCAGCGCTTATGGAACCAATTTTCAGTCGTCGGGGAAGCTAGCACCGGAAATGGACGCCTATGCCGATCTTTGAAAGCAGGTTTTCGAGGGTCTATTGAACCAAGAACTTGGCAATCCGCAAGCGACAGCAGAAGCCATTCTCAAGATCGTGGACGCAGAGGAACCTCCATTGCGATTTGCGGTCGGCTCGAATGTCTTGCCTCTGGCGCGTAACGTCTATGCTGATCGTTTAGCCACCTGGGAAGCTGTCTCGAACGCAGCGTAAGGCGCTCCAATGAAGTAAGTGGGCTTAATAACATAGCAGATTCGCCAGTGAAACATAACAACGAACGAGCTCTTGAGTTCCTCTTGTGGAGATTTGGGAGCTTTTTGCATGCCCAAACAAATGAGTTAACAAATCGTATTTACAATTGACTCTGAATCGATTATAATCGACTACAAATCAATGACTCGAAGTCGATTGATGATTTATTACTTTCTGAGTGGAGGAATCTGTCATGAGCAAAAAAGTAATTCTAATAACGGGGGCGTCATCAGGTATCGGTAAAGCGACAGCCCGAAAGCTTCTGTCGGAAGGTCATACGGTGTATGCCGCTGCAAGACGGGTCGAACAAATGCAGGAACTTCAAAGTTTAGGCGCTGTAACCATCTCCTTGGACATAACGAAAGAAGAACATGTGCAGGCGTGTATCGAAAAAATTGTCAGCGAACAAGGGAAAATCGATGTGCTGTTCAACAATGCCGGATTTGGCCTTTTTGGAAGTGTGGAAGAAGTCAGCCTTGATGATGCGAAATATCAGTTCGATGTAAATCTATTTGGTCTTTCCAGACTTACGCAGCTTGTTGTACCCTATATGAGAAGACAGCGAGGCGGAAAAATTATTAATACCTCCTCAGTGGCCGGGAAAATGTACGGTCCAATGGTGGCTTGGTACACGGCAAGCAAGCATGCACTGGAAGGTTGGTCGGATTGCTTGAGATTAGAACTGAGACCATTCGGTATTGACGTGGTTATCATCGAGCCAGGAACGATTGAGACTGCATTTGGAAATTTGGTGAGCGAACGCTTATTGAAACAATCAGGAAAAGGTCCATATAAGAACATGGCACATTCCATTGCCAAGGCAGCGCAGAACTCCTCTGCGGCAGGCGGAGGCTCGTCTCCTGATCTGGTGGCGAATACGGTTTCAACAGCCATTGAAGCCAGCCGCCCCAAGGCCAGATATGCTGTTGGCAAGATGGCGAAACCCGTCATTTTTCTAAGAAAATGGCTGGGGGACAAAAACTTTGACCGGCTAGTAATGAGTCAGATGAAATAAGCATCGGAAATGAATCGAGGTATCTAATCAATGAAGAGAGCCATGACGGAAAGCGCTAAAGCAGAGAAAGCCAGAATGATTCTGGACACCGCCCGGGAGATGTATCGAAACGGGGAATACGAAGAGATAAAAATGAGCGATATTGCCAAAGCAGCTAAGATTTCTAACGGAACACTATTTTATTATTACAAAACGAAAGAAATTCTGTTTATGGAAATGCTATTTTTGGAATATGAAATCCGTTTTCGCCATTTTCTAAACGTTCTGGATCCCATCAAAAAAATGACTTATGAACAATTTAAAGCTTTTTTTCTCGACGAGATGGCTGGGGTTTTAGAGCAGGATTCCGTCTTTATTCGATTATGTGCAATTAAGAATACCATTCTGGAGAAAAATATTGATGAAGAAACGGCGCTCAAAGCTACTCGGGCCATGTCCGCTGCCTTGGAACCAGTGTTGCGACTTCTGACGGAACGAGTAAGTTTTTTTAGTGAAGAGGCCTTTTTTCATTTGCTTGGGGCACAGAACGCGATCATCGTCGGCTATGTGAACATCGCCAGTATGCCGGATGTGATGCACCATGCGATTGCCGGACAAAGGTTCAAGGGCTTTCAGGTTAATTTTAAGGAAAATGCCCTAACCGCAATGGAGTATTACCTTGACGGCTGGTACAAATCACTTCAAGGAACCCGGACATTATAGGAAAGTGGGCGTCACGCAAATAATACGGCAAGAGATGGGAATCGAACAAAAAATAGCGGCTGTAGTTTCGAGCGGCATCTCGATCTTTATCCCCGGAATAGCCGTTGTACGAATTGAACGCCAGAAGGGATATTTTGATGGTGGAACTGGTTGCCTTCGTAAAATTGGCGATGCTCAAGGTCTTTAAACTTTGTTAGCATAGTGTTCCTCCTCCTGTTCTTGATCGGGTTAGGGACGAAGTTTCATTTTCTTTGTCGTACTGCGGAATTTCCAGCTTTTTTAATTCGTCGATAATGTCATTTCGCTTTCCTTGGGAGAACATATCAGCGTATCGCAGCGACATGATTTTACTAGGCTTTTCGCAGGTCTTAGATTCCTCTTCTTTGACTTAGTTTCCGCAAACGGTAGAATACCGTTTGCGACTCAAAATCGTGAGGAAACTGTGGGTTCGAGTTCCTTCACCGGCATCATATCTATAACCCTAAAGCTCTTGGATTTAGATCCTTGAAGCTTTTTTTTGTTTTGAGCCTGGTCTCCTTTACCTGCTAGATTTTAAGACCTACGATCGTTGACAGACGCAAAGGGCCACGGTAAATTTGTCGGCTGGGATGGCAATGTCAAGGAAGAAAGAATGTCTTGGCGGAGCCCGGCTTACGGCCGCACATTGCTCAGGCGTTGGCACGTCGGGGGGGGACATCAAGTCGGCTGCCGACACGATCAGTTTGAGCTACGGCAGATCTTCTCACTCGGGTAGCGTCTTTTTAAGCCAAACATTTTCCTCAGCAGATGAACGGCAACCACGAGCAGCAAAGGAACTGTAAACCCGCTCAACTTCCAAAGGATTACTGTGATATGCTCGGTCAATCTGGTTTCGCTTCGATGCAAAATAAATGCGCATATCATATTGATGGAAGCCAGTGGAAATATAAACCCCCTCTCGTCCTTTAATCTGCCAATCCCCCAATACGTACAAAGAATTGATTTAATATGAAAAGCGTAATACAAGCTTTCATGTAGGAACTCACGATTAGAACTATCCCAACAATGAATTCGACCCGCTGAATAATGGGTTGTACGTTTATCACTTGTGCTGCCGATGGCTTGATTGCTGCATCCTTTTCCAATTTTGGGGGAAATTAAAAACAAACAAATTCTTAGGATGATTCTTGTGTGGTCTAGAATCGCGGCTTACATCCCTGACTGGACGATCTTCGTGCAGGCGGGGCTCACTTTGCTTGTACCTATAGTCATCTATGCTTTGCACCGCCGGCTTCGCTCGATCATAACAAATGGGCACCATGGACGTTCCGGGGACGGGAACGTCGGCGCAACGTCCGTCGACGATCCGCCGACAACCCGAGAAAGCTTCGACCCGCCGTTGTCCGGCGGCTATGAAGCGGATCTCAAGTCCGTTAAGCAAGCGATCGGCGGCAATGACGACGTCCATTTTCGGGAGTATGAAATTGCGGAGTTCGGCGCGCGGGCGACTCTGGTTTATATCGACGGCATGCAGGAGGAACAGTTGATCGATACGCATGTCATGCAGGTGCTGATGCCTAGCGCAGCTTCCGAAGCGGAGCAACACGCCAAGCCTCTTCCTAAGGGAGGGCTTGCCTCTTATTTGAAGCAAAAAATGTTGCCGGTTACCGAAATGACCGAAGTGACCGGGACGCGAAGTCTCAATGAGGCGATCCTGGCGGGATATACGGCCTTGCTGGTTGAGGGGATGGCACACGCCTTGCTTGTGAGCGCGCCTCACGGGAAAACCAGATCCATCACGGAGCCGACCTCGGAAGCGCTGCTGCGCGGTCCTAGGCTGGGGTTCACCGAAGAACTGAGTGAAAATACGGCGATGCTCCGGCGCCAGGGACGTACGGAACAGATGGAAATCAAAAAATACGTTGTCGGCAACGTTATCAAGAAGGACCTGGCGGTCGTCTATATGAAAAACATCGTGAATCCGGACTTGCTGAAAGAAGTGGAGAAACGCGTCGGCCAAATCGATCTGGATTACATCGCCGAATCCGGCTACGTTGAACAGCTCATCGAAGACGACATGTTAAGTCCTTTTCAACAGGCGCAAAATACGGAACGGCCGGACCGGGTCATGAGCTCCCTGATGGAAGGGAGAATCGCGCTCCTCCTGGACGGGACGCCGTTTGCGCTCATTGTACCGGTGACCTTCAGCATGCTGCTGCAATCTCCGGAAGATTACTATGAACGGTGGATGGCGGGTTCGCTTTTGCGGATGCTGCGTTTTATTGCCGCGTTTATGTCCCTGATGATCCCTTCAATGTATATATCATTTATTTCTTTTCATCCCGGGCTGATTCCGACCGAATTGGCCATCACGATTATCGAAGCGCGCCATCGGGTTCCGTTCCCGTCATTCATCGAAATTTTGATCCTGGAAATCTCGATCGAGATTTTGCGCGAAGCAGGGGTCCGGCTGCCCAGGCCGATCGGCTCCGCGATGGGCATCGTCGGCGGGCTGATCATCGGGGAAGCGGCCGTACAGGCAGGCATTGTCAGTCCGTTTCTGGTCATTGTCGTTTCAGTCACCGCGATCGCCTCTTTTTCGATCCCGATGTACAGCGCAGGAATTACGCTGCGTATGTTGCGATTCGTAGGTATGTTTTTTGCAGCAGCACTGGGCATATTCGGAACGATCCTGTTCTTTCTGCTGATTTGCAGCCATCTGACCAAGCTGGAAAGCTTCGGGGTGCCTTATGTCACGCCTATCTCGCCGATCCGCATCCGCGACTGGAAGGACTTGTTCGTCCGCGCGCCCCTGACGTTAATGAGACGCAGGCCCGAGATGCTGAAGACGATGCGCAAACAACGCAGATCCTAAACCGGAAGCCAGGAGGGGCTCAATTGTTTATTCGCACTAACGACAAAATTACCTCATCGCAAGCGGTCATCTTTATGACCGACAGCGTCCTGGGGGCCGGCATTCTGACGTTGCCCCGGGACATCACCGAAAAAGTGCATACCCCGGATGGATGGTTGTCCGTATTACTGGGAGGAACCGTCGTGATGCTCGCGGTGCTGCTTATGGTAAAACTAAGCCAGCAATTTCCTGGGAGCACGATCTTTGAGTTCTCCCAAAAAATCGCCGGGAAGGTGCCGGGCAGCGTGATGTCTCTGCTGCTGATCGTTTATTTTCTCCTGTTGGCCGGATTTGAGATCCGTGCCTTGGCGGAGGTAAATATCCTTTTTTTGCTGGAGGGCACTCCCATATGGGCCGTCATTATTCCGTTCATCTGGACGGCAGCTTATTTGGCGTCCGGAGGAATCAACTGCATCGCCCGATTGTTTCAAATTATTTTTCCCGTGAGCATCCTGATCCTGCTGCTCAGCCTGTTGTTCAGCATGAGGACGTTTGATATCGATCATCTGCGACCTTTTCTCGGCGAAGGCTTGCCTCCCGTGTTCAAAGGCTTGAAATCGTCGCTGCTCATCTTTACGGGCAGTGAAGTCGTCCTGTATTTGGTTGGCCATTTGCAGCATCCCGAGAAAGCGGTCAAAGCGTTATTGGCCGGCATGAGCATTCCGTTTGTTCTATATTTTTGCACCACCGTAATCGTGATCGGAAGCATGTCAGTCGACGCCGTGCTAAGAAGCACCTGGCCGACGCTCGATCTTTTGCGAAGCTTTGAAGTCACCGGTTTATTTTTTGAACGTCTTGAATTTCCGTTTTTGGTGATCTGGATGATGCAGATGTTTTGCAATTTCACCATCTATTTTTTCAGCACAACCTTGGGCGTATCGAAAATACTGCGCATCAAATTCCCTACCGCGCTCTTTGCGCTAATGCCGGTGGTTTTTATCGTCGCCCTTATCTCCAAAACCGTAAACGACGTATTTACGCTAGGCAGCGCCGTCGGGAACATCGGCGTTTCAATATTCATTTTGGTGACGGTGCCGTTAACCGTTGTTTACCTTATTCGGAAGAAAGGACTCAAACCGCATGCGTAGACGCCGTATCCTGTCCCTGTTCCTGGCCGCCGGATTGCTTGCGGTGCAAACGGGCTGTTGGAGCAGCAAAGAAATCGAAGATTTAAGCATGTACATCGGATTGGCTTTGGACGAGGGAAAACCGACGGCCGTTGAACGGGAGTTGGAGAAACAAGAAGGAGACTATCCCAAACGAAATCTGATTACGGCTACCATCCAGATCGTTCCGATGAGAACGGCAGGCGGCGACAATCAACAATCCGAAAAAGGAAAAGCGATCGAATTTCTGAACACGTCGGAAACCGGGGATTCGCTGCTTGAGATCATGCGGCAGTATTCGCTGCGCCGGGAGCGGACGGTCATCGGCCACCATCTGAAGGTAATCATCGTAGCCACCGAACTGGCCCGAAAGCAAAGCGTCGACAAACTGATGGATTTCGTGCTTCGCGATAACGATATTCGCCCGAGCTGCATCGTGCTTTTGAGCAGAGGGCTAGCGCGGGATACGCTGGAAACGGCACATCCCGGTGAAACCCCCGCCTTCAAGCTGAGGGACATGCTGCGAGGCCGCTTCAGAACCAGCAAAATCATGAAAGAGGTTAATCTAACCATGTTGGATGAGAGGCTGGGCTCCAAGCAAAGTTTTCTTCTGCAGGAGGTTGCCGCGGGCGCCAGCGAGACGAAATTTTCGGGAGCGGGGATTATCAAGGGGGAGACCGGCAAATGGATCGGTTCGCTGGACGAAACGGACGTGGAGAGCATTGCCTGGATTCAAGGCGATGTCGATGGCGGGGCTATCAAAAGCTACGATTGGCGAAACGAACCGATCACTTATGAGATTGAAGACGTAAAGAGCCAAATAACCCCCAGGATTCAGGAAGATCGGCTATCGTTTCATGTAAACATCGAATCGGAGGGGCGGCTAATCGAAAACTGGGATGCCCAGGAAGATCCGTCCAAAACCGATTTTTTGGAGAAGGCAGAGAAGGTATTCGAAAAAAGGCTAAACCAAATGCTGGAGACGGCGATGCATAAAATGCAGTCGAAGTATAGAACCGATGTGGCCGGTTTCGGCGACCGGTTAAACATCGTTCACCCTAAATACTGGAAAAAGGTTGAGGATCATTGGGACGATGTTTTCAGCAATACGCCGGTGACCTTCGACATCAAGTTTACGATAACGGATTACGGCGCATCCCGAAAATAAGCCCGGCTCTCGCGGGCCGTTAAAGCTTGTTGTTCCCTGACGAAAAGCCCCTCCTTCATCCCTTATGAACGGATAAAGAAAGGGCTCTGACGTATATGAACGACTAATCGATTTCTTCCGATTGCGTGATTTCGCTATCGTTTTCTTCTTGCGTATGCGGCTTGACGGACAACCCGCCCGCTTCGCGGATAAGGGAGAAATAATGGTCTGCCCGGACGACTTCATATTCCGGCCCAAGCGTTTCGGTCATGGCCACGACGTCCGATGGCGTCAGGCTCCAGGCCAACAAGCCCAGGGAAACGAACAGCGGCGAGTTCCCGTCCCAGTTCGCTTTGGCTTCCTCCAGAATGCGCGTGCCATCTTGGACGGTGCTAATGCCCTGGATCGTAGAGACGGGAAGCGAATCATGCAGGATTTCTACGCCATAGCGATCCTCCCAGCTCAGGAATAAACCAGGTGCTTTGTAATAACGCTCATAGGCCTTGGCATAGGATTCGCCTAGCGGTACGTTGTCGCCGTTTACCCGGTTAAGGACGTAAGGGATGCCCATGCCTGACTTTTGCATGTATTTGTAGGTTTGCTTCAGGAAATCGGCAAACGTCGATTCCGGCCAGGCCTCCGGGTAGAAATAGCCGGCTCCGGAAGGTCCGGCGATGATCAGGTCATTATCGGTAGCGGTCTGGCGGTAATAGCCCAGCATGGCCGGGGCTGCATCGTACAATAACGGGCTGGAGGTCCAGTTGATCGGAACCTGCCCGCGTGCCGGATCATCCCACAAATTCCGCATGCGATGCTGATTGTATTGGAAGTTGTCGCCTTCGCTGAAGGTGTAGGTTACATAGATTTTATTCTCCAGCTTAGGCGCGCGCGGCGTTTTTGTTCTGACCGGCTGCGCCTTAGTCCCGGAGAAAACGGTCAAGTTGCTGAACCAGTCGGCGGCCAGTACGTATACGCTGTGGTTGGACGTTACCTCCACGGAGCCGAATTCGCCGGCCACGTCGTTGCTGAACCACCCCAGGTAAGGCGTGCCCGGCTCGACGTCTTGCATGATTTTCTCGAATAAAACTTTTTGTTCCGGATCATTTACCTCCAGCCAGAACACCATCGCTTTATTGGCGACGGCATAGTCGCGCAGGTAGCCGTAAGGCTCCTTCTTCTCGGAGGACGGCGGCTGGACGTTGCCTGCAGAGACTTTATATTGGTTCCACATGACGACGGTAGCCGTCAGTTCCTGCGTACCGGCCGGCGGCGTGAACCGGTAGACGAAATACCGTCCATTATCCGCAAAGCGGTGACCGCCATCTCCGGAGGATACCTGCGAGTCCTGCCGATCGTACAAGAACGGTTCCTCTTCCGGCGTTCCGGGAATAAACTGGGCGATCGTTTGGCCGTCCGCCTTAACGACGATCTCGTGAACGGCCGAGCCCCAGCCGTCCTGCGTAAAGGCGTCATCGAAACGCAAAAATACGGAATCCCCGCCCAGATAGCGGGTCAAATCCAGATCGTAGGCCGCCTTGTTGCTTGCGTCGCGGATCTGCTCGGTTTCTTCCGCGATCACCCCAAACGATTCGGGCAATCCAGGTGGAAGGCTAACCGAGGTATTGGGACTTAATCCGATGAGCATCCGGTGCGTGGTTTGCTTCCAGAGATGCTCGTATTGCCACGTATAAGCATCCAAACGGTCCTGGAACCGGCTGCGCAGGTCGTCGAGCACTTTCAGCTTATAAGGGGCCGCCTGCAACTGGGCCGCCAGCTCCGGACCGGCAACGACCGCACTTTTTAGTCCGGCCAAGGTGGTTGCCACGTTGATCGAGTCGGGAACCTCCGGGTCGTAGATGATGATGCCTTTGACTTCACTTTTGTATTTTTTCACAAGATCCCAAACATCGTCGTGAACCGTATAGGGAACCCGCAGGTCGTTCAGCCAGGTCGTTTTGCCTTCTTCCTGGCTCTCCAGCAGATAGATTCGGGGTTCGGCCCGGTTTACGACGCCTTGCAGCGTCGCCAGCATCAGCCGGATGTCTCCGGGCGCTTCATAAACATCGGCAACATCCAGCCGCTTCACCTTAGCGAAGCTTGGAAGCGCTTGCGATTTCGGCCAGCTGATGGAATTTTTCGGCGTTGCTGCCGTTGAGGATTGTGCAGTAGCTGAGGTGGTGCCAAGGGATAAGGACAACGTGCATAACAAAACGAAACAAGTCATCGTCAGTTTTCGAATCAAGCTCGTTCACCTCGTATCCTCAAAATGGGTGCCATCGTTTTAAAGCCTGACGCGAATTCCCTCCTTTGTCGGCCGTTTGCTCGGATATAACGATAACACCTGTATAATATGTTTAATATATCCAATAATGATTGTCAAGCAAGCGAATGACATTTTCTCTAATTGACTAAATGACATAAATGATATAACGTAAATGGTATAAGAGGATAAAGATAGGAGAGCCCATATGCAAAACGAACGAAAACCGTTATATATGCAGATTCAGCAGCATTTCAAGGATTCGATCCTGCGGGGTGAGCTGAAGGAGAACGATAAAATCCCTTCGGAAAAAGAGCTGATGGAGCAATTCGACGTCAGTCGGATTACGGTGGCCAACGCGTTGATGCAGCTTGCGAAGGACGGATGGATTTACCGTATTCCCGGCAGGGGCAGCTTCGTCAGCGAAGGGATCGGAGAATTGCTTCGTCATCAAGGGCTGCCTTCGCCTGAATCTCCGTCGCGGACTCCGCTCGACGGAAGTGCGGCGCATGGAGCCGGGGCGTACGGGGGCGGTCCCGGCGATCTCTTGCCGGCGGCCGGCGAAGCGGCCTTACAGAGCGAAGCTCGGAAAACGATCGGATTGGTCATGCCGATGCTAGTCGATTATTTCGCTATTCGCCTGCTGCAGGGGATCAACAACGTCATCGAAAACAGCCCATACCGCCTGCAGATCGTGCTGACCAACAATTCCATCGAACGGGAAAAGGAAGCGATAGGCGACCTGATCCGCAAAGGCGCGGCCGGGTTGATCATTTTTCCGTGCGATGCGGAAACGTACAACGAGGAAATTTTGTCCCTCAAGCTGCGCGGCTTTCCGTTCGTCCTGATCGACCGGTACCTGCCCGGGGTGGCTACGAACGTGGCGCGCAGCGACGGTCTGATCGGAGGGCAGCTTGCCGTCGATTACCTCTGGGGCTTGGGGCACCGCGACATCGCCATTTGTTCGGATTCCCCGCTTCCGACGATTACGGTGGAGGACCGGATCAACGGGTATATGGAGGCGCTCAAGCAAAAAGAAGCGATGATTAATCCGGCGCTGATTTTAACCGATTTTAACGTGGATTACAGCGGAATCGACAAGAAGCATCCCTTGTACCGGTTCATCAAGAACCAAATCGCAACCGCCTATATTACGCTCAACGGACGGCTTGGCTTGCACATTTACTCGATATGCAAGGAGCTCGGGCTGAAGGTTCCTGAGGACGTCTCGATCCTGACGTTCGACGACCCGTCGCCGGGGCTGCACGAGTGGGGATATTTCTCGCATATCTCGCAATCGGAGATCGAAATGGGGGAAGCGGCGGCCAATATTTTGCTGCAGCTTTTCGAAAGCACCGACATTAAGGAGCCGGGATATACGAAGGTAATCCTCCAGCCCAAATTGATCGAGAGCCAATCCACAGGGCCGCTGCGCAAATAGGCAACTTAGAATCGGAGCGGAAATTTCGACGGATAAGGACGCCTGCTTGCTGACGCGGCAGGTGTCTTTTTTTGCGATATATTAGCGATAAATGATATATCCAATATCTTGACTTAAATGACATAATGCAATATAGTTAATAATACAATTTGAATTGTAACTCATCACAGTCTTGAATGGCGGAAATTAGTAAGGAGGTTGTTTGGGTTATGGAGAAAACGGCAGAACGGGAGGGAAGGGTTTCTTTCAACCGGGGGCTGGGCAGGCATAAAGACGCCATCATCGCCGCCGTCATCCTGGTACCGATGTTTTTGTTTTGGCTTGTGGTATCGGGGTTCCCGACATTGTTTGGTTTTGCTCTCGGTTTTTTCGAATGGGTAGGGCTGGCGGACACGCCCAACTTTATCGGGTTCGACAATTTTGTCAGCTTCTTTCAAAATCCGGTTTACACGGACGCCTTATGGAGATCGATCTGGCTTGGCGGACTCGTGACGTCCATCACGCTGGCTTCGGGGTTTGGGGCGGCGCTGCTGATGAACATGCCGCTCTTCGGCAAAGGTTTTTACCGTTCGATTTGGTACATCCCCGCCGTTACGGCGACGGTTGCCACCACGCAGGTCTTTAACATTTTTCTCGACACGAATAACGGGGTCATCAACAACATCTTAAAAGCGATGGGCAAAGAACCGATCGTATGGCAGTATTCCGTAGGCTGGGGCATTTTCTGGATCGTGGTTTATTCGGTTTGGAAAGGCGTGGGGGGAGCGGCGCTGATCTGGCTGGCAGGGCTGCAATCCGTAGACGTGTCGCTCTATGAGGCGGCGGAAATTGACGGGGCGGGACGGCTTGGCAAGCTGCGTTACGTGACGTTACCGGGTCTGAAACCGATTGCGACTTATATCGTGATCACCAGTCTGATCGGCGCGATCCAGATTTACGAGCAGGTGCTGTTTATCACGAACGGCGGGCCATACGGGCAGACGGAAGTGCTTGTCTTCCGCATTTACCGCGACGGCTTCTGGGATTTCAACCTCGGCATGGCCGGGGCATCCTCCCTGATCATGGCGCTGATCGTCATTGTAGCCACCGTGCTTTATTACAACCGGTCAACCAAAACCGACAGGCAAACCACGATACCGATCAAACCGGTAAAACGGGCAGGAAAGGAGAGCGGAAACCATGTCAAAGACAACAACCGCCAATTTTAAAAAGCAGTTCAAACCCGCATATCTTATTGCCCATATCTTGCTGCTTGGCATCGGTTTGATATTGCTCTACCCCCTGATCTTTATGGTGCTTGCCGGCTTCTTCACCAAAACGGAATTTACGGCCACCGTGCTGGGCATATTCCCGATTCCCAAACAACCGACATTGGAGAACTTCAAAGAGCTGATTGTAGGAACCGTGAATTCTTCGGTTGCGATGTATTTTAGAAATTCGCTTATCCGGACTCTGTATAACACGTTTTGGGCGATTTTGACTTCGTTCCTGGCCGGTTACGTTTTTGCCCGCTTGAAGTTCAAAGGCCGGGACGCGCTTTTCCTGATTTTACTCGCGACGCAAATGATTCCCGGTACGCTGGCCATCATCCCGACCTATCTGGAATTCGCCAGATTTCCGTTTGCCGGCGGAAACAACGTGTTTACCGGAGGAACGGGGATTCTGAACTCGTGGTGGGTTTATTTGATCGGCGGACCCAGCATCAATATTATGGGTACCTTCCTGGTGAAGCAGTCGCTGGAAAAAGTGCCGCTGGAAATCGACGAGGCCGCGATCGTGGACGGGGCCGGAACGTTCCGGCTGATCTTTCAGATTTTATTCCCGCTGCAGCTGCCGATTATGGCTTATGTCGCGATTACGACGGCGCTGGGGACGTGGAATGACTTTATCACGCCTTTCTTCTACACGACCAGCGACTATTTGCAAACGCTTCCGGCGGCGATCACGCGAATATCTTCCGTTGGAACAAGTCCGGGCGCTGTGATCAACTACCCGATGATCATCACGTTAAGCCTTGGCATCACGATTCCGGCACTGCTCATCTTTGCTTTTTTCCAGAAATACATTGTTCAAGGCCTAGCCAACACCGGCATCAAAGGGTAGATAAGGTAGTCAAAAAGTCATCTTTCCATCACGAAGCAACAATAAGGAGCTTAATCGACGTCGAATCTTGAATTCAGCCGGGACTTCCGTTGCTCACGTAGCCTCCAGCTACGCTCCGCTACTCAGTCCCTAAGCTTCATCCAACCTTCTCGGTGCTGCAAACCTGACTTTTTGAACCTTCATTGAAACGGTAGTTCAAAACGGTAGTTCAAATAAAATTTGATATGGAGGGGTTCACGTATGTTGTTGAAAAAAATGACTGTCCTCACTCTCTCGCTCCTGCTCACCATCGGTTTGGCCGCTTGCGGAGGCGGCAATGCAAGCAATTCGGGCAATGCCGGAGGCAATAATCAGGCTGCGGGCGATTCGGGAACAAACACGTCGACAGGAAACGATGCAGGTGAACCTGCGCCTGCGGGGGGCACGACCATTACCGTACTGAACGAAGGCGCCGTTGGCGTTGGCGTCGGTGTGCTGAATGACCTGCTGGAGAAAAAGAAACAAGCGCTGATTGCCGACGAAGCGCAAAATCCGCGGCTCGTCGCCGAAGACTTCAGCTATACCTCAGGAAGCCCATTAAAGGCCGGCGTCTTCCCGTACTTTTATCAATCGATTATGCTTGAGAAAATGCAAGCTGAAAACATCACGGTGAAAATGGAGGATTGGGGCTGGGGCGAACCGCTCATTCAAAAACAAACGGCCGGCTTCCTGGCGAGAAACATGCCCGATATCATCGTCGGGGAAACGCAAATGCCGGGCTTCGCCCAGCAGGGATTGCTCGAGCCGTTCCCGGACGACATGGCGCAAGAAATTCGCGATAATGTAGCGCCTGCGGCCTGGAAGCCGATGGAATATGACGGTAAAATCTACGGTTTTGCTTCCCAGCCGGGCGTAAGCAGCTTGTTCTGGAACAAGAAGCTGGTGCAGGAAGCCGGACTCGATCCGGACAAAGCCCCGGCGACATGGGATGAGTTGCTGGCGAACGTGCAAAAGGTAACGGAAGCGGGCAAAGGCAAGTTTTACGGCGGCGGCGTATATGCCGGACCAAACGCAGGCGGCTATTTGCGGTATGGTACGCTTATGGTTATCAATGGCGGGGGATTTGCCGATGATCAAGGTCAACCGGTCTTCAACTCCGACGCCAACGTAGAAACCGTGCAATTTATGAAACAACTGAACGGCGCTCACCCGGCCGGCCTGATGGCCAATACGAATGAAGGATCGTACTTCGACGCCTTCAAAAAAGGGCAAATCGCTTACCTGATCGACGGACCTTGGCGGGCTATCGAAAGTTCGCAAATCGGCATCGATTACGGGATGTCGCAAATTCCGTTGTCCTCGGACGGCAAGGCAGGCAACATTACGATCGGCGCAGCGTTCCATTCGGTACCGAAGGATGCGAAGAACAAGGAAGCCGCATTTGCTTACATCCGCGCCATGTACAGCGAGGAAATTCAGCAACTGATCGCCGATACGGGCGTCCGCTCGCCGGTGTTGAAAGCGATCGCCGAAACGGAAGACTATAAATCCGCGCATCCGGAAATGTATCAGCACTTTTTGGCGATGGCCGGGAACGTGCAAGGATTGCCGACGTTTGCCAAGGAAGACTCGAAGATCTGGCAAATGTTTGGCGATGCGGTAACCAAATCATTGATGACAAACGGAGATATCAAGTCGATTCTGGACGATGCGCAGAAGAAGGCGGAGGCCATAACGAAGTAAATTACATTGAAAGAGTGATGCAGCATGCCTTATGAAACAAATCCGATCATGACCCAAAAAGCGAAGGGGCGGCTTTCCAAGCTGCAAAATTACATTTATGAACCGGTATCCTCTCTTACCGTTACCGCTTGGGTAACAAAAGAGCCGGTAACCTATGCGAATCGGGAGTCCGGCAGTCGGGTCGAACTGAAGCCCCGCGACAAGTGGGGAGAGCTATGGGACTGCGCCTGGTTTCATTTTCAGGGGGAGGTGCCCGCACTTGCCGCAGGACGCAAAGTGGTGCTCTTGATCGACATTAACGGGGAATTGTGCCTGGTGGACGAAGCCGGAACCCCGCATCAAGGCCTGACGAATGTGAGCTCCGAATTCGATTACAGTTTGGGAATGCCCGGCAAACGCGTAGTGGATGTCAGCGCCGCGGCCCAGGGCGGCGAAGTCATCGATTTGTGGGGAGACGGCGGCTGCAACGATTTGTTTGGCCACTTCCGCAGCGGAACGCTTAAGGAAGCGTGCATCGCCGTATGCCATGAAGAAGCGCGCCAATTGTATTATGACCTGGAGGTGCTGATCGAGCTGGCCGAACAACTGCCGGACGCAAGCGCCAGAAAGGCGCGGGTGCTGCGAAGCGTCTATGAGGCGGCCAATTTGCTCTCCGAAATCAACGACGAAACGGTGCGGACGGCCAAGGCGAAACTCGCCCCGGAACTGGCCCGGCAAGGCGGCGATTCGGTAATAACGGTCAGCGCAATCGGACACGCGCATATCGATCTTGCCTGGTTGTGGCCGATTCGCGAAACGATCCGCAAGGGCGCCCGTACCTTTTCCACTGCGCTGCGCAACATGGAGAAATATCCGGATTACGTGTTTGGCGCCAGCCAGCCGCAGCTATACGCGTGGATGAAGGAGCATTATCCGCAGCTTTATGCGGAGGTGCAGGAGCGCGTACGGGAAGGGCGCTGGGAGGTACAGGGCGCGATGTGGGTTGAGCCGGACACGAACATATCCGGCGGCGAAGCGCTCGTACGGCAAATCATGTACGGCAAGCGGTTTTTCAAGCAGGAATTCGGCCAAGACATCAAGGTGTTATGGCTGCCCGATGTCTTCGGATATACGGGTAGCCTGCCGCAGCTGCTCAAGAAATCCGGAGTCGACTATATGATGACGCAAAAGCTGTCGTGGAGCGTCTATAATACGCATCCGCATCACAGCTTCATGTGGGAAGGCATCGACGGGACGAAGGTGCTGACGCATCTGCCGCCGGAGGACACTTACAATAGTCCGGCGGCCCCGCGGTCGCTCGCCAAAATCGAGCGGAGCTATCTGGACCGCGGCGTTTCGGAGCACGCATTGATGTTGTTCGGGATTGGCGACGGCGGCGGCGGTCCGGGGGAAGAGCATTTGGAACGTCTGGCCCGGGAGAAAAATTTGCTGGGGCTGCTGCCGGTTGTCCAGGAACCCGCGATTGCGTTCTTCCATCGGCTGGAGCGGGAGGCTTCCCGCTTCCAGACCTATCGCGGGGAGCTGTATCTCGAGAAACATCAGGGGACGCTGACCACGCAAGCGCGCAACAAACGGTACAACCGCAAGCTGGAAAAAGCGTTGCGCGAACTGGAATTCGCCGCTTCGCTGCTTTGGTCGCTGGACGGCGGGGGAAGCGCCTATCCGGCCGAACGGCTTGATTCGATCTGGAAGGAAGTGCTCTTGTACCAATTCCACGACATTTTGCCCGGCTCCTCGATTACAAGAGTGTACGACGAGTCGCTTGAGCGTTACGGCAAGCTGCTGGATGAATTGCAGTCGATGATTGCCGATACTTACGGGCGGTTAGCCGGTTTGTCCGGCGGCGCGGCCGGAGCTCCCATCCTGTTCAACTCCTTGCCATGGGGCCGGCGGGAGTGGGTGGAATACGGCGGCGTCTGGCATTTCGTGCAAGTGCCGGCGATGGGGTGGCGCTCTCTTGCGGAAGCGGAAGCAGAGCGGCCCGAAGGCCCGCTGATCGCGGAGGACTTCAAGCTGGAGAACGAACGGCTTGCGGTCCGGTTTGCCGAAGACGGCGGCATCGTATCGCTGTACGATAAGGCGGCCGGACGGGAAACGTTGCGGCCGGGAACGAAAGCCAACGTATTTACGGTCTACCATGATGACGGGGATGCCTGGGATTTCCCGCGCGACTACCGCGAGACGATCGCCGGCACGATGAAGCTGGTGCGGATGCGCGCCTATGCCTTTGGGCCGCGCGTCATCGTCGAGCAGGAGTACCGGTTCGGGGAGTCGACCCTGAAGCAAACCGTCAGCCTGGAGCAAGGCGGGGAACTGCTGCGGTTCGATACCGAGGCCGATTGGCGGGAAGCGGGCAAAATGCTGCGGGTCGCTTTTCCGGTGAATGTGGCAACCGATCAGGTCAACTGCGAAATTCAGTTCGGGGTGCTGAAGCGGCCCACGACCCGCAACAATGCCATCGAGTTCGCGCGCGACGAAATTTGCGCTCATCATTACATCGATCTGTCGCAACCGGATTACGGCGTGGCGCTGCTGAACGACTGCAAGTACGGGCACAGTGCGGAGAACGGCGTCCTGGACCTGAATTTGCTGCGAAGTCCGGCCTACCCGGATCCGAAAGCCGACCAGGCCGAGCACAAGTTCACTTATGCCCTGTATCCGCATGCCGGCGATTTCATTCAGGCCGGCGTATACCGCAAAGGGTACGAGTTGAACGTTCCGGTGACTCTGGCGGAAGCGCTCGTGCCAAGCGGCGGCGGGAAGAAAATGATTCAGCCGGCCTGTTTGGCGCAAATCGATCACCCGCACGTTATGGTAGAGGCCGTGAAAAAAGCCGAGGACAGCGATCATCTGATCTTGCGGCTCTATGAGACGGCAGGCGCCGGAGCCGAGGCCCGGCTGTCGCTCGGACTGGATTGCCGGACGATCGAAGAAGCCGATTTGCTGGAGAACCCGACGGGAATGCTGGCGGAACGGACGAATGAAGTAAGCTTGTCCTTTACGCCGTTTGAAATTAAGACGATTCGCGTGGCGTTGGCCTAGACGGAAGAAGGAGGAGTTCAATCGTGACTGGGAGATCACGGGCGGAAGAGCGGACCGGATTTCAGGAGGGCAGCGCCTTCGGGCCGGCGTACGATCTGCAGGCGGATTTCGTGATGGTATACGGCATTAACGAATCGATGCCGCGGCGGATCCGCGAATGGGCGGAGCAAGGCTACCGGGTGCACTTGATGACCGGCGTATCCTGGGGCGGTTATCAGGATTACTTGAACGGCAAGGTGGACGGCCGTTCCCACTGGGATGAAGCGCAGAAATACCACGACGGGGAAACGATCATTCACGGCACTTCGGCGGACATTCCTTACATGGTGCCCACAGTGAGCTATGCCGATTTCCTGGTAGAGCGGATTCGTCCCGCCGTGGATGCGGGCGTGGAAGCGATCCATCTGGAGGAGCCGGAGTTTTGGGTGGAAGGCGGTTATTCCGAGGCATTCAAACGCGAATGGCAAAATTACTATAACGAGCCGTGGATTCCGCCGCATGCTTCGGAGGACGCGCAATACCGCGCCTCAAAGCTCAAGGCTTACTTGTATACCCGCTGCCTGGACCGCATCTGCTCGGCGCTGAAGGAATATTCGCTGGTCCGCTATAACCGGCCGCTGCGCTTTTTCGTGCCGACGCATAGCCTGATCAACTATACCCAATGGCGGATCGTCAGCCCGGAATCACGGCTGCTCGATTTGCCCGGGGTGGGCGGCTATATCGCCCAAATCTGGACGGGGACGTCACGTACGGCCAATGTCTATGAGGGGAAACGGGCGGAACGGACGTTTGAGACGGCGTTTCTGGAGTACGGCATCATGCAGGAACTGGTACGGGGAACCGACCGGAAAATGTGGTTTCTCCACGACCCGATCGAAGACGACCCGAAACGGACGTGGGCGGATTATCGCGAAAACTACGTCAAGACGTTGATCGCCTCGCTGCTGCATCCGGCGGTATCGCGTTACGAGGTAGCCCCTTGGCCAAGAAGAATTTTTGAAGGGCAATATCCTGCGGAGGACGGTAACGGCAAAGAGGGCATCCCGGCCGATTACGCGAGCGTGCTCTTGACCGTCATGCACACCCTGGGGAACATGGAGCATGAAGATGTTCAGGTGTACGGCAATCCCGCCGTTACCGGCGTGTTCCTGGCCGATTCGGCGATGTTTCAGCGCAAGCGGATCGGGACGGAAACGGCCGGATTCATGATGAAATACGACGGCACGGGCGAAGTGGAGCTGAAGGATGAGGCCGCCGTGGAACTGTTGAGTCTTTCGGAGCTTTACGGCTTGACATTGCCGCTGGTGAAACACGGTCTTCCGGTTCGGCCGGTGCAGCTTGACAACGTGCGGAGGTTTCCGGGGTATTTGGACGCTTATCGCGTGCTCGTGTTAAGCTACGAATTTATGAAGCCGGAATATCCGGATCTGCACAACGCGCTGGCCGGGTGGGTGCGGGATGGCGGTGCGCTAGTATACGTCGGGGACGACAGCGACCCGTATCACGAAGTCCGGGAATGGTGGAACCAGGGGAAACGCCGGTACGCCACGCCAAGAGAGCATTTGTTCGAATGCCTCGGCGTAAGTCCGGGCGGGGCGCCGGAAGG
Organism: Paenibacillus macerans; assembly: GCF_050565405.1. Lineage (GTDB taxonomy): Bacteria > Bacillota > Bacilli > Paenibacillales > Paenibacillaceae > Fontibacillus > Fontibacillus macerans_B. The sequence goes on along the minus strand of NZ_JBNYYG010000004.1, from coordinate 155,508 downwards.
CATCACCCGAGTGGGGAACGGACTTCTCGCCTATTTGCGGGTGCGGCCGGAACGGCTGGCGCAAAGCGCCGAAGCGGCGGAACGGTTCCGGGCTGCGGTGCGGGAAGCGATGGCGGCCTTGGGAAGCGTCACCGATGCGGAAGCGGCGGCTGAAACCGAGCAGTCCCAGAAGCTTCGCTGGGAAGCTTCGAACTATTACCAAATCCGCCGCGGGCCTTACGTGATTGCCTCGGTGATGACCGAGTCGGTCAGCGAAAAGCCGCTCACGCTGCAAGGTCGGTATGTGGATTTGCTTGAAGCGGGATTGCCCGTGAAAGCGCAGGTTACTGTCCTGCCCGGGAAGCAGGCGCTTCTCTATGATTTGGAATACGCCGGGCGTCAAGGCGGCGGGTTGATTGCCGCCTCGTCCCGGATCGAGGACTTTAACGAGGACGAACGCCGGATTTCGTTTACGGCCAAAGGGCCGCGTCCGATGCAGGCGGCCGCCCGTATTCGCTGTGGAGCAAGGCCGGCGGCCGTAACGGCAGGAGCGGCTGCGTTGCAATATGACTTTGATCCGGCGTCGCAAACTTTGTTGATTTTTTACGAGCATGACGACGAAGGTACGCGCATTACGATTACTAAATAAGTCCTTGGCCCGGTATATGGCCGGGTCTATATCTTTGGATCTGGAGGCAGATAACCTATGACAACGGCATTACGTCCACCGGCGGTTCCTTTGGTAACGATCGATCCTTATTTCAGCGTCTGGTCGATGGCGGACCGCCTGACTGACGACTTTACGCGGCATTGGACAGGCAAACGGAACGCGTTGACCGGATTGATCCGCATCGACGGAACCCCTTGGCGGTTCGCCGGATTAACCGAGCCTAATCCGGAAAATTACTACGCAGAGCCGGAGGCAATGCATCAAACCGGACTTCAGGTTACGCCGCTGTCCAGCATTTACAGCTTTGAAGCGGGAGGCATTGCGCTGGACGTTGCATTTACAAGCCCGCTGCTGCCGGATCGTCTGGAGCTGCTGTCGCGGCCGGCGTCCTACGTGTCCTTCCGGGTGCGTTCCATCGACGGCAAGCCGCATGACGTGCGGGTTTATTTTGACGTAACCGGGGAATGGTGCGTTAATACCAGCGAGCAAAAAGTCGTTTTGCGGCAGGAGCAAGCCGAGGGTTTGGCGATTTTGCAGGCGAGCCATGCCGAGCAAAATATTCTGAACGCCTCGGGAGACGATTTGCGAATCGACTGGGGCACCTTTATGCTGGCGGTGGAGCAGGCTCCCGATACGCAAACGTGGATGGGACCGGCGGAGGTCCGCAAGTCGTTCGTCCGGACCGGGGAGATCCGTTATGACGGCGGCGAGGCCGAGCTCAACGAGGCGCAACCGGTTCGCGATACGCAGCCGGTGCTGGCAACCGTTTGGGATTGCGGCAAGGTAGACGGAGCAGCGGAGAAATCGCATCTGATCGTACTTGCTTATGATGACGTTTATGCGATCGAATATTTTGGCCGAAAGCTGGAGGCCTATTGGAAAAAAGACGGCAAGACTACGCTGGAGATGGTAGCGGGCGCACTTCGGGAATACCCGGACATCGCGTTGCGTTGCGAAGCGTTTGACCGGCAGCTGCAGGCGGACGCGGTGCGTGCCGGCGGGGAGAAATACGCCGATATTTTGGCCTTGTCTTACCGGCAGGCGATCGCTGCTCATAAGCTCGTAATCGATTCGGAAGGCCAGCCGCTGTTCATGTCCAAAGAATGCTTTAGCAACGGCTGCATCGCTACGGTCGATGTCAGCTATCCTTCGATCCCGCTGTTTTTGCTGTACCAGCCTGAGCTGGTCCGCGGGATGATGCGGCCGATCTTCAAATACGCGTCCAGCGAAGCATGGCCTTTCGAGTTTGCGCCGCACGACGTCGGCCAATACCCGCTCGCCAACGGACAGGTGTACGGAGAGAACGCGCGGGAGGCGCAAATGCCGGTCGAGGAATGCGGCAATATGCTCGTGATGGCGGCGGCGGTCACTCTGGCCGACGGACAAAAGGAGTTTGCGGCGGTGCACCGCGAGCTGTTGTCCGGGTGGGCGGATTACTTGCTGGAGTATGGGCTCGATCCGGAGAATCAGCTATGCACGGACGACTTTGCCGGGCATTTGGCCCGCAACGCCAACCTGTCGGCTAAAGCGATCATGGGCGTAGCCAGCTACTCGATTTTGTGCGGATTGCTGGGCGATTCCGCCGAGGCGGACCGTTACCTGCAGGCGGCCAAGGAGATGGCCGGACAGTGGGCGGAACTCGCGGCGGAGCCAAGCGAGGGGAGCGCTCATACCAAACTGGCGTTTGGCGGGGAAGGCACCTGGAGCTTGAAATACAATTTGATTTGGGACCTCATTTTCGGAACGCATGTCTTCGACGAGGCGATCATTCGCCGGGAAACCGCCTGGTATCAGGAACAGCAAAACCGCTATGGCGTACCGCTGGATAACCGGAAGTCTTACACCAAAGGCGACTGGCTCGTTTGGGCCGCCGCGTTGGCGGAGGAGCAAGGGGACTTCGAGCGGATCATCGCGCCGCTGTGGGACTTCCTGAATGAAACCCGCGACCGCGTTCCGTTCTCGGATTGGTACGATACGCATACCGCCAGACAGATCGGGTTCCAGCACCGCAGCGTGGTGGGCGGGATGTTTATCAAGCTGTTGAAGGACCGGGGATTGAGTCAAGCTAAGCCGCAGTAATATTCAAAGGTCGTCCCTTCGCGGGCCCGTTGGTTCAGGGCCACGCGATGCGGTCGGCCTGTTTTTATTCATTTGCGGTGCGGAGGAGGGGGGAACCGTATCACGGCGGCGCTAACGAATCTGAGAAACGCTAAGTAGCTTCAAATGACGACTCCCCAATTGCAACGAACCTTGGCAACCTTATTGGCCGCTAAACTGCTCCAAAGCGCCGCATTTTAGCCAAATAGCGATATCTGGATTCTTTACATCGAGAAACGCCCTAATACGAGGGGATTAGCATGATCAGGGTTCGTTGCGAACACCGTTACATGCCGCAGTATCCGGGTCCTTTGCTACCTTCGGACAAATGCAGGTCGACGCTCTGGAAGATCCGTCACGGTCTTGTCCCAGACCCCGATATGAAATCTTTTCCGAATGTGATACCCTGAAAATAATACCGAAAGGAGTGTTGAGGTTTGGGGCAAATCATTCCGGAAATTACGCTAAATGACGGGCTTAAGCTGCCTGCGGTCGGTTTGGGCACCTATACGCTTCGCGGCAGCGAAGGCGTGCAGTCGATCGTCGGCGCGATCGGCTCCGGTTACCGACTGATCGATTCCGCTTATAACTACGAAAACGAAGGGACGGTCGGCGAAGCCGTAAGACGTTGCGCAGTACCGAGAGAGGAGCTGATCGTCGCTTCGAAGCTGCCGGGCCGCTACCACACGTACGACAAAGCGGTGAAAGCGATCCAGGAGTCGTTGTACCGGGCCCAGCTGGATTATTATGATTTGTACCTGATCCATTGGCCCAATCCGATCCAAGGGCATTACGTGGAAGCCTGGCAGGCGTTGATCGACGCGAGAAAATGGGGGCTTATCCGCTCGATCGGCGTCAGCAATTTCCTGCCGGAGCATCTGGAGCGCCTGGAACGGGAAACCGGCGTGACGCCAAGCGTGAACCAAATCGAGCTGCACCCGTTCTTCAACCAGGCCGAGCAGCGGAAATGGCACGAGGAACACGGGATCGTCACGGAATCGTGGAGCCCGCTAGCCCATGGCAACGATGTGTTGAACGACGAGACGGTCCGTCAAATCGCCGAACGTTACGGGAAGTCGGCGTCCCAGGTTATTTTGCGCTGGCATTATCAGCTGGGGGCCGTTTCCATCCCCAAATCAGCGTCCGCCGCACGGCAGCTGGAGAACCTCTCGATTTTCGATTTCGCTTTGGACGAAACGGAAATGGGCCGGATCTCCGGTTTATCCCGCCCGGACGGCCGGTTAAGAAACCAGGATCCGGCGGTGTACGAGGAGTTTTGATGAAGTTTCCATAAGCTTAATGAAAGCCAACCTGCCAAGGTTGGCTTTTTAGCATAGGTAGCCGCCAACCCGAATAAGGGCATGAAGTGCCTGTTATTTTACACGCCCGGAAAGGCGCAGCGTATGCCGTCGAACGTCGCCGTACAGGTTGGCAGGAGAGGTGGAGCAGGAATAGGCGAGCTTGCCGCTCAAATCAAGCAGGGTCAGGCGCTGGCCGTGCTTGGCTCCGGTGTCGATGCCGAGGCGGCCGGCGGCGGACCAGACGTCTCCGGGCCCGGCACCCAGCTTGAAGGTGGGCGTATGGCCAAACACGACGGCATAGCCGCAATCCGGCACCGCAGACCAGAACTCGTCGCGGATTCCGGTGAGGTCATCGGGCGTTTGGCGGTCTAACGGTACTCCCGGGCGGAGTCCGGCATGCACGAACAGCCAGTCGTCTACGATGGCGTAATAAGGCAGCGCGCTTAACCAATCCAGCCGGTCCGCCGGAACAAGCCGCTCGGCGGTGCCATTCGTTTTCCGAAGAAGGCTTACCTCGAGATTCCCCAGTAAGGCGGTGGCTCCCCCCTCCGTCAACCGCTGAATCAAATCCAGCGTGCCCCAGGTATAAGGATCGGCGTTGATATAGTCGCCCAGCAGGACCAGCCGGTCTCGCTGAGGGCTGTATCCTGCTTCGGCCAGCAAGAGCTCTAGCCCCCCGCTATGGCCGTGGATATCGGAAACCGCCAGTAAGCGCGGCGGATTGTGGGTGATGTTCATGTGGCAGTACCCTTTCGCTCTTCAATGTCTCTTGCCGCGTAAATGAAGGCAGAGGCCGTAGGCAAAACGACCGTATGCCGGGAGTTCGCCGGGAGCGGCCCCGAAGCCAGCAGATGCAGCGTGCGTCCTTCGTCCGTTTCGGCCATCGCACGCCAGCGCGTGCCTTCGAAGGTGCAGTAGACGATGCGGACGGATAAGCGGTTCGCCTGCGCCTCCGGAGACGAAGCGGCATCGGACGAAGCGGCATCGGACGAAGCGGCGAGTTGCAGCTGTTCGGGCCGAAACAGCAGCTCGGCTTCGGCGCCGTCCGGCAGTCCGGCCAAGTCCGCTCCGCCGACGCCGCAAACGCGCTCGGCCCCGATGCGGATCGCCGCGGAGCCGCTGCCGCGAGCCCGCTCCAGGCGGCCGGGTAGCCGGTTGATCGCACCGAGCAGCGACGCGACCCAACGGCTGGCCGGCCGGGTGAAGCATTCCTGCGGCGTTCCGATCTGATCGACCGCACCGTTCCGTAAGATGAGCAGCCGGTCCGCCATCGAGAACGCCTCCTCGGGGTCGTGCGTGACATGGAACACGCTCATGCCCAGCTTGCGGAACAGATAGGCCATCTCCGTGCGCATCTCGATCCGCAGGCGCATGTCCAGATTGGACATAGGCTCATCCAGCAGGATCAGCCCCGGCCGGGTCGCCAAAGCGCGGGCGATGGCCACGCGCTGCTGCTGTCCGCCCGACAATTGCGGCGGCAAGCGGTGCTCCAGGCCGCTCAGTTGCAGGAGATCGAGCAGTTCCCGCACGCGGGCGGCTTTTTCCTCGCGTCCGATCCTTTTCAGTCCGTAAGCGACATTATCGAACACGGTCATATGCGGCCATAGCGCATAATCCTGGAACACCATGTTTACGTTTCTTTTCTCGGGCGGGATCATCGTTTTGATGGAGGCGATCGTTTGGCCCCTCAACCGGATTTCGCCGCCGTCGGGACGGGCGAGTCCGGCAACCAGCTGCAGCAGGGTCGATTTCCCGCAGCCGGAGGGGCCAAGCACGCTGATGATCTCCCCTTCCTTCATGTCGAAAGACACGCCGGATAAAGCTTGAAACGAACCGTATTGCTTGATGAGTCCGCGAATTTCCAATAATGCGGGAGTATTTTTGTCAATGGTTTCCATAGTTTGCCTCCTTACGTCGAAGCAGGATTTCCAGCAGGATCATCATGAGCACGACGAGGCCTCCGCCAAATACGGTTGCGGCCGAAGCATAACCGAACCGCATATCCTCGAACGCTTTGTTGACGGAGATCGGATAGGTGATGAAGTTCGGCGGGAACAAAATCGAGTTGACCGCCAAGTCGAATACGCTGGAGCCAAACGCCGCCAGCCCGGCGGATAACAGCGCCCCGTGAATGAGCGGTGCCAGCACGCTGCGCATTCGGCCCAGCCATGCGTCCCCGTTCAGTTGGGCGGCATGCAACAGGCTGCCGGGCACCTTGGCCATCGCGCCGATGAGAACCCGCGTAATGACCGGGATCGCTCCGGCGATGGCGGCGAGTACGAGGATGGCCGGTTTGCCGTAAAGCAGCAAACCGATAGAGTCCAGCCAGCGCTGGTTCCAAACGAAGATGTAGCCGATCCCCAGCACGACGCCGGGCACGGCCAGCGTCACCAGCGACAACACTTCGATGCCGCGCTTGAAGCGAAAAGCGGAATAATTCAGCACGTACGCCACCATCAACCCGATCAACAGCCCCAGCATGGCGGCGAGCAGGGCGATGGCGAGCGAACGCCCAAGCCCGGTCAGCAGCTCGGACCCGTTTTGGAACAGGGAGCGGTAGTGCTCCCAGGTCAGATTATCCGGCTGCAGCCCGCCCGCCTGCGTTTTTAGCACGGACAGCAGAACGTTCGAACCGATGGGAATGCCGATGACCACGGACAAAAAGGCCACGTTTAGCAGCGCGAGCGGCCCTGTCAGGCGCCCGGCCGGTTTCGGGGCCGCCGGCACGGCGCGGGCCGACAAAAAGTCGAACCGCGAGCGGCGAAGCGCATAAAATTGCAGCAGCATGGCGAGCCCGATCAGCACGACGAGGTAAAACGACAATACCCCGGCCATATCAAAGCGGATCGGCGACGTGTACAGCGCCGAATAAATCGAATAGGGCAACGTCGGAAAACGATAGATGGCGGCGATCGAAGCCGGGAGCCCGAAATCGCCAATCGTGTCCATGAATACTAGAGCTGCACCCGCAAGGAAAGCCGGGAGCAGCAAAGGGGCCTGGATCGTACGCCAGACGCGAAAAGGGGATGAGCCGCTGAGCCTCGCCGCATCCGAGAGTTGTTCGACTTTCCATTCCATGGCCGAGCGCACGCTTAAGTAGGCCAGCGGAAATTTGCTGAGCGTCATGACGACGATCAGTCCGGCCGGCTGAAACACCGCTTGGGTGATCCAAGTCCAGCCGAGCAGCTGCACGGCGAGTCCGCCGCCGGCCGAGAACATGACCCAGCCTTGCGCCAAAATGAAGGAGGGCATGATGAGCAATACCCAAACGGCGGCATCCAGCAGTTTGGCGGTGGGAAAATGCCAGCTCGAACGGATCGTCGCCAGAATGCCGCCGAGCAGCGTAGCGAGAACGGTCGTCCCGCAAGCGAGGACGACCGAATTTTCCAGCGACTTTTGCCACAAGGGCCGGCGGAAGATTTCCAGCAACAGGCGCAAATCCCCGATTTCCCAGTGACCGAAAAACACGCCGGGCAGCAGCACCTGAATGATTACGGCCAGCAGCGGATACAGGACGAGCACGAACATTAGCAGACTGACGGACCAACCGAGGCGGTCTTGGGTAAGTCGAAGCATATCGTTATTTTACCGCTTTATCGGCGAACCACTGCTTGATTTCCGCCTCATGCTCGGCTGCCCAAGCGGCATCGGCGGCAATCAGCTTGGCGTTAGGGTCACGGTTTTCCTTCGGTTTGGCGCCAGCAGCCGACGGTTCGAAGTAGGCCTCTTCCCCTTTGTTGATCAACTGCTGCTGCGTGCTCGGATCCAGCAAAAATTCGATGAACGCTTTGGCGGCGTTCGGGTTTTTCGTGTCCTTCTGGATCGCGGCCACCCGTACGGAAGCCGGTGCGCCTTCCTCCGGCCAAACGATGCCGATCGGTTCCCCGGCGGCCAGCATACTGTATGCGTTGGACTCCTGCAGGGCGGCTGCCTTGACCTCGCCGGAGGAAAGGGCTTGAACGACCTGCGGATTTTTCGGGTAGACGCGCAAACCGTTGTTGAACCAAGAATCGAACAGCGCCTTTCCGCCGCCCATGCCTTCCTTCTCAAAGAATTGAGCGACGAACGGATAAGCCGGCGCGGCGATGGCCGGGTCTGCGGCGGCAATTTGGTCCTTGTATTCCGGTTTGGCGAAATCGGACCACGTCTTCGGTGCCTGTTCTTCCGTAAAGCTGTCTTTGTTGTATACGATCACGCCGGCCGCATGCGCACCCGTCGGATAATACGACTGGTTCTCCGGTACGTAGCTGCGGTAGGCTTCCGTCAGATTGGCCGCGTTGTTCGGCGTCCAACCCTCGAGCAGCTGGCCTTGCTTGCCAAGCGCGTTGATCGACGGCATCATATCCGCCCATACTACGTCCCAATGAGGATTCCCTTTTTCCGCTTCGATCCGGGACATGATTTCCGCCCCGTTCCCGGTGACCAGATTTACCTTATACCCGGTGGCTTGTTCAAACATGTCCGCGATGATATCGTCAAAATCGTTCAGGTATACCGTCAGCGTTCCTTCGTCTTTCGACGCGTCCGCCTGCGGGGTCCCGGAATCGCCTTCCGCCCCGGCGGTTCCCGCATTTCCGGCCGATCCGGCATTGGCATTGGCACTGGCGTTGGCCGCCGTGTTCTGCCCGCCGCTTGCGCTGTTATCCCCCGCTCCTCCGCAGGCGCTCAGCACAAGCGTCAAAAGCAGCGTTAACAGCAATACGCCGATTTCTTTTTTGGCTTGGTTTCTCATTTTCTTGCTCCCTTCGCATTCAGGATGGTCGATAGGTTGAAAGACTTCCCGCTTTTCAATTTAGCAACGAACGGTCAGCGAAATGTTAACGGAGCGCATGACATTTGTTAAATAATGTTTATATATATTGATATTTGCATAGATATCATCTATATTTTGGCAGGAGGAGGAGTTGCATGAACATCCAACAGTTGAAGGTGCTGCAGGAGATCGGAGCCGGCAAGACGCTGGCCGAAACGGCGGAGAAGCTTGGCTTGAAGCAGCCTACGGTGAGCTTTCATTTACATAAGCTGGAGGAGGAATTGGGGCTGACGTTAATGCAGAAATCGGCGCGCAAGCTGCGCCCGACCGAAGCGGCCGCCGATCTGCTGCCTTATGTCCGGCGCATCGTCGCGCTGACTTCGGAGATGGAGGAGCGAGCGGCGGAGCATCGCGACGGCACCTCGGGCAAGCTTCGGCTTGGAGCCAGCTACACGCCGGCAACGTATTTCATGCCCCCTCATTTTGCCGGCTTTCAAAAGCTCTACCCGCGTATCCAGCTTCAACTCTCGGTCAAAAAAGCGGATGCCGTGCTGGCCATGCTGCGCAGCTACGAAATCGACGCGGCCATCGTATCGCTGCCGGAAACCGCGGAGAAAGACATGACGATCGTTCCGCTCGTGGCGGACGAATTGATGCTCGTGCTGTCGCCTTCCCATCCCTTGGCAAGAAGGGAACGGCTGGAGGTCGAGGATCTGCGGCGGGAGACGTTTCTGCTGCACGAACCCGGGTCGACCTCCCGTAGGCTGACCGAGCAGTGGGCCGAGAAGGTCGGACTGCGTTTGTCCGCGGCCATGGAGCTCGGAGCGATCGAAACGATGAAGGAAGCGGTGAAATGCGATATCGGGATTGCCGTGCTGCCGCGGCGGAGCATAACGCGGGAGACGTTGTCCGGCGAGCTTCTGCAGCGGGATCTCCCCGGGTACACGAACAGCCGCCGGATATGCCTCGTTTATCGGGAGGAACAATCGCTGTCCTCCACCGTTCGGAAGTTCACTCAATATATGGAGAAGCAGATCCAAACGGGAGGATAGTCCCTTTCGGAGCCGATGAAGAAAAAGCCCCTTCTCCGGTTAGGAGAGGGGGCTTCGGCTTTCGGCGAATGGCATGCGTTCAACCTTTTCCACTCAATAGGATCTGTCGGATTTGTTGCTGATGAAGCCGTTCGCCGAGCACAACCACCATCGCGTCGGCGGTCAGAAGCACGTCGGCTCCCGGATTGATGTGTTTGGTATGGTTTTTTTCGATAACGGCGATAATGGTCGCCCCCGAACGCTGACGAATCCGTAGATCCCCGATCGTTTTGCCGATCGCTTTGAAATTCGGTTCAAGTTTGTACCATTCGATAATCAGATCGCCGAGCGCCACTTCGATGTTTTCCAAAGCGGTAGGCTTGTAAGTTACGCCTCCGATAATGGCCGACACGTATCTCGCCTCGTCATCGTCCAAAGTGACCATGGAGATGCTGTCATCGGGATTGTCGTGTTCGAAATGATACAGCTCGCGCCGGCCGTCATCGTGGAGGATAATAGCCAGTTTTTCGCCGCTGCGGGTTTGAACCGCGAACTTTTTACCGATTCCCGGCAGATCTGTTTCTTTGAGATTCATTTGAGTCAAGCCTCCAGTATTTAGGGTCGTCTTCGATTTTTGGAAATTGCGAAACAAGCCTGATTTCCCGCAATAAAAAATGGGCATCGGGCCGCAGAAAATAAAGCCAGAGAGGTTTAAGCCACGAACATACTCGTAAATTTGATGGGTAATAACAACAGCCGCTTTAACAGCAGGCAAAACAAAGGGCGGAAACGAACCCACGGCGCCATCAATAAAAAGGAGGCCGTTACGGGTACCGTATCCAGGTGATGCGGGGTTCTGTCGATAAACAGCTTGCCGTGAGGCGTAGACGAATTCAGTCGCAAAGGGATCTTGTGGGAGCGATGATAATCCGTTTCGTAGGCATCCCGTTCTCCCGTCCCAGCCTGGGCGGGAAGAGAAGAAAACGCCGGGAGAAGGAAAACCATGAATAACGCCAGGATAAAAGCAGCCAGCAAGCGGCCAAACCGGAAACGCGTTTTCATGTCGGATCCCTCCCCCCGGAATAGTAAGTTACCTAAAGGATAGCATAACGCCGGTTTTTTCTCAAAAGAAGGAAACATAAGCGCCAAAGATCGCGAAGTTTACTTCGGCTTAGATTAGGAAGTAACGAATCACAATATACGCGCTGGAGAGCACGATCGATAATATCATTAACGGGAAGCCGTATTTAAGGAAGCGCATGAACGAAATCGGCTCGCCTTCTTTGGACGACATGCCCGCAGCGATCAGATTCGCGCTGGCACCGATCAACGAACCGTTGCCGCCGAGACATGCGCCCAGAGCCAAGCTCCACCACAATGGCTCCAAGTTGTCGATGCCCATGGCACCCATATCCTGTATCATCGGAATCATCGTTGCCACGAACGGGATATTATCGAGGAACGAGGACGCGATCGCGCTGAGCCAAAGAATCAGCATGGAGGTCGTCAGCGGATCGCCTCCGGTCAAGTCGATGGCCCATTCGGCCAGAAGCTTGATGGTGCCGGTCTCGATCAAACCCCCTACGAGCACGAACAATCCCACAAAGAAGAAAATCGTTGGCCATTCTACGGAGCGGAAGGCTCTTTCCATGACATGTTCCCCCGTGAGGAGGAGCAGAAGGAAAGCTCCTGCCAAAGCGACGGTAGCCGATTCCAAATGGAATGTTTGATGCAGGAAAAAGCCCAGTAAGGTTAGGCCCAATATAATGAGGCATTTGATGAGTAACTTTTGATCCGTGATCAAGCCGTTTAGGCTGATGTTCATGATACTTTTCTGATTTTCCGGCGTTGCCTTGATGCTTTTACGGAAAATTATCACAAACAGCGGCAGGGTGGCGGCCAAAATCAAGACGGCGATCGGGGCCAGATTCTGAAGGAAAGCGACGAAGGTCAATTCCTTAACGGCGCTGCCGATCATGATGTTGGGCGGGTCACCGATCAAGGTGGCCGTCCCGCCAATGTTTGAAGCGACGATCAGCGAGAAAATATACGGAAACGATTTGACTTTCAACTGGCGCGTGATGCTGAAGGTTACCGGAACCATCAGGATAATCGTTGTGACATTGTCCAGGAATGCGGAGCCGATCGCCGTAATAAGCGCGAGCAGCCAAAGGATCGTCACGGGGTTGCCCTTGGCTTTCCGGGCCGTCCAAATACCGATGTATTTGAACAGACCGGTTTCCGCCGTCGTATTAACGATGATCATCATCCCGATCAACAGGCCTAGCGTATTGAAATCAATGTGGTGAATCGCCGATTCCTGATCGATGATACCCAGTACGATCATCAGGACCCCGCCGACCATGGCGAGCAGCGTGCGGTGAATCTTCTCCGAAATAATGAGTGCGTAAGTCAGCAAAAAAATGCCGATCGCCCAGATGGCTTGTTGCTCCATGAATTACTCCTCCTCAGTAGTGTGCAATGACGCGAGGTATCATTAGATTACCATGCGCGGGCGAATTTATGCCCTGAAAGCCCTTAAAAGGCAAAAAGAGCCCGCTACATGGCAGGCTCCTCCGATAACTGTCATTTTCTATTGTTTATAATGCCTACATCATTATATTATTGGACCTTTCAAAAGTAAAGAACTTGATTGGCATGGAGGACGGCTTCCCGTTATACCCGTGGGCTGAGCGCGTCCTCGACTTAGGTCTAGGTTGAAAAACCGTCCCCGGTCCGTTTTGGGAAACTCGGATTCCACCTAGAATAGAGACATAAGGTTGATCCAATGAGAGGCGGTGATAAATCAATGAGAACAAATCGACCGAATGTATTCGCTATTGTACTTATTGCCCTGGGCGCTTTGATTTTGCTGGGCAAACTAACTCCATTCCTGGGCAGCTTGTTCGGACTGGTGGTCGCGGTCGTGATGATCGGTCTGGGTTACTACGGCATTCGCCGGGGGAACGCGTTTTTCGGATGGCTGGTGTTGATCTTCGGGGTCATTTCCCTTATCTCCAAGCTGGCCTGGCTGATCGTTCCGGTGCTTGGTATCGGGTTAATCGTATACGGTATCTCCTCCCTGCGAGGAAGACGGGGTTACTGATTGATAGCATACATGTTCAATAACTTGAAATGAGGACCGAAAGGTTAGGAGGGAAGGGTGTCATGAGTGTATTTCGTCGGGTACGGGATATTACGGTAGCCACTTTGAACGAAAAATTGGAACAATCTCAAGATCCGGTCCGATTGATCGACCAGTTTCTGATCGAGACGCGGCAGGAAATCGCCGAAGCCGAGAAGCTGCATTATCAATATGCCGGACATGCAAAACAACTGAAGCAGCAAGTGGATCAAGCCAAAGTAATGCGCGATAAGCGGGAAGAGCAAGCGCTGCTCGCCCTGAAAGCGGGCGAAGAACATCTTGCCAAATTAGCCCTGCAAGAGAAGATGCTGTACGAAGAGAAGGTCGAGCAGTATTCCGATCTCTACACGCAAAGCCTTGAATCGCTGCAGGAGCTGGAAGCCCAATTGAACGAACTGAAGACCGAATATCAGGTCGTCTACAACAAGCGTCAATATTATTACGCCAGAATGGAGACGCTCCGTTTGCAGCAACGGATGAACCAGCGGATGAGCGGCTACGGCGTGCAAGACGTGCCGAAGATGTTCCACCGTTTGGAGGATCGGGTGTCCGATATGGAATGGGAAGCCCGCAGCCTTCGCGATTTGCGGAAAGCAGGCCAGGACTTTGTGAATCAGGCCGGCTCCGTCATTCAATCGACTCTGGAACAAGAGCTCTCCCGTTTGAAGCAGAAGCTGAATAACCAAGGAGGGGAGTAATGAGCATGGGAAGACTGTACCGTTCCAGACGAGATCGCTGGATTAGCGGGCTGATCGGCGGGCTGGGCGAATATTTCGGGATCAATACCACCGTGCTGCGGTTGATCGCCTTGGTCAGCATCGTGTTCACGGGCGGAACGACGATTTTCATCTATTTCATCGCCGCCTTGGTCGTTTCCAAGGAGCCGTATCCGCCGCAGGATCCGTACTATAACGGCGGATGGCCGGGCGGCGGTTATCAGCAGCCTTACGGGTCGAAGCGCCGGGACTACTACGAGGATCCCCGCTTCAGCGGGCGGCCTCCTTACGGAAGCAGCAACGGAAATGCTTATGGAACCCCGCCGCAGCCGCCGCAATACGGCGCCGGCGCTCCGGGTGCTCCGGGAGCCGGTTTCAACGCCGCCGGAGCATCCCATCTGGATTCCATGATGGAAGATATCGAGAAGAAAGCCATGAAAAAAGAACTGGAAGAGCTGCGCAAGAAGCTCTCCGATTACGAGAAGGGAGAAGTGTAAAACATGGGAGTATTCAAAAGAATTAAGGATATTACAAAAGCATCGGTTAACGATATGTTGGATAAGGTGGAAGACCCGATTGTCATGCTGAACCAATACCTGCGCGATATGGAGGCTGAAATCCGCGACGCCGAAGTGACGGTGGCCAAGCAAATGGCCAACGAACGCCGGATGAAACAACGCTTGGACGAAGCGGCCCGCATTTCCGCGCAGCGGGAAGCGCAAGCCGAAGTCGCTTTGCGGAACGGCCAGGAAGAAGTCGCCCGCAAAATGCTGGAAGAGAAAATCCACTACGATCAGAAGCAAACGGAATTCGCCGAGCTGCACGCTCAGTCGGAAGCTCAGGCTGCCGAACTGAAGAACCAACTGCATGAAATGAAAGACGAGTTCTACAAACTGCGCAACAAACGCAACGAGCTGGTCAGCCGGGCGCAAATGGCCAAAGCGAGAAAGCAAATGTCGCAAATCAGCAGCCTGCATACGATCGAAAGCGGCAACGCGTCGCTCGGATTCCATCGCATGGAAGAGAAGATCATGCAATTGGAAGCGGAAGCTGAAGTGGCCGGCGTAGTCTATCGCGGAACCTCTTCCTCCACTTACGTCAGCCCGGCGGACGCCGAGAAACAGCTGAAAGTGGACGCGCAGCTGGAAGCGCTGAAATCCAAGCTGAACGCCCCTGCAACCCGCGAGGAAGACAAGGAATAACGCTACACGTCCATCGGACAATGTGGTATTCTAAATACTGGTGAAGCCATGCGGTATGGGGTCCCATACCGTTATGGCTTTTCCGACTCTTTGAACCTACACAGAGGAGGTGCGGCATGGATAAAAGGAAAAGGTTCTTAGCCATCGCTTTGATTGGACTTGGGGTTCTGATGATTTTCGGGAAATGGCTGAGCTTCTTTACCATTGTCGCCCTCTCTTTATTAGCATTCGGGGTTTATAAAATCCGCCAGGGAGACCGGGTCAAAACCGGTTACATTCTGCTTGCGGTCGGCGGCGGGATGATCCTGCTCGACCATTTCATGCTGGTGGTGGCGATTCTGATGATTTCGCTCGGCTTTTATTACGCCAAAATTCGCAAAACCCATCCTCAAGGCAATTATATGCAGAAGCAAAACATCACCTCCAGCATCCATTGGGACCGCGATCCGTGGAGCTTACGAAACACGAGCATGTGGCATGTGTTGGGCGAGCTCGATATCGATCTCTCGCTGGCGATGGTGGAAGGGGGGCATAACGTCCTGATGTTCCAAGGAATCGTCGGCGACGTCGATTTGGTCGTCCCGGAGGATTACGGCGTGGAAATCGAAGCGTTCGTGCTGTTCGGGCAAATCGACTTCGGCCAGGAAAAAGAAACGGGCATGCTCAACCGGCTGTATTGGAAGTCGCCGAATTACGAGCTCCGTGACCAAAAAGTGAAAATTATGATTTCCTACCTTGTAGGAGATGTCGATATACGTTTAACTTAAGACAGGAGGAACGTCCCGCATGAGAAAAAGAAAGCCGAGCAATATGGTATCCCGCAGCATGCGCGGGGGTATTCTCCTGTCTGTCATTATGATGGCGGCAACCTTTTACGTGCTGTATACATACGGGTATTTCCATCCCCAAACGTCCTGGAGGACGGGGGTCAAGACAGGCATCACGCTGCTGTCGCTGTTGGTCATCATCGGCGCGGCCTACGGTTTATTTCAGGGCTATCGTCCCAAACGGCAAATCGATGGGCTGCGCGATGCGTTGCTGCAATGGGAGAAAGGCAATCAGACCGGTACGGTTCCGAAGCTGGGCGAAGATGAGCTGGGGCGCCTGGCGGAACAGCTGGAGCGGATCGGCAAACGATGGGAGGAGCAGGTGTCCTCGCTCCAGCGCTTGTCGACGCATAACGCCCAGTTGGCCGAGCAGGCCCGGGTCTCGGCGATCGTCGAGGAGCGGCAACGGCTGGCCCGCGAGTTGCACGATGCCGTTTCGCAGCAGTTGTTCGCGATCTCGATGACCGCGACGGCCGTGGGCCGGACGCTGGAGAAGGACTTCGACAAAGCTCAGCGCCAGGTGGAGCTGATCGAGGAGATGGCCTCGGTGGCCCAGTCCGAGATGCGCGCGTTGCTGCTGCATTTACGTCCGGTTTATTTGGAAGGCAAGGAATTGTCCCAAGGCTTGAAGGATCTTGTACGGGAACTCAAAACCAAGGTACCGATGGATCTGACCTTGGAAATGGACGAGGATCTCAACCTTGGCAAAGGGATCGAAAACCATCTGTTCCGCATCATCCAGGAAGCGATGTCTAACACGCTGCGCCACGCCAAAGCGGATAAGATGGAAATCCGCATCCACCGGCGCGGCGAAGCGGTCAAGGTGACGCTGCGCGACAACGGCATCGGGTTCCAGCTGGATGACAAGAAGCAGGCTTCCTACGGTTTGTCCACGATGCAGGAACGCATTCATGAAATCGGCGGATCGATTCAATTTATCACCGCGCCCGGCAAGGGAACGCGGATCGAAATGACGGTACCATTAATCAATGAGGAAAGCGGGGGGGAGATCAGCGATGGAGATGGAAGACAAGGAGATTAAAGTGCTGCTTGTGGATGATCACGAAATGGTAAGGATCGGCCTGGCGGCGGTATTGGGCACCGAAGACGGCATCGAGGTGGTCGGGGAGGCGAGCAGCGGGGAAGAAGGCATCCGGCTTGCCCAGGAATATCGGCCCGACGTCGTGCTGATGGATTTGGTCATGGACGGGATGGACGGGATCGAAGCGACCCGCCAGCTCCTGTCGCTGCACCCGGAATGCAAAGTGATCGTGCTGACGAGCTACCTGGACGATGAGAAGATGTACCCGGTCATTGAGGCGGGCGCTTTCAGTTATCTGCTCAAGACCTCCCGCGCTTCCGAGATCGCCGAAGCGATCCGCGCTGCGGCCCGCGGACAGTCCGTGCTCGAATCGCAGGTCGCTTCGAAGATGATGAACCGGTTCCGGCAGCCGAAAGCGGAAACGCCGGCCCATGAGGAGTTGACCGAACGCGAAATGGACGTCCTGCGGCTGCTGGCCCAAGGGAAGTCGAATCAGGATATTGCCGACGACCTGATTATCGGCATCAAGACGGTCAAATTCCACGTGACGAACATTTTGGCGAAGCTGGGGGTCGAGGACCGAACTCAGGCCGCCATTTACGCATACAAAAACGGTTTGGCGGAGTGATTTGCTCCGTCAAACCGTTTTTTCATTTGCCGGGCAATTTATAGGAGGTGGAGTGGGCAATTTCGACTTCCGCATTTACCTCCTCCAGCCCCAACCGCGAAATGCACGGCTTGCCGCCGGCGCAAATGCGCTTCCAGCGGGCTTGATCATAACGGTAAAGCTTTTCCTCCAAATTGTAGATATCGATGTTTTTTGACTTGGCGGCCGCAAAAGAACGCCTGATATCCTCTTCGATCTTCTTTGCCGCCAAAGCGCTAATGTCGGCGGCGGTGGCCCTGCTGGAAGCTCCTATCTCCGTGATATAGGCTTTGAGGCGGACCCGGATGCGAACGTCATTGCCTGTTCCTCCCTTTCCAATCCGAATGTCTCTCTTGGGGCTGCCGATGCTGAGCGTAACCGGCGAGCCGTCGTTCAGCGTCAGCGTGAGCGGATATTTGCTCATTCTTTTGAACGAGACGTATCTGGCCCCTTGCAGCATCGTTTGATCGACCACCCCCCGGTTACGTCCTTCCGCTATGGCGTAGGCGCCGGTCAGCTTCACCTGCGGAACGGGTTCGCCGTTCTCCTCCCATACTTCGTCGGTCCAACTGATCTGGGGAAGCAGCGCCGTAACGGCCGGTTCCTTGACGCCATCCATAAATTTGATTAACCGGATCGGCTCGGCGAAGGAATATTGCCTGAATATCTCCTTGGGTTCAAGCAACAGTGAATTTAAAACCGATTCATTGAGCAGAGAAACGCTCGAAAAAACGGTCGGAATATCCTTGTCGGTGCCGAATACCCAAGGCGTGTACCTCAGGTCCCGCGAACGGATCAAGCCGTTGAGCGCGCCTTTCAGATGCTTGTCAAGCAGCGCTTGGGAGAAGACGATCGCCCGGACATGCGTCCAAAGCGTTCGTTGCTGAGAGGCGGGATACAGCGAATTCAACGCCTCGGTGACCGTCTTCCCTTCCCCTTTGCCGATCCAAACTTTCGCGTTCCCCGTTTCGACGGTACCTTCCTGTTTGGCTATCTCCGCAAAGTCCAGCAATTGCGCGTAGATGACATAGCGGCCGTCGTCGTAATCGACGCCCAGCGCGGTCACGAAATTGACATTCTGCGCTTCCTTCAAATCCCAACAACCCGTCAGCACTAGGATGAGCGCCAAGATGGCTGGAGTTGCTCTCAAGGGTTGTCCCTCCTTGCGGTTTTGTCGAACGGACGAAGGATGCGGGACCTTTTCTTGAGGGTGGTCGACGGCTTCATCATCACGGCTTCGGCAAAGTCGCCTTTGGTGAACGGGGAGAGCGGAGACAGGTAAGGCACGCCGTAAGACTCCAGCGAGGAGAGGTACAAGGCCAGGGAGATGAAGCTGACCAAAAAACCGAACATCCCGAAGGTAGCTGACAGGAGCAAAATGACAATGCGAAGATGGGCCGACGTACCGCTTAATGCCTGGTTTTCCAAAGTTGAACTGGACACGATCGCGATCGCGACGGCTACGATGATAGTCGGCGACGTGATCCCCGCCCGAATGGCGGCATCGCCGATGATCAAACCGCCGACCACGGTTATCGTCTTTCCAATGGACTGCGGCAGCCGCCTGCCGGCCTCGTTGAAGATTTCGAACAGGAACAGCATGATAAAGGTTTCAAATGGGATCGGAAAAGGCAAGCCGTGCCGCGAATTGCTGATGGTCGCCAGCAACGGGAGCGGGATTTGCTCAAGATTGAAGCTGCTCAGCGCTACGTAAAAGCCTGGCAAAAACAACCCGATCGTTAGTCCAAAGATCCGCAGCACTTTTTGCACCGAGACGATGTAAAAAGGCGTATTGGCATCCTCCGGAGAGATCAGCAAATTCATGAGCGTAACGGGAGCAATGGTGGCGATCGGGTTTCCCTCGACCAAGACGGCGAAACGCCCGGCCAGCAGCGCATCGGCAATGTAATCCGGCCGTCCGGAGTAATCGGTCAACGGGAAAATCGCTTTTCTTCGGGAGCCGGTCACGACGGCCTCCACGAACGAGGTTCCGATGATCGCATCGGTATCGATTCCGTGCAACCGCCGGCGGGCTTCCTCAAGAATGTCCGGGTTGATGACGTCCCGGATATAAAAGAGCGCGATTCTCGTTTCTCCGCGTCTCCCCTTGACGATTTCTTCCACGCATAGCGATTGGGTCCGCAGCCGCTTGCGGATCAAGCCGATATTGGTCGTCAAATTTTCCGTGAACCCGTCGCGGGCTCCTTTGACCGCGGCTTCGGTACTGGCTTCCTCCGGGGAACGGCCCGGAGGATTGGAGATATCGAAGCTGAAAAAGGACTGCTTGTCCTCAAAATAGATCGCCAGCAGGCCGGAGTAGACCAGATGCGAAATTTGATGCAGCAGATCGGGCCCCTCGATTCGGTCCAGCGGCAGATGGCGGTTGCGTTCAATCGCCTCGATTCCCGGGTTGTCCTGTTCGCGGAACAGGTCGGCCAGGCGGGGCATGACGAATTCGTTCAACTGTTTGATGTCGGCCATGGGCTCGCAGTAGATCAAGGTTACGGGTTGGCTGTATTTCATTCCCGCATCGAACCGGTGAAATTTGACGTCGGCCGAATGCCGGAAATACTTCTTCAGAAAGGGCGTGTCAATAGGGCCGGCCGGCCGGTCAGACACGGAGTCGCTGGGATTCATGAAGATCGTCCTTTCTTCTTTTTCTTAACAAGGCAGCAGCGGCAACGATTAGGGTCATGCCAAAAATGAAATAGGTATTCGCAGGAAACACGTAACGAATCATCAGGTGCTGGAACGCGATGTCAGTAATGGTATAGCAGCTGAGCGGCACGAGAATCACGGCAAGGGTGGCGAGCAGAGACGGCCTCCAACGGGCGGAGCGCTTCTTCCACATGTCGGCAATGACGATCAGCGCAAACGAAATGCGGATGCAGCTGCCGGACAACCATTGGTAGATCGAAAAAAAGTCGGTTTGTGAAACGTATTTGCCGAAACCGGCGATTCTCCATTCTTCGTAAGCCGGATAACGCTGGATCGCCGCTTCGAACGGGTTGAATTCGGCGATCGCGCCGGTTAAGGGCCCCAGGGTCAAGCCAAAAATGATGAACCCGAACGCGATAAAATGTTTTTTGGCCAGAGGTGCTTTCAGATAGGGCTGGATAAAGAAAACGAAGAAAAGTTCGAATAAACCCGAGCAAGCATACACCATGCCCCGCAAAACCGGGACCCACCCATGCTCAAACACGGGAAACAGCAGGCTGTAATCCTTGAATTCCACGTTGACGATGGCGACGTAAAATCCGAGCAGCACTACGAACGGAAGCAGGATTCCCGAGGTGATGGCGATCGTTTTCATGCCTTTAAGCGCGCCCGCCAGGCATAAAAGCATCAAAACCGTCGAGGTGGCGAGGATCGGAGTATACGGCAGGAAGGTCACCTTCATCCACATAATGGTATCGAATAAACTGAACCAGGCCGTAGCGAAGAAAAATGCCGTGATGAGGCATTGAAACAAAAAAGCAGGAAATCGGCCGAACCGGTGGCGAATCAAATCGGGAAGGGCCATCGTTCCGATCCGGGAAGAGGCGTATAGGATCAGGCACAGCAAAAGCGCGAAGGGCAGCGCCCCGAGGAGGACGGAAATCCAGGCATCGCGTTTGGCGATTTGCAGCAGGGCGGGTATGATGAACACATGGTTCGTAATCCCGATCGTAAGCATTAACGTCATGACGGCCTGCAATATGGTGGGTTTTGGCGAGCTGATCATAGGACTTCTCCCGTCTTCAGGCTAGAGTGGACGCGATTATTATTTCCAACCAAGATGTGGCTATACAGGCATAGATCGCGGGTGTTGGTCGCAATCAATCCAGGAAGGAATTGTCAGACTTGGCGGATTTCAAAAAAAAATCGGAGGGGATACGCATGCCGAATCGCAAGTTATGGAGTTTCAGTCTGGTCATCCTCGTTTGCGCGGTACTGCTGGTCGGTTTGCAGCGCGTCAACCGTAACGTTCAGGAGGAGCCTTCCGCGGTAAATCCAGCGGAAGCTGCGGCCCGGCAACTGGCGGCGCTTCACGCGATGGGGGAGGCCGCGACGGAAGACCCGTTCCAAATCACAGTGAAATGGCAGGGAGAATGGTCCACGTTGCTGTCCCCGGAGGAGGCGGCGGGGGTACTGTCCAGCCGATTGGGATTATCTGCGACGGAGCGGCAACTTGTCCAGAATCATGACGTTTACGGCGCGGAGGGTCCGTTAGAGGGGCTTCCCGCCAAACTGTCGGTGACCGCGCAGGCGGAAAACAACTATTATGTCGTGTTGCGCATAGAGAGCATGGGCGGAGAAGCGGAGTCGCTAAAGCTGCTGACGGAAGCCCAGCAGTTGGCCGGCGATTCGCTGGCCGACGAAGGGGTGGAAATCGGCTGGAACGCGGCATTGCAGGGGATCGCCTGGCCGGCGACCGCAGCCCTGAACGCGGAGGCCTCCGGAGGGGAGCATGCTTTATCCCGAACGCTGGACAGCCTGGAGCGAAAAATACAAGCTTTGCCGAAGCTCAAGCTCAAAAAGGTGGAAGGGTTTGCCGACGAACTGACCGTGAGCCAATCCTATGCCGTGACGGGACTGCCGATTACCGCTCGGAGCGGCGACCATCAAGTGGCGCTGCAATTGGCCGTTCACCGCAATGCGGAAACCGGCATGGATGAAATCGCGATCGGTTCGCCGCTGCTGACCGTCGAATATTAAAGCGGCGTTCGATGGGACGGGACGACAAGGGGGATTCGGGTTTGCAGACCATACTGTTTCACAAACACAGCCCATACGCCGAGATCACGGTTTACGAAACGGACGAGTTGTACGGCGAGAAAGGCGTTTTTCGCGTCTTGCAGTTTGCGAACGAGGACGTGCAGGGCGCTATGGATATGAATCGGCCGGATCGGATCATACTAGAGTATCCGCGGGCCATGCTCCATTTACTGAAGCTGAACGCCCCCGCAGGTGAACGGTTTTTCATGGCGGGGCTCGGAACGGGGATGTTGCCGAAGCATTTGATGAGTGCAGGCGCCAAGGTGGTTGTGGCTGAGATCGATGAAATGGTGGCGGAGATTTGCCGGACTTTTTTTCGATGGTGCCGAGCTTCAGGTTCGCGTTGGCGACGGACGGCGCGTGCTGGAAGAAGAGCTCCCGGGCATTTACGACGGCATTATCCTAGATGCGTTCTCTGAAAAGGGAACGCCCCGGCATCTCGTATCCCGGAGCTTTTTTCGGTTGGCCGCGGAAAGGCTGCATTCAGGCGGCCTGATCCTCTTGAACGTGTTTGGCAGGGGAGCGGGGGACGGACTGGTTGCCGCGATCGCTACCACCCTTCTGGAGGAGCTTGATGATGTGCGGGTTTTTTCGCTGCCGGCCGAGCCGCCTCATGAGTTGCGGAATATGATCATAGCGGGCAGCCGCCGGCCGATCTCCTATCAGGGGCGGCAGATGGCCGGTTTCGTTGAGGTTCGGCCACCGGAAGGTTATATCATCGCGGAGGACGAGGAAGAATAAGGCCAGCAGGTCATGAAATCTGCATGAAAGACCGATGAATGTTAGCTGAAATTTCTGAAAACCCCTCTTTTTATGAAATTAATGTGATGGCATCCTTTGGGCGAATATGCTAAAATGGCATCACATCTCGTGATGCCGCGTAAATTTATGGCCTTGATGAATGATTGAATAAAAATACACTATATTACATAGAAAGAATGAGGAGCCATGGCTGAAAATCAAACTCAGGGAACTGTTCAGACACCAGGGGCGGTATTTTTCATTTTCGGAGCAACCGGTGATTTAGCGCGGCGCAAGCTCTTCCCCGCCATCTATTCATTATATCGCGAAGGCAAGCTGGCGGAAGATTTTGCCGTAATCGGCGTGGCCCGTCGTCCGCGTTCGGAAGCGGAGTTCAGGGAAGACCTGTATCGTTCCATCGAAGAGTTCTGCCGATATAAAATCGAGGATACCGAGCACTGGGCTCGTTTTGCGGAGCATTTCTCCTATAAATCGCTGGACATCAACAACATCGACGGTTACCGCGAGCTGCGGGAATTGACCGAATCCGTCGAATCGCGGTTCGGCATCCCCGGCAACCGATTGTTCTATCTGGCGTTGGCGCCGGAGCTGTTCGGCAGCGTGTCGTTTAACCTGCAGAAGGGGGGCATGCTGAGCAGCGGCGGTTGGCATCGCCTTGTCATCGAGAAGCCGTTCGGTTACGACCTGCAATCGGCACAGAAGCTGAACGAAGAGCTGAACCAGGTGTTCAAGGAAGAGGAAATCTACCGGATCGACCACTATCTCGGCAAAGAGATGGTGCAGAATATCGAGGTAATCCGCTTTGCCAACGCTTTTTTCGAGCCGTTGTGGAATAACAAGCACATCGCCAATATTCAGATCACACTGAGCGAAACGGTGGGCGTGGAAGAGCGCGGAGGTTATTACGACCATGCAGGCGCGCTCCGCGATATGGGTCAAAACCATATGCTGCAAATGCTGACGATGATCGCGATGGAGCCGCCAAGCCGGTTGTTCCCGGAAGATATCCGGGACGAGAAGGTGAAGGTGCTGCGTTCGCTGCGGCCTTATGAATCGGCTCAGGAAGTCAAAGAGAATGTCGTGCGCGGCCAGTATGCGGCTGGGGAAAGCAAGGGCAAGGAATTGCCGGGTTACCGCGAAGAGGACAAGGTGGATCCGAACTCCAATACGGAAACGTACTTCGCGGCCAAGGTGTTCGTCGATAACTTCCGCTGGGCCGGAGTACCTTTCTATATCCGCACCGGGAAGCGGCTGCCGGTCAAGACGACGGAGGTCGTCGTGGAATTCAAGCAAATGCCGACGAACGTGTATCTAGGCCAAAAGCACAAGCTTGAGCCTAACCTGCTGGTCATCCGCGTGAATCCGATGGAGGGCATTTACTTCAAGATCAACGCCAAGAAACCGGGCTCGGAATCGCAAATCGAACCGCTGGCCATGGAATTTTGCCAAAGCTGCCTGGTGGGCATCAACTCGCCGGAAGCCTACGAACGGTTGATCCACGATGCGGCCCAAGGGGATTCGACCTATTTCACCCGCTGGGACGAAGTAGCGACGGCCTGGGCATTCGTCGACCGGATCGCCGCGGCCTGGGCGCAAAATCCGTCCGATATCAACACGTATCCCGCAGGCTCCTGGGGCCCGAAGGAAGCGTACGAACTGCTGGCCAACGACGGCTTCCACTGGTGGCCGGTGAACGGCCAAGAGGAAGACAACGTCGTATGGGTCAACCCGAATTGAAATCTTGTGCGCCGATCGTCACCGATGGGGACGTTTGCCGAATAAGATATAGGAAACGGAAAACACCTTCATGTCCCGCAAGGACGTGAGGTGTTTTTGCGTAACTGAGGGCCCTAAATATGGTACAATAGAGAACGTGAATTTGTGAGAACGAGAGGAAAGTGAGCATGAGCAAAGCATTGGACCAAGCGCTGCAGCAGGAAGTGGACAAACGGCGCACGTTTGCGATCATTTCCCACCCGGACGCCGGGAAGACGACGCTGACCGAGAAACTGCTGCTGTTTGGCGGCGCGATTCGCCTCGCCGGATCGGTCAAAGCGCGTAAAGCAAGCAAACACGCGACGAGCGACTGGATGGAAATTGAAAAGCAGCGGGGGATTTCCGTCACTTCTTCGGTGATGCAGTTTGATTATAACGGCCATCGGGTCAATATTCTGGATACGCCGGGCCACCAAGACTTCAGTGAGGATACGTACCGGACGCTGACCGCCGCGGACAGCGCCGTGATGCTGATCGACGTGGCCAAGGGCGTCGAGGCGCAGACGATCAAGCTGTTCCAGGTTTGCGCCAAACGCGGAATCCCGATTTTTACGTTCATCAACAAACTGGACCGGGAAGGCCGGAGTCCGTTCGAGCTCATGGAGGAGATCGAGCAGGTATTGGGCATCCGCTCCGTGCCAATGAATTGGCCGATCGGCATGGGCCGGGAATTGTCCGGCGTCTACGATCGGATGAAAAACCAGGTCGAGTTGTTCCAAGGCGATGATCACTCCACGATCCAGGTAAAGAAGGTAGAAGATTATCATGACCCGGTCATCCGCGATATGGCCGGCGAATATCTCCACGACCAGCTGTGCCAGGATCTCGAGTTGCTGGACGTAGCCGGCGACCCGTTTGATCTGGAGAAGGTGATACGCGGCGAGTTGACCCCGGTCTTTTTCGGCAGCGCGGTCAACAATTTCGGCGTGCAGACATTCCTGGAGAATTTCCTCCAGCTGGCGCCTAAGCCGGAGCCGCGCCGGAGCACGTCAGGCATGATCGAGCCGACGAACGAGAAATTCTCCGGTTACGTGTTCAAAATCCAGGCGAACATGAACCCGGCGCATCGCGACCGGATTGCGTTCCTGCGCATCGTGTCGGGCAAGTTCGAGCGCGGGATGTCCGTTAAGCATGTGCGCGCAGGCAAAGAAATCAAGCTGTCCCAGCCGCAGCAGTTTTTGGCCCAGGACCGCGATATCGTCAGCGAGGCGTATCCGGGGGATATCATCGGGCTGTTCGACCCGGGGATTTTCCGGATCGGCGACTCGCTCAGCCAAGGCAGCGAAATCGTATTTGACGAACTGCCGACGTTTTCGCCGGAGATTTTCGCCAAGGTGACGGTAAAGAATGCGCTGAAGCATAAGCAGTATCAGAAGGGCATCGACCAACTGACCGAAGAGGGCACGATTCAGGTGTTTACGACGGTCGGTTTCGAGGATACGCTGCTGGGCGTCGTCGGGCAGCTCCAGTTCGAGGTGTTCGAATACCGGATGAAAGGCGAATACGGCGTGGACGTGCAGTTGCAGCGGATGCCGTTCCAGTTCGCGCGCTGGATCGTGGGCGACAAGATCGACCCGTCCAAATTCCGGATCAATTCGACCTTGGTGAAAGACAAGAAGGGCAATTTTGTCGCCTTGTTCGAAAACGAATATGCGATGCGCACGGCGATGGAGAAGAATCCGGACGCCAAGTTTCTGGAGACCGCGCCTTAATCGGACCACCGCCACGCTGAAGGGGTTCGGCCGCCCTATTTGGGGCCGCTTTTTCGATGAGCAAAGCTGCGATTCGTTTTGTGCATCCTATTGATCGGTTGCGGCAAAGCGGCTGCCCAGTCCAGCGTACCGGCTTCGTCAGCTGAGTTATAAAAACTTCCGTGAAGGGAAAACGTTGCATTTAGTACAACAATGAAATCGGATCCAGGATTTGTGGGCCGGATTGTTGTAAAAAGTACAACAATGTTGCGGCTGCAGGCCAAAAATAACCCCAGATTATTGTACTAAATACAACAATCTGGGGTTATTATGCCTTTTTGCGCCTCCAATGTTGTATGAAATACAACATTGGAGCGGGTGGAGCTTCAAGCGGCGCGGAATATTCAACGCGTTTCGGATCAATCGGAGAAGTAATCTTAGCGGCCTTCCGTCCGTCTGAGGACGGGCAGAAGGCTCGCTTGTTTTTTTCAGGGCAGATTTATTTCAATGGCGTGAGGCTGGTATGATCCACTTGCTCTTTGAGCACGGACAGGAGTTCGTTTTGCTCGGCCGCATCAATATGCTTCCACATGACTTCAAACACGACACCTAGTCCGGGCAGCGCCGCCTCCTGGGCGTCGATCGACCCTTCGATCATTTCCCGCAGCCCTTGCTCATCCTTGCCGTGGATTTTGTGCATCACCGCTTGGCGCAAATCGAGTGTAATCGATGGCATGCCTTTTCCCTCCTTGAAATGTTACTTTCCCAGCCTTAATGTACCCGATCCTTTAGGCGAAAATTCAGGGTCATCTATTTATCACGACTCCTGCGGAAGCATACGCTTCGGTGCTAAATAGCTGACTTTTTGAACCGTACTTTTAAGGTGTGGTATACTAAATCGAATGGAAATTGTTTCGGGTGGTGAAAATATGGCACAAACAGCCAAAAAACAGTTTGCCGTCATCGGTATGGGCCGATTTGGATTAAGCGTGGCAACGGCACTCAGCAAAATGGGCTTTGACGTTTTGGCTATCGATGCGGACGAGCATAACATACAGGCCGTAGCGAATCTGGTCACGCACGCCGTCTCGGCGGATTCCACCGATGAGGATGCGCTTCGCGCGCTCGGGATCCGCAATTTTGACGTAGTTGTCGTGGCGATAGGCGAAGATATACAAGCAAGTATTTTGACAACCTTGATTTTGAAGGATATGGGCGGCCCCCTGATCGTGGTTAAGGCGCAAAACGAGCTGCATGGGAAGGTGCTGCAAAAGATCGGGGCAGACAAAGTCATTTTTCCGGAGCGGGACATGGGACTCCGGGTAGCGCACCACTTAACCTCGCCCAACATTTTGGATTACATCGAACTCTCCGAAGAGTACAGCATCGTGGAAATGAGCGTCCCCCGGGCAATGGTCGGCAAAAACCTCATCGAGCTCGACATTCGCGCCCGTTTCGGCTGCAACGTAATGGCGATCAAACGGGGCAGCAAAATGAACATTTCGCCTGCCGCGACCGATCGATTGACGGAAGAAGACGTGCTCGTCATCGTCGGGGAGAAAAACGATTTGATCAAATTGGAGCTGGCCTACGCGGAAGCTTAGCCCGCTTGATCTCATATAAGTCTACTTTAATTTTAAGGATGAATCAGGCATGGATATTTTATCTCCGCAGAATTCCCGCGTGAAGGAATGGGCGGGACTGCTCGAGAAGAAAAACCGGGACAAGCAAGGCAAATATTTGATCGAGGGCCTTCATCTCGTACAGGAGGCGCTGCAGGCACGAGCCGACGTGGAATGCGTCTGCTACGACATCGGCGGCGGCATTCCGCCCGAGCTGCAGGCGGCGGCATCCGCCGGGCTGGATGTCGATTGGATCGGCGTATCCGCCGCCGTCATCGCCAAATGCAGCGATACGAAGTCGCCGCAGCCGGTGTTCGCGGTCGTCCGCAAGGACCGCGGGACGGTGGCTCCGCTCCTGGCAAAGGTGCGGAGTTTGGTGGTTGTGCTGGACGGCGTGCAGGATCCCGGCAACGTCGGCACGATCATCCGCAGCGCCGACGCGGTCGGTGCGGACGGGGTGATCGTCGGCGCGGGCTGCGCCGACATCTACGGGCCCAAGGTGCTGCGCGCCACGATGGGCTCGGTGTTTCATTTGCCGGTGGTGCACGGCAAATTGGCGGAGGTGCTGCCGCAGGCGAAGCAGCGGGGCATCCGGCTCGCCGGTACCAGCCTGCAAGCGGCGGAGAACTGCTTCGCCTACGACTTTACGCAGCCGGTGTGGCTGCTGTTCGGCAGCGAAGGCAGCGGCCTCAGCCCGGAGGTCCGCGCACTGATGGACGACGGCCTGCTGATTCCGATGCGCGGCAAGGCCGAATCACTTAACGTGGCGATGGCTGCTTCGGTGCTGCTGTACGAAGCGATGCGGCAGCGGCATTATGCCCCGCCGCCGGGATCGCCGCGCGAATTGTGAGTTAGATAACCAGATGGCAGCAAAACCTTTGTATAACAAGGCTTTGCTGCCATTTGTCTTTTGTAGGGTTTCAGTTATCAATTGCTTAAACTGCCGCTAAATCGCAACTTTACGCCCTCACAAGTAAATTCATTCTGCTGCCTAACCACTTTATTCTTATATTGCAAATGTTAAATCTATCAACTGTTCACTAAGGGCCCAAAGTCGATCGGCCGCTTCTGGATCGACTGCGTATGGCATTACGCCGGAATCCGTTAATGTTGAATTGTTGTCCAAATGATATTCTGACCCGGCATCCTGCCCAAGAGGGGCAATATCACAGTTCTCGCAATAGACGCCACCCATATTGTCAAGCTGTGGACTAGTCGCGCACCATACGCTGGTAGCAGCCCCTTGTCCTACCGTCTTAAGATTTTTCGACGGGTCGAGGACCGGCAATCCGTTCTCGTCGATGACGCCCGACAATTGTAGTTCCTCCCTCGAAAGATGCTTTTCTAGACCAGTACCAACGATACTTCCCGGATGAAGGGAAAAGGCGCGTACCCCATCGGCCAGGCCGCGTTTGTCGAGCGTGAGCGAAAAGAGAATGTTGGCCGTCTTCGACTGACCATAGGCTTCCCACCGGTCATAGTCGCGTCGTTCGAAATTGGGATCATCGAATACGACTGGGGAAAAGTGATGCCCCCAGGAAGAAACCGTGACTACCCGCGCGCCGTTCGCCTTGCGTAGTGCTGGCCAAAGCCGCGCTACAAGCTGAAAATGGCCCAGATGGTTTGTCGCGAATTGCGATTCATACCCACGTGAATCGCGGGTCAGGGGAGATGCCATAATGCCTGCGCTGTTTACCAGGATGTGCAGCGGCCGGCCAGAGGCAAGGAACTTTTCTGCAAAGGCATCGATCGAGGCTGGGTCCAGCAAGTCCATCACTTCAATTTCGATGCCATCGATGTCCGCAAGCGCGGTCGTAGCTTTGTTGCGGTCACGCGTCGGGACTATGACCTTGGCGCCAGCAGACCGCAGAACACGCACAGTCTCAAGACCGAGTCCGGAATAGCCGCCGGTTACAATGGCAATTTTGCCTGCCAGATCGATACCCTTGATGACGTCTTCGGCTGTCGAGGAAGCTCCAAAGCCGGAGCCGATGGGTTTTTGCTTAGTTGTCATAATAAATTCTCCTTTAAATGTATTAAATAAGTGCGATTTCACGTTTTCACAGTAACTCCGCTTTCACCCTCCAGCATTGGACTTACTGCGCACCGATGGATGTGTAAGTGCTTTGCTCAATGTTCTTAAGGTTGAAAAGTGCTAGATCACCGAATTTCAAAGCCGGCCGTCTGTTGATAATCCCTAAATGAGTTGTAGTGGGTTGGGTATCATATGGTTGTCTTCATAATGATCGAGCTCCCTTTTTAATTCATATTTAGACAAAATTCAAATACTGTCTATATGTCTATAATATACAACTAGACAATGTTTGTAAAGTGTATAATAATGAATTTATGGACGATAAAAAGAAGCTTCATATACTATCCGTAGCATTGGACGTGTTCTTCAAGTATGGCTATAAGCGAGTGTCAATGAATGAAATTGCAGAGGCAGCCGGTATTTCGCGTGCGGGTCTTTATTTGCAATTCAAGAACAAGGAGGAAGTTTTTAACGCAACGATTCTCCATTATGGAGACACACTTATTAAAGAAATAGTGGAAGGACTTTCTTCCAAGAAAACGCATGAAGACAAGATTTTATATGCATTCGAGGTATGGTCGATAAACAATTTCAATCAATCGTTAAACTCGCCAGAGATGAAAGAAATAACCGACAGCTCTTTCGTATTTGCTCAGGAGGCACTGGATGCGAGCTACAATAAGCTTGAGGTCGTTTTGATCTCTATTTTGAAATCGAGGTCCGAATCCTGTGGCAACCCAAACAGTTTATCACCAGAAAAATTGGCGCATCTTTTAACAAGCGCCATGCGTGGTTTTAAAATCGTCGCCAGAAATTCGTCGGAGCTTCGACAAATGATCGAAGACTTACTTCGAATTACTCTTAATTATTAGGAGAGAATGGTTCATCCTCTTGATGATTGCACCCGAGATAGTTATACAAATTGAAGTGTGCGTCGCTGGAGATGGCGTTTTATTTTCCGTGAGGCTGAGCCGTTTTGGCTCAAGCGGGAGAATAACGCCTTTTTTATTGCTCATTTCCGGGAATTGGCCAAAGCCTGGGAGACGATTCGCCATCCGGATCGGCGGAACGGGCCTGACGATAATGAAGGGGCGAGCAGCCCATTTCCTTTTTGAACATTTTGGAGAACAGCAGAGGATCCTCGTAGCCTACGGAGCGGGCGATATCGCCGATGCTCAACAGGGAGTTGGCCATCAGCCCGCAGGCTTTCTCCATGCGGTAACGGATGAGGTACTCCTGGATGCTGCTGCCGATCCGCGCTTTGAATACCGCGGTCAAATAGCTGCGATCCAGGCCCACGAATTGGGCGATTTGCCCGATGTTAATGCGGTTGGCATAGTTCGTTTCGATGAAGCGGACGACCTTCCGCACGTACAGGTCACGCCGGTCGCTAGTATCAGATTGCCGGGAAAGCGGGAGCGGAGCGTTTTCGGCCAAATGGGACAGCAGCATATACAGATGAGCATGCAGGCGCAGGTCCCGTCCGCCGGCCATATTCCTGGTTTCGGCCATGCGCTCGATCTGGCGGCTGACAAATTCCGGGTGAATGGCGGGATGGATCGGGGCTTCGCTGGATAACCCCGCTTCTCTTAGATAATGCGTCGAATGCACTCCTTCGAAGCCAACCCAGCAATAATGCCAGGGTTGCCGTTCGTCGGCTTGATAATACGTGACGTTCTCCGGGCAGATGAGGAAGGCTTGGCCCGGCTGAAGCGGGTAGGACTGTCCACCGGCTTCGAACCGGCCGAAACCTTCGAGCACGAAGTGGATCAGATAGTGGTCGCGGACTGCCGGTCCGTGGTCGTGCAAAGGAGGACACTGCTGAATCCCGAACTGCGTCATCTGCAAATCCCGGTATGGGGTGTGGTTGGCGAAGTATTCTATCATCATGACATCATCACCTTGTTTAGAAATTGAGGAAATAAGGAGTAGTACGAACTCATCTATCATTATGCCATATTTTCAAAGGAATGTTCCATTTACGCTCCGCGATGGCGGACAGTAAGATGTAGGTGAATCGGACGGCATAACAATTAAAGATAACGATGCGAGGAGAAAGGAACCTTATTATGACGATACGCGTATATGAGGAGCAAGGAATCTTTCATTTACAGTCCAAAGATACCAGCTACATCTTGCAATTGGTTAACGGTTATCCCGCGCATGCTTATTGGGGAAAGCGGCTGGCCTTTGAGGAGAAGCCGCACAACTTCATTGATCCGGCGGGCAATTTGTCGCTGGACCGTTTGCCGCAGGAATATCCGCAATACGGAACCGGCGATTTTCGCAGCCCGGCCTATCAGGTGCGGTTAAGCGACGGCAGCCGGATTACCGAGCTGGTTTACAGCGGCTACCGGATCACGAAGGGGAAACCTCGGCTGGAAGGGCTGCCGACGGTGTATTGCGAACATGAGTACGAAGGGGAAACGCTGGAGCTTGAGCTCCGGGACGCGTACAGCGGTCTGATCGTGAAGTTAAGCTATAGCGTATTCGCCGATTCGGCGGCCGTCGCCAGATCGGTGCGTTTTGAAAATCAAGGCGAGCGGCCACTGCAACTGCTGCGTGCGCTCAGCGCCAGCGTCGATCTGCCGCGTGCGGATTTGGACGCGGTGTACCTGGCCGGCACCTGGGGTCGGGAAACCCATTTGCAGCGTCGCCCGCTCGGGCCCGGCGGCACTACGCTGGAAAGCCGTCGAGGCGCGAGCGGCCATCCGCTGAATCCGTTTATCGCCTTGGCTTCGCCCGGCACGGATGAAGATCAAGGAGAGGTCTATGGCTTCAGCCTCGTCTACAGCGGCAGCTTCTTTGCCTCCGCCGAAGTCGATCCTTTCCGGACGACGCGGGTGAGCCTGGGCATTAACCCGTTTGATTTCAACTGGCAGCTTGCGCCTGGCGAAGCGTTTCAGACGCCGGAGACGGTGATGGTCTACTCCTCCGGCGGCTTTGGCGAGATGTCGAGAACCTACCACCGGCTGTACCGGACCCGGCTGTGCCGCGGCGTCCATCGCGACCGCGAGCGCCCGATTCTGGTCAACAACTGGGAAGCGACCTATTTTGACTTCAATACGGACAAAATCGAATCGATTGCCAAAGCGGGCGCGGAGCTGGGAATCGAGCTGTTCGTCCTGGACGACGGCTGGTTCGGGCGTCGCGACGACGACCGCTCCTCGCTGGGCGACTGGACGCCGAACCTGCGGAAATTGCCCGGAGGTTTGACCAGCCTGGCGGATCGGGTGAACGCGCTTGGCTTGCAGTTTGGGCTGTGGGTCGAGCCCGAAATGATCTCTCCCGACAGCGAGTTGTACCGCCGGCATCCCGACTGGTGTCTTCACGTGGAGGGGCGGCGCAGGTCGGAAGCAAGATGGCAGCTGGTGTTGGATTACTCCCGCCAGGAGGTGCGCGATTATATCTATGAAACGCTGAGCAGTATTTTCAGCACCGTGCCGGTGGCTTACATCAAATGGGACATGAACCGGAATTTAACCGAAATCGGTTCGGCCGCCGCTGATCCGGAACGTCAGTTGGAGATCGCCCACCGCCACATCTTGGGCTTGTACGAGCTGTTGGAGCGGCTGACCGCCCGCTTCCCAAATATTTTGTTCGAAAGCTGCGCGAGCGGTGGCGGACGTTTTGATCCCGGTATGCTGTATTACATGCCGCAGACGTGGACGAGCGACGATACCGATGCCGTGGAGCGCTTGAAAATCCAATACGGAACGAGTTTCGTCTATCCGGTGAGCGCCATGGGGGCCCATGTATCGGATGTGCCGAACCATCAGGTCGGGCGAGTAACTCCGCTGAAAATGAGAGGCGAGGTGGCGATGTCCGGCAACTTCGGCTACGAGATGGACCTGACCCGATTCAGCGAAGAGGAAAAGGAGCTGGCCAAGGAGCAAATTCGGCGATACAAGGAGATTCGCCGTTTAGTGCAGCAAGGGGAGCTTTACCGGCTCGTCAGCCCGTTTGCCGGACAGGAAGCAGCCTGGATGTTCGTTTCCGATGACCGGAGCGAAGCGCTGGTGTTTTACTTCAAGGTATTGGCGGAGCCCCATGCGCCCGAACGCAGGCTACGTCTGAAAGGGTTGGATCCGGAGCGCACGTACCAAGTCGAAGGGAGCGGTCTCGTGCTGCGAGGCGACCGTTTGCTGGCCATCGGCTTACCAATCCCGTCTCAGCAGGGCGATTACGTGAGTGTATCGTTTAGTCTGAAGGCTCTATGTAATTAAGAGGCAAACCCCCCCGAAACCAATCCACTGTGGTTATCGGGGGTTTTACTACGTATAGCTGCCGCTCTCTTGGCAACCCAGCCTGAAGTGCAGCGCTTTTTGGTTTAGCTCCAGGTCCTTTAAATAATTGTTGATTTTTGAGGCCAATTGATCGATGAGAATCGTTTGGATTTCCTCGATGTGCTCCTCCCGGCAGAAGGCGGAAACCATCAGGATACCGTCGGCATAGGATTTCGTTTCATGAATCGCCATGTTCAGCTTTTCTTTATACAGCCTCTTGACCGATCCGTGCATGGGCTTGATCTCGTAATAACGGTTCGTTTCGATGAGCAATTTCCACGGCGTTATCTTGAAATGAAGCTGATCTTTCTGTAATTCTCCGGTGACTTGGTACAGTGTTTTCAAGCTGTTCATGATGTTGATCCCCTTGTATATTTATACATGACATTGAATATTATATCACAAATCATGAGAGCTATTGAAGGAAATCACGGGCCTATATATCCAAAAAAAATGGTACTAAAGTACTATAAATCAAATGGATATGAAAAATCAAGAGACAAATCACACATGTTTCCGTTCCACCAGCGCGTCCTTCTTTTTTTGCCCAGTCCTGCATAACTTGTAGAGAAGTTTGACCGCAGCAGGGGGGGCTAAAACATGCGGATACGACGCGGATGGCGAAGCCGGAAACGAAGACGTCCGGGCAGCAGGCGGAAGCTTTGGATCGCTATCGTGATCATCGCCGTCATCGGAATCATTCAATTCTTTCAATATGTCGAACGCCGGATGACGGAACCGATCGTTCATCTGGCGCAGATCCGTGTCAAGCAAATCGCCACGGATTCAATTAACGACGCGATTAGCGCGCAGGTGGCAAACCAGCATCAGGTCGGGGAGCTGATCGATTGGAAAACCGATAATACCGGAAAAATTACCGGCTTTATGCTGAACTACTCGGCTCATATGAAGGTGACTTCCGAAACGATCCAAACGGTGCGCCACACGCTGGAGGAGGTGTCCCGGCTGTCGGAGTCCATCCCGCTGGGGCAGGCGCTCGGCAGTCCGATCCTCGCTTCCTTCGGTCCGAGCATTCCGATCAAGATCGAGCCAAAAGGCGATGTCAAGGTGGATTTGAATACGCGGCGGCAGGATGCCGGAATCAACATGATTTTGGTGGAGGTGTTCCTACGGGTCAAAACGGAATTGGCCGTCGTCGTTCCCTTCGACATGGAGTCTCAGGCGGTGGAGACGGAAATTCCGGTATCCTATTTGCTCGTTGTCGGCGACGTGCCGATGTATTATTACGACAGCAAAGGCAATCCGGTAGGGAGCCAAGCGGGTGCGCCGAATATCGCTCTTCCGGCGCTGCCTGGGGGCGATGAGGCAAATGAGCGATCCGACGAACCGGAAAGCGGCCTAATTCTGCCGGGTTCCGTGAACGATTCAGGCGAAGCAGGCACGGATGCAGTCGATCCGAATGAAGGCACGGGTACGGGAGAATCCGAGAACACGGGAGCGAACGGGGATGGCGAGCATAAATAAAGAGGCGTCTGCTATTTGGACGCCCCTTTATTTTTGTTGGAGCGATCGGCTTGCTCCCATTTCCTCAGCAGCGGATAAGGGTCGAAGGCCCACTCTGTGTTCCCGGTATCCCGATAGATGCCATAATGCAGATGAGGCGGGAACTTCCCTGCCGTTCCTGGCGGGCCGTAACCACTGTTGCCGACCCAGCCGATGGTTTGGCCCGGCTCTACGAAATGGCCAATCTCGATGCCTTTTTCATACCCTTGCAGGTGCGCATAGTAGTGATATCGGTTGTTAATGTCCCGGATACCGATCCGCCAGCCGCCGTATGGGTTCCAGCCCTTGGTTTCGACGATGCCGTAGCAGACGCTGCGGACGGTTACGCCCATCGGGGCGAACAAATCGGTTCCTTCATGGGTACGAAGGCCACCCCAGCCGCGGCGGTCTCCCCAAGTATCGCGGTAAGTATAGGTGCTGCGCAACGGAAGCGGGAAGGCGCTGTCCGACAGATTCAGCCGGTTGAAATTTTTATATAGTTTGGCGAACTGGCGGATGCGCTCCACAGCCGAGTCGCTCTGGTAATAGCGCCACAGTCCGATCCGGAAATCATCTTCCTTGTAGCCGAAGCCCAGCAAGTACGAAGCCATCGTGAACAAGGCGTCCCGGTCGTTATTCGGATCGGCCTCGCCGTCGGAGGTGGCGTCTTTGCCGATGCCGCCAAATAATCCGATCGTAGCCGGATTCCGGTCCGCGGGATCGGGATTTAACGGACCCGACCAGAACGCTTCCCTGAAGCGAAACCCGGTCAAACGATCGTCCTGCTGCTGCTCCTTGCGGGGCGTGATCGTGCGTTCGTACTGATCGACCGCGGCGAGCCAGTACCAGGGGATTTGCGTCAGAATTTCCATTTCCTCATATAAGCTGCGCCGCAGCTCGTAAACGCTTTTGGCAGCGTCCGCGGCCGGTTTTCCCGGAGCTTCCGCATAGGCGGCGCCAAGGCCGGGGACCGTCCACGAAGAAATCAGCAGGCCTAAGCATGCTAAGCACCGGAACCATTTGCCGCGGGTAAGCAGATGAGACCTCAAGGTAAGAATTCCTCCTTCACCGGGTTTTCTTGCACGTTATTAGTGCCTCCTTAGGTTGGAGCAAAGGCTGTGTTTTTATTCCATCTCGCGAAGTAGGTTTTTCCAGCGGATTCATGGTATAATAAAGGGCGCTACGGCTTATTTCAAAAGAAAGAGGGTCTTGTGCCTTGGCAAAACAAATCCAGGAACCGAAACCGGATTGGATCCGTATCAAGCTAACTACAGGCGATAACTATCAGGACATCAAAAATATGATGCGCTCCAAAACCTTACATACCGTGTGCGAGGAAGCGCGTTGTCCGAATATATATGAATGCTGGGCCAATCGCACGGCCACGTTTATGATTTTAGGCGATATCTGCACCCGTGCTTGCCGCTTCTGCGCGGTCAATACCGGCCTGCCGACCGAATTGGATCTTCAGGAACCGCAGCGCGTCGCCGAGGCCGCGGAGCAAATGAATTTGCGGCATTGCGTCGTGACGAGCGTAGCCCGCGAT
Organism: Paenibacillus macerans; assembly: GCF_050565405.1. Lineage (GTDB taxonomy): Bacteria > Bacillota > Bacilli > Paenibacillales > Paenibacillaceae > Fontibacillus > Fontibacillus macerans_B. Next base: position 118,120 of record NZ_JBNYYG010000004.1, on the reverse strand, counting down.
GATCTGAAGGACGGCGGGGCCAGTATTTTTGCCGGCACGATCGCCGCGTTGCGCGAACGCCTGCCCCTTTGCAGCGTCGAGGTGCTGATCCCCGATTTTCAGGGCGATGAAGAAGCTTTGCGCATCGTGATGGAAGCCAAGCCCGATATTTTGAATCACAATATCGAAACGGTCGAACGGCTGTCCGACCGCGTGCGGGCCAAAGCGAAATATCGGCGCTCCCTGGAGCTGCTGCAGCGGGCCAAGGCCATGAAGCCGGACATCCCGACGAAGTCGAGCATTATGCTGGGCGTCGGCGAGGAATGGGACGAGATTCTTCAGGCGATGGACGATTTGCGGGCTGTGGACTGCGATATCTTGACGATCGGCCAATATTTGCAGCCCTCGCCGCAGCATCTGCGCGTGGAGAACTATTACAAGCCGGAGCAATTCGCCGAACTGAAGGAAGAGGGCATGAAGCGCGGCTTCAGCCACGTGGAATCCGGACCGCTCGTTCGCAGTTCCTATCATGCTCATGAACAGGTCAACTCGGCCAAGAGCAAAGCAAGCCAGCCGGCTTCAATGTCATAAGCGAAGTTTGCAAAGGAGGAAGCGCCCTTGATTCAAATCGGCGGCAGAACTTATGAACTTATCCAGAATTACAAGGATGCCTGGGATCCGGAGGCATTTAAGCAACGATACAGCGAAGTGCTCGACCGCTACGATTACATTATCGGCGACTGGGGTTACGAGAAGCTCCGCCTGAAGGGCTTCCTGCGGGATAATCACCCGAAGGCGAACCGGGATACGGCGTATTCCGGTATAACGGATTACATCAACGAGTACTGCAATTTCGGCTGCAAATATTTCGTGCTGCAGAAGACGAAAGACAATCATGCGGAAACGGGGGCGGCCCACGGCACGAACCACAAGTAGTCTACAAGTAGTCCGCAAGTGTCCACAAGTAGTTGCCTGCGTTCGAGGTTGGGGAGGAGACCCGGGTTTGTAGGGCGGCGTATGTTGAAATTCCTGCAAAAATGCAGGTTTTTTCAGCCTCGAGCCCATTTTGCGTTGATAAGCTCCAAATACCTGTACATTTGCAGAAATTTGTAGGGAAAGCATGTTACCGGAGGAAACAAGCTGCATTCTTGCAGGTTTTTCCGCGAGTTGGCTGTATCTCACTGGAACATCTGCGCTTTCAAACTTACTTTCCGCATCTTTCTTCCCCCTACCCTCTTCTTCCTCTGTCCTCACTCCCCCTATCCTAGCTAGCTTTCTATATTGCGCTTCCCGCTCCCGTATTCCGACATCCGCACTTTCTGCCCCGCATTTCCTGGGTTCTCATATCCTGTTTTCCAGTCGGCATTCATCTTCTCTGCATTTCTCTCCCCACTTCCAACCGTTACTTCCCATATCCGCATCCCTCGTATCGTATTCCTCTGTCCGAATTCTTCACATCCGTTCCCGCACCCCTGTATACTTCACACCTCCCATCTACGGTTGTTCTTGTTTTGAATGAGTTCGAACGTTTATGGATTGTTATGATTGATTTTAATAGATAATATGATATTATAGAAGCGGATGGAGGATGAAAATGCTTACAGAAGAAAGATACGAATTAATTATCAAGCGCTTACAAGAACGTGGTGTCGTAAAGCTCCAGGAGCTGGTCGAGCTGCTTGACGCTTCGGAATCAACCGTGAGGCGCGATCTTGTCGACCTTGAGGATCGGAAACTGCTGAAGCGGATTCATGGCGGTGCTACTCTGGTGAATCAGAAAAGATGGGAGCCGGGTATTGAGGAAAAAACGTTCAAAAACATTCAACAAAAAAATCTCATCGCCCGTTTGGCAGCAAACCAGCTTGTGGATGGCGAATGCATTTATCTGGATGCCGGGACCACCACGTTGGCTATGATTTCCTTTATTGAAGCTAAGGATGTAACCGTCGTAACGAATGGTCTGTCCCATGTCGAAGCGCTCGTAAGCAAAAACATCAGAAGCTATTTGCTGGGCGGGATGATGAAGATGCATACCAAAGCCGTTATCGGCAGCATAGCGCTTCAGAACATGGATAATTTTCGGTTCGACAAATGTTTTCTGGGGACGAACGGAGTTGATGCCGAGATGGGGTACACTACGCCCGATCCGGAGGAGGCTCTCATTAAAAGACGAGCTCACCAGCTTTCCGGCCGCACCTATGTGCTAGCCGACTCGAGCAAGATCGGCGATATCGCGTTTGCGAAATTGTTCGATCTGGAGGAAGCGGTTCTCATCACCGAATCGCTGCCGGACTCCTGGCGCGGGCCGATAACCGAGAAAACAAAAGTAATCAAGGGATAACCATGTCAGAACGCAACAGAGCTTGATAGATCCTTTTAGAGGAGTGTGTACCATGAGAATTACGGACCTGATGATCAAAGAAACGATGATTATGGATTTACAGACCGAGAGTAAAGAGGCAGCGATCAACGAGTTGATCGCCAGCCTGGCGGCAAGCGGCAGAATCAATGATTCCGCGAAGTTTAAAGAAGCGATCTTCAAACGTGAGGAACAATCAAGTACCGGCATCGGCGGGGGAATTGCCATGCCTCATGCCAAGACCGTGGCCGTGAATGAACCGACCGTCGTATTCGCCAAAAGCCGCAAAGGGGTGGATTTCGATTCCCTGGACGGCGAGCCCGTTCATTTGTTCTTTATGATCGCCGCCCCGGAAGGCGCGGGAAATCCCCATCTTCGCACACTGGCCGCACTTTCCAGGCTGTTGATTGACGGTGATTTTATCGCCAAGCTGAAGGACGCGAAAACACCGGATGAAGTGGCGGCTTTATTTGACGCCAGACAGAACGAGGAAGAGGCGGCCAAGCAGGCGGAGGCGAATGGTGCCGCTGGGAACAGCGGCGATAGCATCAATGAGACCGGCGGGGATGCCGTTAGGAACGGGGCGCAAACTACCGACAAGACCAGCGGATCAGTGGACGCGGAGCCGTTCGTTGTCGCGGTTACCGCCTGTCCGACAGGGATCGCCCATACGTTCATGGCCGAAGATTCATTGAAGAAAAAAGCCCGGGAGATGGGGGTGCGCATTCGCGTCGAAACCAACGGTTCTGAGGGTGCGCAAAATGTGCTGACTGCCGATGAAATCCGCCGCGCCAAAGCCGTTATTGTAGCGGCTGACAAAAACGTGGAGATGGCCCGGTTTGACGGTAAGCCGGTATTGCAAAGATCGGTCAGCGACGGCATCCGCAAGCCTGAGGAGCTGATTCGGAAAGCGGTGAACGGGGAGGCGCCCATCTACCGCAGCGAAGGCCGTGCGCCTTCGGAAAACGGAGCTGGCGGCCCAAGCGGGCGCAGCAAAATTTACAAAGACTTGATGAGCGGAATCTCTCATATGCTGCCTTTTGTCGTAGGCGGCGGGATCCTGCTCGCGGTCTCCTTCCTGATTGAGCAGGTTGCCGGGGAGAACAGCCCGCTGTTCCAACTGCTGCAAACGATCGGCGGCGGAACCGGAGCCTTCCATTTCCTGATTCCGATCCTGGCCGGCTTCATCGCTTTTAGTATCGGCGACCGTCCGGCCCTGATGCCGGGGATGGTCGGGGGTCTGATGGCGGTCAACTCCAACGCTGGCTTCCTTGGGGGCCTTGCGGCTGGTTTTCTGGCCGGGTATGTGGTGATCGGGCTGCGCAAGGTTTTTGCCGGATTGCCGAAAGCGCTTGAAGGCCTGAAACCGATATTGCTGTATCCTATATTCGGCCTGTTGATCGCGGGCTCCGTCATGTTCTTCGTAATCGATCCGATCTTCAGCTACATCAACCTTGGACTGATTGATGCGTTGAATCACCTGGGTACCGGAAATATGGTCCTACTTGGACTCGTCTTGGGCGGCATGATGGCGATCGATATGGGAGGGCCTTTTAATAAAGCGGCCTACACTTTCGCGATCGGGGTGTTTACGTCGAGCGGAAACACCAACGGATTGATGATGGCGGCCGTCATGGCCGGAGGGATGGTTCCTCCGCTGGCGATCGCTATGGCGACTACGTTCTTTAAGCGCAAATTTACAGAACAGGAGCGCAAATCCGGGTTGACGAACTACGTACTGGGCCTTTCCTTTATCACGGAAGGCGCCATTCCGTTTGCCGCTTCCGACCCGTTGCGCGTGCTGACTTCCTGTATTCTCGGCTCGGCGATCGCGGGAGGGCTGACCCAGCTGTGGAAGATTAACGTTCCTGCGCCGCATGGCGGCATTTTCGTTGCGGTTCTCGCCAATCATGCTTTACTGTTTATGCTCGCGGTGTTGATCGGCTCGGCCGTTTCCGCGCTTATCCTTGGAGTATGGAAGAGAACTTTGGTGGCGAATTAAAGAAGACTGTAATAACGAGGTACACAAAAACGCCTGCGGAACGAAGCATTCCGCAGGCGTTTTTTAAGTTGGCTTTTCGCACCGACTGATTATGATTTGAACGATAATTTCAATTGGCCTTGCGTATAACTCCAACTCACATTCGGCACTTTCTTCTGGAATTCATGCAGCTCGAGATAAGATTCGTTGTCTACCAGCTTGACCGTTTTGCCAGCTACGGTAAAGCCGGATGGCTTGCCGTTGCCGTCCGTGATCGTCAGCTTTTGCAAGCTGGAAGACCAGGTCGGCGTACTCTTCGCCAAGGCGGCCAGCATGCGGGCCGGGGCATAAATTTTGTTGCCATTTTGGATCACGTCGATATATCCGGGGAAGGCCGTGCCGTTGATCTTCAAGGTCGCAGGCCCGCCGCTGACTTCCATATGCCTTACCCCCGCTTGATACAAGCCCGTAATCAGTTGGGCAGCCGCGTTATTGTCGATTTCAATGTCCGGCTTCAGCCCGACGTGATTAAAATCCTCCATATTCGGCGTCAGGTAGGCTTGCACGGTCAACTTCAGGGAGCTTCCGTTGGATAGGTTGAACACGTTTTGGATACGCGCTTTGCCGTACGTTTGCGATCCGACAACAGTGGCGAGATCGTTGTCCCGCAACGCCCCCGTCAAGATTTCCGAGGCGCTGGCCGTGAGCGCGTTGGTCAGGATAACGACAGGCATGCCCATATCTTCGCCGTTCGTGATGGTTACCGGCTGCAGCTCCTCGCTTTGGTCGGCGGTGTACATCAGGATGCCTTCCTTCATGAAATGTTTGGCAATATTGGCCGCTGATTCCACATAGCCGCCCAGGTTATCGCGCAGATCCAGCACAAGCGAGCCGATCCCTTTCTGGCGGAGACTCTTCAATGCGTCCGCAAACTCCTCGTCCGCCGTTTCGCTGAACGAGGAGACGGCAATATATCCGACCTTGCTGGAGGGAATCAGGCTGGAGGTTACCGCTGGAAGCGAAAATTGGCCTCGGGTAATCGGATAAACAAGGTTTTGTCCGCTGCGGTTTACCGTAATTTTGACCTGCGTGTTCTCTTCCCCCTGGATACGCAGCGTATCTTCGCTGCTTGTTACCGGAAGCCCGTCCACCTTGGTGATGATATCGCCCTGCAGAATCCCCGCTTTGGCGGCGGGAGAATTCTTCAGCACATCGGTGACATACATGTGATCCGAATGATAACGAAGCGTGACCCCGATCCCGACATACTCTTGATTTAACCCGTCCTCAAAGCTTTGCAGTTCTTCCTGCGTAAAATAATCGCTATACGGATCATCGAGCGAATAGACCATGCCCCGGATGGCATTGTCCAGGAAATCTTGCCGCTCCACGCCCTCGATATTGTAAGCCTCCAAATAGTCCAGAACCTCCTGGAGCACCAGGAGATCGGAGTTCTCCGCCGTTTCGTTCAGGTTGACGACCAAACCTCCGGTCGTACCGGCCGAATCCGCTGCACCGGCCGCTTGCGGCAAGCCCAGCAGGGTTAGGGATAACAGGGGAATCAAGGCGTACTTGCGGATATAAGTCATGATCATATTCTATTCTTCCTTTACTAAAGTATTTCGGAGCTTGTCCGGTTTCTTATCCCAGGAAAGCATTGCGTACCCGATTCCAAAAAGGAAACGGGCGGTAACGGACAAAGCTGATTTTCTGCTCGGACACCTGACAGCGCACGGAAATCAAATCATCCATGGGCAAATTGACATGGTCGATCGTCAGCAGCAGATTTTGTTCTTTGCGCGAGTAAATATCGCAATGGTGATGCTTAGGCAGGACCAGCGGCGAGCCCAACGTGCGGAACACGCGATTGTTGATCGAGGCGATTTCCGTCACCTGCAGCGCTTCGATCGTAGGGTGCAGCATCGCGCCTCCCAAGCTCTTGTTATAAGCGGTGCTGCCGGACGGGGTAGATACGCAAATTCCGTCGCCGCGGAACATCTCGAACATTTGGTCGTTGATGTCCACTTGAGCGACTACGGTGCCGTCCACGCCTTTTAGCGTAAATTCGTTCAAACATATGTAGGTAGCGTTTTCCGACCTTTTCCGGATCTCCAGCTCAATGAGCGGATAGCGGACGATCCGAGGTTTGAGCAGTCCCGGGTCGGCATGGCCGCTCATCATCTGAACGAGCTCGGGGATTTCATCGGCCTTCCAATCCGCGTAGAAACCGAGATGGCCGGTATGGATCCCGACGAAAGCGATAGAGGAGATTTGATCGATAAACGTATGGAAGGCATGAAGCATCGTACCGTCTCCGCCGATGGAGACGACGATATCCGGGGATTTCGCATCCAGCTCGAGACCTTGCTGGGCTGCGAGTTTATGGAAGGACTCGCTTAATTCGGCGGATAATTGATCACCACGGTCAAGAACATAATATCTCAAGATGACAAGCTCCTTTGAAGATCCTTTTGTAAAGATCATAATCAATTCGATAGCAGAACACAACGTTTCATTTTCCGGCCGCGCCTAGGCTTTCGAGGAGAAATGCGGAAGGGACGGCTAGTTTTTCGGCCTGTAGCCCAGCCGGCGAATGATTCTGGTCAGGAAAGACAAAATAAGCAGTATGGCCAGCGCAATCAGTAAAATCCGCAGGGCTTCCGGAAATCCGCTCCACCCATAAAGCGGCCCTGCGACTCGGCCCGTAAATTGCTCCCATGCCGGGGCGGTTCCCATGACCGGTTTCCAGATCAAGAGCAGCAATCCGGCCGAGCCAACGGCATGAAGAATACGAGCGATCAGGAACGGGAGATAGCGCAAGTCCGCTCCGTTTAAAATGCTGGCTACCTGGGCGTGTACCGACAGGCCGCCCCAGGACAAGATAAACGCGGCTGCCGCCGCCTTGTACACCAGCGGGATCGTTTCCGGAGCAGCGGATGCTCTGGTGCCCAACGTCACCTCGAACAAGCCGCCGACGAGCGGCTCCGCCAGCCCGGAGGGCAGCCCGGCCAGAGGAAGCAGGCGGCTCACCGCCAAATATAGCGAATTCATGAATCCAGAGGCGGTCAGCACCTCAAGGATGACCGAGAAGAACACGACAAGCCCGCCAACGACGGCCATCAGCTGCAGGGAGGAGACGATCGCCTGCCGCAGCAACTCGCCCACGCTGCGGCCATCCTGCAGCCGAGCTTCGTGCATCGTCCGCAGTGCCAACCTGAAGCTGAAGCGTTCGGGGGGAGCGGCTTGGCCTTTGCCCTCCGATTCGGGGGTGGCCGGGCGGTAGAACCGCATCAGCAGCCCGATCAAAAGCGCGCCGCCGTAGTGCGCCAAGGCCAACGCTCCGGCGAGCTTCGGGTTGCCGAAGAAGCCGACCGACACGGCCCCGATCAAAAAGATCGGATCGGAGGAAGTCGTAAATGCGACGAGACGCTCCCCTTCGGTGCGGGAGACTAATCGCTGCTCACGAAGCTTGGTCGCCAGCTTGGCGCTGACGGGATATCCGGAGGCAAAACCCATGGCCAGCACGAATCCGCCGCTGCCGGGGATGCGGAACAGAGGCTTCATGAGCGGATCAAGCAGTTTGCCGAGAAAATGCACGATGCCGAAGCCGAGCAGCACTTCGGATATGACGAAGAAAGGGAAAAGGGACGGGAACAGCACGTCCCACCAAATGGCCAAACCGCGGACTCCGGCCTGCCAGGATGCTTCGGGATAGCCGATCATCAGTACGGCCAATAATAGCGCTGAGCCTATAAACAACAAAGCGGTCAAGCGTTTAACGAACATAGCACCGCCTCCACACCCGAGTTATAGAGGTTGTTCAAAAAGTCGTCTTTCCAGGACGAAGCAAATCATGAAGTGGATTCGACATCGAATCTTGAATTCAGCCGGGACTTCCCTTGCTCACGTAGCCTCCAGCTACGCTCTGCTACTCAGTCCCTAGCTTCATCCAACCTTCTCGATCCTGAAAACCCGACTTTTTGAACACGCACATATAGTGAATTTTATGTTTGCGATGGGACAAACAGCACAAAAAAATAAAGGAAGCGATTGCAGAGAAGGCTGATATTTCCGCGTTTCTATGTTAAAATGATTCTAGAAGACCAATTTGGATCTTTAGAACCAGCTACGATACATTCATTGACTTCGCAGGAGCCCAATTTTATGGATGGAGTGATGATCATGAGCATTGTTGCAGGTGTTCTCGTATGTGCTTTTGTTTACGTTATCCGCGCCTCTCTCGTCCATTCCGGTGAAGAGGATTGGCGCAGTTACTGATAGCTTGGCGACATAACTGACAGATAGAAGCTCCGGTAGGAGCTTTTATTTTTTTTTGCTATAATATAGAAAGTAAGCTGACCCAAGGATATGGTGTGACAAGACCAAAAGGAAAGCAGCGGTGAGCGAATGGATCCAAACCTGAGCATTTACGAAAATCTGGGCGGAGAGCAGGCGATTCGCAGGCTGGTGGAAGCTTTTTATCCCCGAGTTCAGCGCGAACCCTTGCTTGGGCCTTTATTCCCGGAGGATATTACCCCGGTGATGGAGAAGCAGTATATGTTCTTGACACAGTTTTTTGGGGGGCCTTCCCTGTACTCCGAAGCAGTGGGTCATCCGATGATGCGTGCGCGGCACTTGCCGTTTCCGGTGACCCCGGAGCGGGCCGAGGCCTGGCTGGCTTGCATGCGCGCCGCGCTGGAGGAGATCGGAATTGACGAACCGCTGCGGGGATTTGTATTGGAGCGGTTGTCCGGGCCCGCTTTTCACTTTGTGAACACACCCTAGAAGACAACGAACGATCCGCAGGGCGGACATTTTGGAAAGGAAGTAGGAGAATTGGCACTTGAACCTCTTTATCAGATCAAAGTTACTTGCATCCACTGCCAACAAGAATTTTCGAGCTCGCGCGTTCGTCCCAGCTTCAAACGGGCCGTGCGAACGGACACGGACTTTTGCGGTTATTATCAGAATGAGAATCCCGATTATTATGTAGTTCGGGTTTGCCCCGCCTGCGGTTTCGCTTCGACGGAAAACTCGCTGGCGCGGCTGACCGACCGCCAACGGGCCCGTTTTCAGGAAGAGATCGGCAGCCGTTTCAACCAGAAGAGCTACGGCGGGCACCGCGACTGGGAAGATGCCTTGGAAGCGTACAAGCTTGCGCTGATTTGCGCGCAAACCGTCGGCGAAACGGATCGGATCATCGCCAGTCTGCTGCATCATATCGCCTGGCTGTACCGGTATCGGAGCAATCAGGAGCAAGAGCGGCGTTTTCTGGAGTATTCCCTGGAATCCTATATTCGCGTTTATGAAAACGAAGGGGTCGGAGGCAGCGATGCCCGGTTGATGTACCTGATCGGCGAGCTTCATCGCCGGGTCGGCAATTTCAACGAAGCGGTCAAATGGTTCTCGCGTGTGATTAACGATAAACGAATCATGGACGCGGCCATGATCCGGGCATCCCGGGAGCAATGGGCGCTGCTGCGCGAGGAAATGCTGAACGGCGGGCATGAGCTGCCCGAAGAGATGCGGCAATAAGAATTGCTCCCATACAACGAAGGGCCGTTCTTGGTAGAACGGCCCTAACTGTAAGATCTATTCGGGTTACCGGATTACGGTATCGGTCAATAAATAATCGTTGTCGCAATCCAACACGGTAACTTTATTTCCGCAGCAAGGGAAAACGAGCAGCTTCTTCTTCCCCTCATGTATCGACTTCAGTTCCAGCGGCTTCAGCGGCAGCAGCACGTTGCTGCTGGAGCAGAACGGACATGCGTGTACATACACATCCCCCATGACCACATCATAGGGCCAAGATCGGTTAAACGGGATCATGACGGCTTTGAATCTTTACTATCAGCTTCGGATTGTGCAGGCGGGCTGCCCGCTTCCTCCTTGGCCAGTTCCGCGATCTTCTGCAATAAAATGTGCTGCGGCATATGCATCAGGTGCTCAATCGGCACTTTGAGCCTTGCTGCTAATTTAACGGCTGTATCCGCCGAAATTTGTAGCGGCTTCATAAGAATATCCCTCCTGTCAGGCTGGTAGCTATATAATAGCATACACTTTTACCCTATAAGCCATCAATATTAACGATGAAGAAAGGATGGAACAATACTCATGACATTATTCAAGGGACCGCTTCAACCCACATGGGAACTGGAATCCGTTTTTCCGGGAGGCTCTTCTTCTTCCGCCTTCCGCAACCAACTTGATGAACTGGAGCGGGAAATCGCCCACTATCAGGCCCAAATCAACGAAATGGGAGCTCCGGGGTCCCTGGAGGACACGAAGACGTTTGACGGATTGATCGAAGGCCTGCAAAACGCTGCGGCCAAGCTGGCCGAATCGAACAGCTTTGTGGGCTGTTTAACGGCACAGGACCAACACGATAAAAAGGCGATCCAACTGGATGCCAAAGTGACTTCCCTAAACGCTTCCTTCACCAATGTAATGACGCTGTTCTATAATGTCCTGCGCATGACCGGGGACGAGGTGTGGAACTCCTGGATGGCCCGGGAAGAAATCGCCCCGATCTCGTTTGTGCTTGACGAGAAACGCAGCGAGGCCCGGGAGAAGCTGCCGCCGGAGCTGGAGACCTTGATTTCCGATCTGGCGGTGGACGGTTACCACGGCTGGAGCCAGCATTACGACACGATCGTCGCAAAAGTCGAAGTGCCGTTTGAGGAAGCGGGCGGCGAAGTTAAAAGGTTATCCGTCGGCCAGGCGGCCAACAAGCTGGATGATCCGGACCGGAACGTGCGGGAGCGCGTCTTTGCCAGCTGGGAGGAAGCGTGGGGGAAATCCGCGGATTACTGCGCGGACACGCTGAACCGTTTAGCCGGCTTCCGGTTGAAGCTGTACGAGAAACGCGGGTGGGACGACATTCTGAAGGAACCGCTGGCCATTAACCGGATGTCCAAAGCAACGCTGGATGCCATGTGGCAGGTCATCGAAGAGAATAAACCGAAGTTCGCCGTATACCTGAAACGCAAAGCGAAGCTGCTTGGCGTAGAGAAGCTGAACTGGACGGACGTGGATTCTCCGCTCGGCCAAGTGACGAGCAAAATCACGTATGAGCAAGGCGCCGAGGATATCGTCAAGCAATTCGGCAACTTCAGTCCGAAGCTGGCCGAGTTTGCCGTCAAGGCGTTCGAGAACCGCTGGATCGAAGCGGAGGATCGTCCCGGCAAACGTCCGGGCGGGTTCTGCACGTCGCTGCCGAAGAGCAAGCAAACCCGGATCTTCATGACGTTCGGCGGCACGATCTCCAACGTATATACGCTGGCCCACGAGTTGGGGCACGCCTATCACCAGAGCGTGATGGAAGAGCTGCCGATATTCAACCAGGATTATGCCATGAACGTGGCGGAAACCGCTTCGACTTTTGCGGAGATGATTTTGGCCGATGCTTTCGTGAAGAATGCGGCTAACGATCAAGAGAGAATCGTTCTGCTCGCCGACAAAGTTCAGAATTCGATCAGCTTCTACATGAACATCCATGCCCGCTTCCTGTTTGAAACCCGCTTCTACGAGAAACGCCGGCAGGGCGTACTGGATGCCGAGGAGTTGTCGGCATTGATGGAGGAAGCGCAGCGCGAAGCTTACCAAGATGCGCTGGGCAATTATCATCCGCATTTCTGGGCGTCCAAGCTGCATTTCTATATTACGGGCGTGCCGTTTTACAACTTCCCGTACACCTTCGGCTACATGTTCAGCACCGGCATCTATGCACTGGCTCAGCGGGAAGGTCAAGGCTTTGCCGCCAAATATGACGCGCTGCTGGAAGATACCGGCCGCATGACCGTCGAGGAGCTGGCCGCCAAGCATCTTGGCGTCGACTTGACGAAGCCGGATTTCTGGCGCGATGCGATGGCGTTGTCGGTGGCGGACGTCGATGCGTTCCTGGAATTGACGAAATAAATGGGATGGCTCTATTGGCCCATTCAAGCGGGTCCTCTTCGGAGGACCCGCTTTTGCGCGCATTCAGCCGACAATCCTACGCGCTTGGCGGTTTTTGTGTCGCCGGGCATGTCGAAGCGTGGAACAAAAGAGGATAAAGTCTGCTTTTTCATCAGTAATATTTAACCAATTTTGTAGTATATTGTTGAACATTTCCTGATAATGGACTATAATGTGACGTAAGCCCTATGCTATTGGGGAATAACATGGAAGGGAGGGTGGATATGCTGAAGACCGAACAGATTTCACTCGCCAGACAAGTGGATATGGTGTTCAAAGAGCTGGAAGAGGAGCTTGCCGGGCTAACATCGGGTACCGTATTTTTGCAAATCCGCAACAACACCGTCGGGAAATTTGGAATCCGCCACAATCCGATCGCCGGGAGAAACGGCCAGCTTGCCGAGGAGGGCCGGGGCTTGAATGCGGATCAAAGGCAGTCATTTCGCGCGATGGCGATTCAGGCCTTGAAATTCAAGCGTTGCTGGACGCATGGAGAGATCAGTTACGAATTTGCGCTTCGACAGGGAACGGTCATGATCGACGCCGTGATGGAATCCAACTATAACATGGCCAATTTGTTGATCCAGCGGTATTCGCATAAGGAGCAAACCCATACATACAAGGATATGACCTCATAAATTTTATCTCATAAGCTACATAGGCTGTTCGGTACTTTAAGCAATATGCTTTCGTAACGTGAAACAGGCGGTCTGCTCACGCAGACCGCCTGTTTCTATAGTGGTAAATAGGAGAATGCAAGTTACAGGTTCGAACGACCCGACAATTGCTGCTCCGCCATTTGAACCAAACGTTTAGTGATGTAGCCCCCGAGAGAACCGGTTTCACGGGAAGTATAGTTCCCGTAGTAACCGTCTTGCGGAATTTGTACGCCCAATTCCTGAGCTGCTTCCATTTTCATTTGTTGCAGCGCAGAGGTAGCTTGAGGAACGATAAGGTTATTACGGCTTCCGCGGCTTTGACCTGCCATAGTTGTCACCTCCTTTGGCGTTTGTGATGTTAGTATGGTTCGTAGGACGCAAAATATGCGGACCAAGTTAAAACTATAGCAGTGGTAATTATTGCATTTCTTCCAATGACCGGATTCTGGATGCCTGAATCCGGCAAATCAAAAACCGCCCTCCGAAGGAAGGCGGTCAAGTCGTTTGCTCTTGAAGAAGAGCCGTTTGATAAGCGATTTACGTTGCGGATCCGTCCGGGTAAACCAGATCCAGGTTAATGTTCAGTTCCAGCGTTTGCTGCGGCCGCAGTTCGATCAAACCCGTCTCGCTGGCCGGCAAATCGATGTTCGGAGCATCCGGCAGCCAGGTATAGGGCTCGATGCAAAGAAACTGGTCGGCTTCCCCTTTGGAGTAGATGACCCAGAATTTGAAATGCTCCGGATCGGCCGAATAGCGCAATCCATATCCATCGTCTCTCGTCAACAAGGCTTCCACGGGCTTGTCTCCGATGCGCAGCATGGTATCGCAATTGACGTCCTGCAAATTCATGCTCGCGTTCAAAGCGTCCCAAGGCCCCAACGGAGCGGTTTCGCCCGTAGGAATGTTCTCCTCGTCCGACAAAAAGAGGTCGGAGACCGGCAAATTAAGTTTCCAGCGTCCCGGCTCGCCGTCGATCAGGAACCATGTATGCAGCCCCAAGCCAAATGGAGCGGCGTTTTGTCCCAGATGGGTAATTTTAAAAGTTTGCTTTAAAGAAGCGCCCTGCAGTCTTAAAGTCATTTCCAGCTTGAGCGGCTCAGGGTACTGCCGGATCCAGCCCGGATCGTCGGAGGTCATGAATTCGGTCGTAATGGCGCAGCCTTCATCATCCTCCTCGATATCGCTGACGCACCAGCTCTGCGTGCGGTGCAACCCATGAATATGATTGTCGTTCGCCGTGTTGCGGTCAAACTGGTATTCCTGCCCGGCATAGGTGAAATGCCCTTTGCGGATTCGCCCCGGAGGAGCCAACAGGGGGATGCCGAAATGGTAGGGCTTTTGCAGATAGAAATCAAGCTCGCTTTCTTCCGGATGCCGCAGCACATCGCGCTGCTGGACATTGTCCCATATACGAATCACGTTATTGCCAAGGCGGGGTAGCAGCGTGACTTCAAGTTCGCGGCTATGTAAGATGTACGTATCGTAACCGTTCCATTGCCCTTTGGTCACCTTTTTCATATCGTTGCTCCTTTTCCCACATAATAGTACGTGTTCAAAAAGTCGCTTTTTGAACAACCTCTAATCAACAGTTCCTTAAGCTAGACTTATCATAACACTTTTTCCGGTGGACGAAAAATGGATTTGACATGGCCACGGGTGACATTTTATGATGATAACAATAAAAGCGCAAGATGCGCTAGTTCAATGAAGGTTCAAAAAGTCGGGTTTGGAGCACCGAGAAGGTTGGATGAAGCCAGGGACTGAGTAGCGGAGCGTAGAGGGATCTACGTGAGCAACGGAAGGCCCGGCTGAATTCAAGATTCGACGTCGAGTCTGCTTCTTGATCTGCTTCGTGATCCAAAGATGATTTTTTGAACTTCCTTATAAACAATGCGATGATGAGGGGAAGTAAGCGAAGTATTCCTCCTGCAGAAAGCCGGTGGTTGATGCGAACCGGCGGAGAAGCTTTAGCCGAATGGGCCTCGGAGTGCCGGGCAGAACGCAAAAGGACGGGGTTCCTTTTCCAGTATGCCGGCCGGGTTGATCCACGTTAAGGATTCAGGAAAGGCCGAATGGCCGGGCGGGCTCTGTTCGAACATAGCTCTGCCGGGATTCGGCGAATAAGGGTGGCACCACGGTCTCACGTCCCTTGCGGGCGTGGGGCCTTTTTGCATTTTCTACGGCAAAGCCAACGGCTTGCACACAAAGAACATGAATCATATGGAGGAGGAAATTCGCTATGAAAAAAGTACTGTCCGGCATTCAGCCTAGCGGCAAGCTGACGCTTGGCAATTACATCGGAGCCATCAAAAACTTCGTGACCCTGCAGCATGACTATGCCTGCAATTTTATGGTCGTGGATCTTCACGCCATTACGGTTCCGCAGGAACCGGCCGCTTTGACGGAGCAATCCGAATCGGTGGCGGCGCTGTATATCGCCGCCGGCATCGACCCGAGCAAAGCCAACGTTTACCTGCAATCCCACGTGATGCAGCATGCGCAGCTCGGATGGCTGCTGACGACGCTCACCTCGATGGGGGAACTGGAGCGTATGACGCAGTTCAAAGACAAGTCGGCCGGCAAGGAATCGGTCGGAGCGGGACTGTTTGTTTATCCGGCCTTGATGGCGGCGGATATCCTGATCTACAATGCCGACCTGGTGCCGGTCGGAGAAGACCAGAAGCAGCATCTGGAGCTGACCCGCGACCTGGCCGGACGCTTCAACAGCCGGTTCGGCGATTACTTTACGCTGCCGGAGCCGTATATTCCGAAAGTGGGGGCGCGGATCATGTCCCTTGACGATGCCTCCAAAAAAATGAGCAAAAGCAACCCGAACCCGGGCAGCTATATCGCCCTTCTGGATACGCCGGACGAGATTCGCAAGAAGGTCAGCCGGGCGACCACCGATTCCGGCCGCGAAGTCAAATTCGATCCGGCGAACAAACCGGAGGTCAGCAACCTGATTACGATCTTCAGCCAATGCTCCGGCCTGTCGATCGCCGAAGTGGAGCAACGTTACGAAGGCCAAATGTACGGCCCGTTCAAGAAGGATTTGGCCGAAGCGGTCGTCGGCGTATTGGAGCCTCTTCAACAACGTTACCGCGACATTCGCGAGTCCGGCGAGCTGCGGAATATTTTGCGCCAAGGCGCCGAAAGAGCCTCCGAAGTGGCGGACAAAACGCTGCAGGACGTACAGCGTTTGATGGGGTTCGTCGGCAGATAACAAGCTGATATTAAGATAGAAAAGGGTTTGCCGCAGGCTGAACGCGCCTCCGGCAGGCCCTTTTTCTGTTGCGCCAACTCCTCTCCCGCATGAGGGAGACAAAATTACGATTCAGGTGCGGTAGATCGACTGCCCGTAAGCGATGTTCTTGTTGAAGACGGAGCGTCATGACATAATCAAGGAAATAAAACCCGGTCTAGCTACTTATCCTTTACTAAATAAGGCGGGATCCCATGAATTTCTTGAGAAGCCGTACGTTCCGCGGCAAGCTGAAATCGGCATTTCTGATCGTAATCATTCTATCGATTCTTATCACCGGAGGTTTCTCATACTCCATCTCGGCCAATATTTTGCAGAAGAATGCCTTAAACCTAACGCAGGATACGGTCATCAAATCCGCGCAAATCGTCGACGAGAAATTGAACAAGCTGATGATCATCATGATGACGTTCATGCTGAGCCAGCCCTTTCGCGGCATGCTTAAGGACGCCTCGACGGGGGAGGCGGGCCGCTATTATACCCATCTGGCCGATCTGGACAACGTATTTTCGCAGGCCCGGATTGCCGAACCGCTCATCCATTCCATTTACATCTCGACGCCGATCGGCGAGTTTTATCCGCTAACCATGAACCGTAATCGTCAGAGCCGATTTGAAGATACGATGCTGTACGGGAGGGTCAGGCAGGAGAATAAAAACGTGTGGGTTGAAGGGCACGAGGATATGCTGTTTTTGGGGAAAGAGCGGGTGATTTCCCTCATTTTGGAGCCGATCTTCGACACCCCGGTCAAGGACGTTTACATCGTCGTCAATATCCGGGAGGAAGGGTTTCGCAACCTGGTCGGGGCCGGGACGGGGCAGGATGCCGTGCGTTTCTTGCTTAATGCCTATGGAGTTCCGGTTTATGCGGAAAATAACGCCTTGGTTCAGAAGGCGGTAAACCGCGGCAATTTAATGGGCGAACTACAACAGCGTACCGCGGCCTCCGGAAGCGCTTCCTATAAAATCGAGCGCCATGACTATTTGTTGAATTACGCCCGCCTGAGCATTGCGGACTGGACGATGGTTACGATGCAATCCAAATCCTATGTGCTGAGAGACCTGATCTACGTCAAATGGATGATCGTCGGCATCACCGTAGGCGCCTTCCTGATCACGGCGCTTATTTCCGGCGGGTTGACCCGTTATTTGCTTGCCCCGCTGCAAGGGCTGCAAAAGGTCATGAAACGCGTGGAAGCCAATGACCTCACCGCGAGATTCGCCGGACACGGGAACGATGAGCTGGCACAGGTGGGGTATCGCTTCAACCGCATGCTGGAGCAAATCGTTGTGCTGATCGAGGAGGTAAAGCAGGCGGAGACCCGCAAGCGTTCCGCCGAGATTAAGGCTTTGTCCGCACAAATGGATCCGCATTTCCTGTACAATACGCTGAACACGGTTTATTGGAAGCTGAAGCTTGGGCAAATCGACGAATCCCAGCGCATGGTCGTTTCTTTGTCCCGTTTGTTCCAGCTTGGCCTGAATAAAGGGAACGAGATTACGACGCTGCAAAAAGAGTTGGAGCACGTCAAGCAATACTTGGAGATTCAAGCGCTTTGCTACCCGGAGTTATTTCAATATGAGATTCAAGTAGAGGATTCGCGGCTGCTGACTTGGCCGGTCCCGCGGATCATGCTTCAGCCGCTGGCCGAAAACAGCATCCTGCACGGGTTCAAGGATATGGAAACCGGCGGCAGGATTACGATTGGCTTAACATTCGATCGGGAGAAGGAACTGGGAGTCATCACGGTTTCGGACAATGGACGTGGGATGGGACGAGACGCGGTTGCCTTACAGCCGGAGCAAACGTCGGAGCACGGATATGCGATTCGGAGCCTGATTAGCCGGTTGCGGCTGTATTACGGCGACCGCGCGAATTTGCTCCTGGAAAGCAAGCCGGATCGGGGAACGAACGTAACTTTAACTCTGCCGCCGAGAGGAGAACAGACCCATGAATCATGACGAACACGAACAAATCAGCCTATGCGTGATCGATGACATTAAAAGCGTCGTCGACGGTTTGACGGCGATCGCTTGGGAAGACCACGGGATCACGATCAAAGGGGCATCGGCAAATGGAAGCGACGGGCTGGAGCTTGTGCGCCGGGTTAAGCCCGATTTGGTCATCACCGATATCCGAATGCCCAAAATGGACGGACTGACGATGCTGCGCCATTTGCTCGAATCGAGCCACAGCTGCAAAGTAATTCTGATCAGCGGGTACGCGGACTTTGAATACGCGCAGCAGGCCGTGCAGCTCGGCGCTTTCGATTTCGTCGTCAAACCGTTTACGGAGGAAGACATTCTGAATACGGTGCTGCGGGCGAAAGCGCACATCTTGGAGGAACGATCTCAGTTGATCAACCATCGGTTGATGGAGTCGAAGCTGCGGGAAAGCTTGCCGGTGCTTCGCCAGGAATATTTGGCCATGCTCGTCAGCCATCGGACAACGTGGGAGCAAGCGTCCAAACGGTGGGATTTTCTTGGCATAGACCTGGAGCCTCGCGGCTTTATCGTCATGCTCATCGAGATTGATAAATTCCGGAAACAGGCGGCCGAGCTATCGATCCGCGAGGCAGAGCTCATCCGCTTCTCTCTGCAAAACATTGTAGAGGAAACGATAAGACAATACAGCCGGTGCGTAGTCATCCGGGCGAGAAACAACCGGTTTCTAGCGCTCATGAACGATAGCGTTCCGCAGGATGCTACCTTGATTGCCGAAACCTGCTGCCGAAATATCGAAAAATATACTCCATTTACGGTGTCCATCGGCGTCTCCGGCCAGGTCGGCCAGACAAGCGAGCTTCCCGATGCCTACCGGGAGGCGGACCGTGCGCTCGCCTACCATATCTTCAGCGAAGGGAATGCCGCTATCGGCGTTCGCGATCTGCCCGAAACCGGGAGCCAGCCTCCGTTATCCCTGGAGCAAAAGGATGAGCTGTTGCTGGCATTGCGTTCCGGCAACGGTGAGCGGGCTTCGCAGCTTTTATGCGGTATTTCCGTCCGCCTTCAAGAGCTAGCCCCGCCTCCCCACCCGGATTATTTGCTCAGCTTGTATGATGAGCTGGCTGCGTCCGTCATCCGGGCCTTATACGAACTGGCTCCTTTCTCGGAGGTTCAACCGCTGATCGCCCGGTTTAGGACGATGAGAGGCGCCTCGACGATGCCCTTAAGCAGCCTGGAGCAGCAGTTGTCGCTATTGTGCCGAGAAGGCACGGATCTGATTCGCAGCAACACGTTGTCGGAGGGCCAGAAAATCATTTTCAAATCGCTGGAATTCATCCAAAGCCGGCTAAGCGGTGAAGTCACATTGACCGAGTGCGCCGCGCACGTGCATCTCAGCGTCAGCTATTACTCCAGCCTGTTCAAGAAAGTCACCGGGGCGACGGTAACCCAATACGTCAATCAGGAACGAATCCGCCTGGCCAAGTCCTTGCTCGTGGAAGGCAAATCGGTGCAGGAGGTGTCGGCCGCGGTAGGCTATGAAGAACGGCGTTATTTTAGCGAAATGTTCAAAAGAATTACCGGCATGACCCCTTCGGAATTCAGAGCCGATTATCATCCGGATGCTCCGGAGTAATCCCAAAACCGGTCAATATCATGAAATCGCTTCCCTAAAGAGTGGGATTGCCCCACTCCTTTTTCATGCCCGAGATTTTATAGTAAAGAAGAAGACAAGAGCATCGCAAACAAGAAAGGGGAAACGTCTATGTGGAAAAAAGCTATGCTGCTCGGAACGAGCCTTGTGCTGGTCATGGCTCTGGCGGCTTGCGGCGGCAGTGGCTCCAATGAGCCGAAAGAGACGACGAGCAACGAGAAGGAGGGCGGGAATGCGGCAGCAGCGCCGGTGCAACTGAAATATTGGACGGATGACCGGCATGACCAGGAATATATCAAAGAAATGGTCGCGAAATTCAACGAGACGAACGAGGACAACATTCAGGTGGAATTGACCGTGATGTCCGAAAACTACACGCAAAGCGTGGATATCGCTTTCTCCAGCAACCAGTCACCGGACATTTTGCGATTGAAAAGCGCCAATACCGAAGCTTTCTACAAAAAAGGGTATCTGCAGCCGATCGACGGCTACTTGACCGACGTCATGAAAGCGAAATTCTCATCCGTCCTCATCGACGGGGTTAACCGGTTCGACGGGCAAATTTATTCGCTGCCGAACACGGGCCTTACGCTAAGACTCGTATATAACCAGGATCTGTTCAATAAAGCGGGAATCGCGAATCCGCCGGCCACACTTCAGGAAATGGTCGACGCCGCCAAGAAAATTACCGAAGTCGGCAAGTCGGAGGGCATCTACGGCTTTGCATTGAATTTTAAAAATCCGAAGCAGGCGTTCGACCGCTCCGTCAGAGAAATTTTGTCCCTCAGCGGATATCAGGGTTTGGGGTTCGATTTCAAAACCAAACAGTTTGATTTTGCCCCTTATGCGCAAGTAATCGAATACTTCAAACAAATGCATGCTGACGGAAGCATTCTTCCGGGAGCGGAATCGCTGGATATCGACCCGCTGCGCGCCCAGTTCGCCGCCGGCAAAATCGGCATGTACCTGAGCTTCTCCACGGAACCCGGCGTCTACCAGGACCAGTTCCCGACGGATATCAACTGGGCGGGCGCGCTGGCGCCAACGTTAGATGGACAGAAAGGCACCTCCGAAATCGTATCGGCCGGCACTTGGCTGGGAATCAGCAAAATGTCGCAACATCAGGATGCGGCCTGGAAGTTTATGCAATTCATGTATGCGGACGATGTCCTGACGGCTTATCACGAGAAAGGTTTTGGCATTTCCGTTGTGCCCAGCATTGCCGATAAGGCCAAAACTCCGGACGTCAAAGGGATGGACGGCTTTTTGATCGGGGAGAAGGATTCATTATGGCCTGTAGCGCCAAACGTGACGCCGGAAGGGGCGAATTACGCGGATGCCTTCTTTAAATACATGCTGGACGGCGGGGATGCGCAGAAAATCGTCGAGGACTTGAATCAACGCTACAACGAAGCTTTGGCGAAATCGGTGGAAAAAGGTGAAGTGGCCGTAACTCCGAATCCATCGTTCGATCCCGCACACCCGCAAGGAGAATAACGCTTAAAGTGCGCGTTCAAAAAGACGGTTTTTTAGCACCGAGAAGGTTGGATGAAGCTAGGGCCTGAGGACCGGAGCGTACGTTTTGGGTACGTGAGAACCGGAAGGCCCGGCTGAATTCAAGATTCGATGCCGAGTTACCTCTTGATTCACTTCGTGATTAAAAGACGACTTTTTGAACTACCTTTTTAAACGGGACGGGAGCTTTTGTGAGCTGACGACAAGGCTCCTTTCCTGTCTCCTGGTAAACAAAAATATGGGGGGAAACCGAAGATGGTTAAATGGAAGCGGCTTCGGGAGAACAGCCTGTTTCTTTTTCCTAGCGTCATCCTTACGTTGGCTTTAGGGATATATCCGTTGATTTGGATGCTGCGCTACATGTTTTACGATTACGTTGGATATGGAGAAGCTTTGTTCGTAGGTTTGGACAATTTCAGAAGACTGGCCGGCGATGAACAGTTTTGGGCGTCGGTCGGAAATACGTTCATTTTCGCCGGAGGCAAGCTGCTGCTGACGATACCTTTATCGTTGCTGTTGGCGGTATTGCTGAACGGCAAGCTGCGCGGCAGAAATTTGCTGCGGGGGATTTACTTCATGCCGACGGTGATTAGTACGGCGGTGATTTCGGTAGTATTTTACAACATCTTCAACTCTTATAACGGCATGATTAACCAATTGCTGATGAAATATCATATCATCGGGCAGCCGATCGATTGGTTGGGTCCGAAGCATGCGATGCTGACGGTTATTATCGTGGCCGTGTGGGGCGCGGTCGGCAACTATATGTTGTTGTTCCTGGCAGGGCTGCAAAGCATTCCCCAGGATTTGTACGAAAGCGCCGCGATTGACGGGGCTCATGCCGGACAGCGCTTCTGGCATATCACCATCCCGATGCTGGGTCCGGTGATGCAAATGATCATCATGCTGGCGATTATCGCATCGCTCAAGGGCTACGAAAGCATCATGGTCATCACCGAGGGGGGGCCGATCGGCAAGACGGAAGTGATGTACCTGTACTTGTATAAATTACTCTTCCCGGTATCAACGGGATCTCCGGTGACGCAGCAATTCGGTTATGGCAGCGCGGTGGGATTTGCAACAGCGATTATCGTCGGTGCGATTACCGCGGGCTACTATTTCTTGAGCAAAAAAATGAACAAGGTATTCTAGGGGGGCTAATAAATGAACGAACCGTCGATGGCGGGGAAAAAACAGGCCGCGCAAGCCGCTAAATGGATCGTGCGCCCGGTCATGTGGCTGTTTTTGCTGGCAACGGTCCTGCTTACCTTGTTTCCGATATTGATGACGATTCTCGGTTCCCTGAAAACCGGGGCCGAGATGATGAGCGGCGGGGATTTGCTGCCGAAGGAATGGCAGTTCCGCAACTATGTGGAGGCCTGGAACCAGACCAACTTTGCTGGATATACCTGGAACAGCATGTTCTTGAGCGTCATGAGCACCGTGGGAACACTGCTGGTGGCGGCGATGGCGGCTTACGTCGTCGACCGGCGGGACTTCCCGGGAAAAGCGTTGTACGTCGGGATACAGGCATCAACGATGTTTATTTCCGTCGGAGCGATCGTGCTGCGGCCGCAATTCGACCTGATGGTCAAGCTGCATCTGAACACGTCGTTATGGGGAGTTATTCTGATTTTGATCAGCGCCCATTCAAGCACTTTTTTTATACTGCAGGGGTTTTACAAATCGATTCCGCGTGAACTGGACGAAGCGGCCATGGTTGACGGGTCGGGCTTTATCCGCACTTTTTTCAAAATCATCCTGCCGCTGCTGACCCCGGGGCTGGGGGTTGCCGGGCTGTTCGCTTTCCGCCACGCCTGGAACGAATATATTTTGCCGCTGGTATTTACGATGACGAATCCGCAACTGCAGACGCTGACCGTGGGGCTGGCCAATCTTCGCTACGGCTCCTCGGCGGCGATGCAAATTCACTTGATGATGGCGGGAGCTTGCCTGTCGATTTTGCCGATGCTCGCTGTGTACATCTTGGCCAACAAGACCTTTATCCAGGTGACGGCGGGTTCCGTGAAGGGATAGATCATTTACGCATAGGAGGTTCATCATGAAGGAGAAACACATTACATTGCCGGTCCAAACGATTCCGGTGTCCTATGACGTCGACGTCTTGGTTGTCGGCGGGGGCGCTTCCGGCATCGCGGCCGCGATCAGTGCCGCCGAGGGCGGAGCGAAAACGCTGCTGCTCGAGCAAAGGGGCTTTCTGGGCGGCATGGGAACGGTCGCTTTGGTTCCGGCGTTTTGCCCTTTTACCGATAAGGAAAAGCCGATCATCCGCGGCATCGGGATGAAGTTGATGGAGCGGATGAAACAGGCCTGCAATGCCGATTATCGGGCCGAATACGGGCAAACGCTCGACTGGGTGCCGATCGACCCGGAGGTGCTGAAGCGGGTTTACGATGATGCCCTGACCGAAAGCGGGGTTTCGCTGTTATATCATACGTTTGTATTCGATGTTCGGCTGTCGGCCAATCGGAACACGGTGGAAGGCGTCGTCGCGGCCAACAAATCCGGCCGTTCTTTTATCCGCTGCCGCTACCTTATCGATGCGACCGGAGACGGCGATATCGCGGCGCTGGCCGGAGTGCCTTTCCAGAAGGGCGGCGATCAGGGCGAACTGCAGCCGGGGAGCATGTGTTATCTGCTGGCCAACGTAAACCGGGCGAGGTTTAACCGGTATTTGCAGGAGACGGGGGATAGCGGGCAACTGCACCAAACGGTAGAACGGGCGATGACTGAAGGAGCCTTGCCGGAAGGGCGCAAGTCGATCTCCGGTCTGGCCTGGGTGAACGATTATTTGGTAGGCGTGAATTTCGGGCATGTGTTTGGCATCGACGGGACGAAAGCGGAGGATTTAACGCGAGGCGCCATTGAGGGACGAAAACTGGCCGAACGCCAGGTCGACTTCTTCCGCAAGTATGTTCCCGGGTTCGAACAGGCGCATATGGTCGCCAGCGGGGAACAGGTCGGCATTCGGGAAACGCGCCGGATTCAGGGCGATTATGTATTGACCGTGGACGACTTCATAGGGGCGCGGTCCTTTCCGGACGATATTGCCCGTAACGCTTATTACATCGATATTCATTTGGCCGATCACAAGGGCGAAATGACCTTTAACCATCTGCCTCCGGGTCAATCGCACGGCGTGCCTTACCGGATTTTGCTTCCCGTCGGTCTTGACAATGTATGGGTAGCCGGCCGTTCCGCGTCTTCGGACCGGGCGGTCCAAGGATCCTTGCGGGTGATGCCCAACTGCTTTGCGATGGGGCAAGCGGCCGGTACAGCTGCGGCGATGGCCGCAAGGACTGGGGACACTTCGCGCGGAATCTCCGTGCCGCAACTGCAGCAAACTCTGCTGGAACGTGATGTATGGCTCGGAGAGGATTTTCGCGTATCCCTTTCCGTGAAAGGCATTGCTGCCGGAGAGGGAGAAATCTGATGAAAACGCAGCCGCTAACGGAAATTCCGCTTGACGAGGCATGGTTTCACGGCGCGGTTTCACTCGAACGGAAGCCTGAGGGGATCAAGCCGTGGCGGATCCCTTACGCGGATTACGAGTTGTTTCCGCCGGACGGGATCGGAACGAAGGGGGAGATTTGCGCCGGCATCCGGCTGCGCGTAAATACCGATTCATCGGCGATTTGCGTGAGATTTGCGCCTTTGACGGAAGAGGCGACGCTGGACTGTCTATGCAACGGGCGGCTTCACGCTGCGATAACGTTGTCCGCGGGAGCCACGGAGGCTGTTTTCCAGGGGCTGGCCGGAAGCCGGAAACTCGTGGAGATCTATCTGCCGCAAAATGCGGGGATGACCGTTGCGGGCATTTCGGTCGAAGAAGCCGCCGTTTGCATCCCCGAGCCGGATTTGCGCCCAAAATGGGTCGCCTATGGCAGCTCGATCACCCAATGCGTCGCTGCGGAGGGGCCTTCTTCGACCTGGCCGGCGATCGCCGCGCGGGAGTGCGGCTTCCATTTGACCTGCCTCGGATTTTCGGGCAACTGTCATTTGGAGCCGAGAGTCGCGAGGATGATCGCGGATTTGCCGGCAGACTTCATTTCGCTTTGCGTCGGCATCAATGTGTACGGCGCTGCATCCCTTAGCCCGCGGACGTTTCAACCTGCGCTGATCGGCATGATTGATACGATCCGGGACCAACATCCCGATACGCCGCTGCTCGTCATTTCGCCGATTTACGCGACGGACCGGGAAACGAACGAAAATCCGTTGGGTTTTACGCTCATGGCCATGCGCGAGGAAATTCGCCAAACGGTAGAATTGTTCCGAAGACGAGGCGACGGCCGCATATATTATGGCAACGGCCTGGATTGGTTCGGCGAAGCCGACAAGGAGAGGCTTTCCGACGGGCTTCATCCGGATGCCGAGGGCTACCGGCTGTTGGGGGAAAGGTTTAAGAAACGTATGCTGAGCATTTTTAATGGGTAAAGCTGCAGTCGCAAATGATACTCAACATTGACAGATCAGAAAAATCGGGGAGGAAAACGCGATGATCCATCAGGTTCCCAAATTATTAACCTCAAGTCCGGTTATCCGGCGCTATGAACATAATCCCGTGCTGGATGCGGCGCGCGTGCCGTACGACACGGCGCTCGTATTCAATGCGGGCGTCGCCAAGTTCGGCGGCAAATACGTCATGATCTTCCGCAACGACTACGGCTCGCTGGAGCAACAAACGATCGAGCCGCACCACACCACCGATCTCGGCATTGCCTTCAGCGACGACGGGCTCCATTGGCAAGCCGGGCCGAAGCCGGTGTTCAAGCTGCACGACGGGGAGATCATCCGGGCGTACGATCCGCGGTTGACCGTCCTGGACGGACGCTGTTACATGTGTTTTGCGGTCGATACACAGCATGGCATTCGCGGCGGGGTCGCCGTTACGGACGATCTGGAACACTTCGAAATCCTCAGTTTGTCGACGCCGGACCTGCGCAACATGGTGTTGTTCCCGGAGAAGATCGGCGGCAATTACATCCGCCTGGAGCGGCCCTTTACCGTATATGGACGCGGCGGGGCGGACCGGTTCGACACCTGGATTTCGCAGTCGCCCGATCTGGTGTACTGGGGCCGATCCGAAATGCTGCTGGCCGTGGAACAAGTTCCGTTCGCCAACGACAAGATCGGCCCGGCTGCGCCTCCGGTGAAGACGGACAAGGGCTGGCTGACAACGTTCCACGCCGTCGATATCGATCCCGCGCGCGGCAAAAACGGTTGGGAGCCCGCCTGGAAGAAACGCTATACGGCGGGGATTATGCTGCTCGATTTGGACGATCCGCGGAAGATCGTCGGGATGAGCAAGCAGCCGCTGATGGCGCCGGAAGCGAGCTACGAAACCGCCGACGGGTTCCGCAATGACGTGATTTTTCCCGGCGGGATGATTCTGGAGCCGGGCGGCGAGGTCAAGATTTATTACGGGGCCGCGGATACGGTGGAGTGTCTGGCCACCGCGCATGTAGATGATCTGATCAAGCTTTGTTTGGACAAATAATTGCACAACGGATAAAGGCCGCCGGATTATTCCGGCGGCCTTTGTGTCACCAAATTGTCATAATAACCATGCGATATTCCAACGATTGTCAAACATTTACGCGTTTTGATATGATAAAGTTTATAGCGAGAGGGTTAATCTGTTGAAAATTTATGAACTATTTATTGATATAAGTGATATCCCGACTCTATACCATACCATTTGTAGGAGGATTGAATCGCCGTGGACAAACCATTGAGTTACCAGGCTTCTGCGGAATCCGCTGCGTTGTCCGTGAGACCTGCTCCTCCGGGAGAAACGGCTACTTGGAAGGACTTTATCGCCTTGACCAAGCCGGGCATTTTGCGCTCGAACCTGATCGCTGCCTTCGCCGGCTTTTGGCTGGCTTCCCGCTGGGAGCTGAATTATTACCAATTGATTGTCATGTTGCTGGGAACTGCGCTGGTGATGGCGTCATCTTGCGTTTTTAACAATTATTTCGACCGGGAAATGGATACGAAGATGGCCCGAACGAAAAATCGCGCCCTCCCTACGGGGAAGCTGTCTCCGAAGACGGTGATGTGGTATGCTGTGGTTTTGGGCATTCTCGGCTTAACCGTGCTGTTCGCTTTTAGCGGGCCGCTGGCCGGGCTGTTCGGCGCCGTGGGCATGTTCGTTTATGTCGTCGTATATACGCTTTGGTTGAAGAGAACCTCCACCTGGAGCACTTCGATCGGAGCGATCTCCGGCGCTATGCCGCCGGTCATCGGTTATGTGGCGGCATCCGGCAAAATCGATCTGGGCGCTTGGATGTTATTCGCCCTGTTGTTCCTGTGGCAGCCGCCCCATTTCTGGGCGCTGGGCATCCGCCGCATGGAAGAATACCGGGCGGCCGGGTTTCCGCTGCTGCCGGTGGTGAAAGGCGTTCCGCGGACCAAGCTGCAGATGATCCCGTATCTGGCGTTGCTGATCCCGATTCCGGCTTTGATGTATGCCTACGATTACACCGGCATTTGGTTCCTCGTGATCGGGGAAATTCTATCGGTCGCATGGTTTCTCATGGCGCTTCAAGGGTTTCGGGCCAAGGATAACGATGCTTGGGCGAAGAAAGTATTTTTGTTTTCCGTGAACTATTTGACGATCGTATTGATCGTGATGATTCTCGATACGGTAAGGTTGTAATGGAGGTCTAGGGGATGGCCGTACTGAAGAAGTACAAGTGGACGTGGATTTTACTGGCCGTATGCGTGGTTCTGGCCGGATACTTGCTGTGGGATACGTATTCCAAACCAAAGCTGCCGGTGATCCGTCCCGTTGCCGATTTCAGCATGGAGAACGTGGACGGCAAAACGGTGACGCTGGAGGACACGAACGGCAAAGTCCGGCTGTTTTATTTCTTTTTTGCCAATTGTCCGGATGTTTGTCCGATCACGACCTTCCGGCTTAGCCAGGTACAGGATATTTTGAAGGAGCAAGGCTTGTTCGGCACGGACGCTTCGATCGTCTCCATTACCTTTGATCCGGAGCGCGACACGCTGGAGAATGTCAAAGCGTTCGGCGATAAATTCAAGGCGGATTATTCGGGCTGGTATTTCCTGCGCGGGGATCAGCAGAAGACGATCGATCTGGCGATGGACTCGTTTAAGATCCTGATCAATAAAGACGAGGACGGCAATTTCGTGCACATGGACCTGATCGGTCTCGTGGACCGCGAAGGGCGACTGCGCGAAATTTATCGGCCCGAAGCGACTCCTCAGGAAATTGCCGCGGGCGTGAATAGTCTGGCCCGGGAGTAGTGCCGGAAGTCGCTAGTCTGCTTTTCAGCGCCGAGAAGGTTGGATGAAGTTAGGGAGTGAGTAGCGGAGCGTAGGCAAAACCTACGTGAGCAACGGAGTGACCGTGCTGAATCAAGATTCGACGCCGAATCTGCATCCAGAACTACATCGCGATCAAAAGTCGCCTTTTTCGTATGAAGCCGGCGGGGGATATTGGATATATTCCTCCAGCCCGGCTTTTTCCAATTGGGCGATCACGTATTCGTCGGGCGTGCCCTCTACGCCGGCATATCCCTTTCGGGTATAGATTTGCACCGCATCGGGAAAAGCATCCCGCAGCACCCCGCGGATGCGTTTGCCGGACGGATCGTTATCGAGAAACAGGAACAGTTCATCGTCCTTGATTTTTTTCCGCAAGCTTTCCAGCTTTTCGTTGTTTAACGTGCCAAACGTGCAGTAAATGTTGATCTCTTCGTCCAGCAGGCGCCGCAGCTTGCTCCGGTCGTTTTTGCCTTCGACAATGATGCTGATGTTCAAACTATAATCACCCCGCGGAATGAAGATTGGACCGGTTCGGTACGCTTATAGTTTATACCGGGCGGCGGATGTGATGCAAAGCGGTCCGTTCACAAGGTTTTGTACGAAAAATCGTACAAAAGCGCTCATAAGCCGTCCCGATGCAGGGGTTTATACGAAAAATCGTACAAAAGCGCTCGAGTGATGCCCCGAAGCGGCGGTTTTGTATGAAAAATCGTACAAAAGCGCTCATGATCCATCCATAAGCAGGGGCTTTGTACGAAAAATCGTACAAATGCAATCGTGCGTAGCGGCGTGACGTAAACTGAGGCATGTATACTATAATTAACGTGTTTTCCTTGCATTGTGCGGCTATACATCACTGGGCAGCGCCACCGGTTCAACGATCACGTAACTTACTCGTCCTCCATTACAAGAAGTTCATGCAGGCTGATGTTTAAAGTCTTACAAATTACATCAAAAGTACTAAGATGAACTCTGTCGACTTCCATGGAACAAAGGTGGTTTATGGTGTTTGGTCTTAATCCTGTTAGTCTTGCCAATTCACGCTGAGACATATTCCGCTGGAATCCAGGGACCTTAAGGCCCCAAAACAGGTGGCCCCAAATTGTAACGGACTGAGGAGGCGTTATTTCGCTCGAATCGGCACAAATGACCTCCAATGAGGTAGAATAGCGCCTCTCGAGTCCGTTACAGCGGGAAATAACCGGGAAATGAGAAAATAACGTCATTGAGGTCCGTTACGGCGACAGTGGCGGCAGAGGGTAGCAGTGGCAGTAACGCAGAGGGGAGC
Source organism: Paenibacillus macerans (assembly GCF_050565405.1). Taxonomy (GTDB): domain Bacteria; phylum Bacillota; class Bacilli; order Paenibacillales; family Paenibacillaceae; genus Fontibacillus; species Fontibacillus macerans_B. The sequence goes on along the minus strand of NZ_JBNYYG010000004.1, from coordinate 88,204 downwards.
AATGGCAGTAGCGGCAGCCGTGTATGGCCTGAGCGGCAAGGCACATCGACGGCAGGCTAGAGGCGGTAGATGCATACAAAATAGCAACTTGATCAATGACGCCGGTCAGGCGTTTTTTATTTTGACAGAGAATTTTTTCAAAAAAACTTATCAACAGCATGTCCGACGCCAGCGCTTGCTATGAAGCGAGATTGCCGCGTTTTTCCACATTATCCACAGGTTTTTCAAGCTGGTCCGGGCGATTAGCAGGATTGACAACACTATATATAGGTATTAAATTGAGTTAATACAACAATATATTGTTTTTGCGTAAATTTTCGTTTTTACATTTAAAAATAAAATCACCACTAGGTTGACAGAGGAAAAGTGAGGGAGTAACGATGCTGATTGCGTACGATTCCAAAACGGGAAATGTGAAAAGGTTCATTCAGAAGCTCGAATGGCCCGCCGTACAAATCGACGAGGGCATGACGCTGGAGGAGCCGTTTGTGCTGATTACATATACGACCGGGTTCGGACAGGTGCCGACGAAGGTCACCGCTTTTCTGGAGCAAAACCATGAGCGGCTGCTCGGCGTTGCTGCCAGCGGCAACCGTAACTGGGGAGAACGGTTTGCGAAGAGCGCGGATTTGATCGCGGAGCGTTACCGCGTTCCGGTCGTGGCCAAATTCGAGCTGTCGGGAACGAAGAAGGATGCGGAAAGATTCAAGCAGGAGGTGAGCCGGGTTGCGGCATATTGAGCTGAATAATCTATTGATGAAGCGGGACGAAAACGGGTTCTTTCAACTGGAGAAGGACCGGGAGGCCGTCGCCGAGTTTATGGAAGAGGTGGCCCGCAAGAGCGTGACCTTCCCGAGCGCGACCGACAAAGTGCGGTATATGATCGAGAACGATTACTACGAAAATGTGTACGAGCAGTATACGGCTGACGAGGTCGAGGGCGTATATGCCATTACCCATAGCTACGATTTTGAGTTTCCGTCTTATATGGCGGCTTCGAAGTTTTACAATGACTACGCGTTGAAAACGAACGACAAGTCCAAGTTTCTGGAGCATTATCCGGACCGGGTCGCGATCGTGGCGCTTCACCTCGGCCGGGGCCATGCGGATACCGCCAGCACGCTGGCTCGCTCCATGATGGAGCAGCGGCTGCAGCCCGCCACTCCGACGTTCCTGAACGCGGGTAAAAGCCGTCGCGGCGAGATGGTTTCCTGCTTCCTGCTGGAAATGGACGATTCGCTGAATTCGATCAACTACGTGCTGAATACCTGCATGCAGCTGTCCAAAATCGGCGGTGGCGTCGCGGTGAACCTGTCGAAGCTGCGCGGGCGCGGCGAAGCGATCAAAGGCGTGGAAGGCGCGGCCAAGGGGATCATGCCGGTGTTGAAGCTGATGGAGGACGCCTTCTCCTATGCCGACCAGATGGGGCAGCGCAAAGGCTCGGGCGCAGGGTATTACAACATTTTCGGCTGGGATGTCGCCGAGTTTCTGGACAGCAAAAAAATCAACGCCGATGAGCGGATCCGCCTGAAAACCCTGTCGATCGGCCTGATCGTCCCTAACCGTTTCTACGAGCTGGCCAAGGCGAACGAGCCGTTGTACGTGTTTGGACCTTACAGCGTCTATCAGGCTTACGGCACGCATCTCGACGACATGGACCTGGACGTGATGTACGACAAGCTGCTCGCCGACGAACGGGTCAAGAAGAGAAAGCTGATGAGCGCGCGGGACATGCTGACCAAAATCGCTATGGTTCAACTCGAATCCGGCTACCCGTACATCATGAACAAGAGCAATGCCAACAACCAGCACGCGCTGAAAAACATCGGGCAAGTCAAAATGTCCAACCTGTGCACGGAAATCTTCCAGCTGCAGGAGACGTCGGAGATTATGGATTACGGCCAGGCGGATGCCATCCGCCGCGACATCAGCTGCAACCTCGCGTCCCTGAACATCGTGAACGTGATGGAGCGGAAGAAAATTCGCGAATCCGTCCATGAAGGCATGGTGGCGCTCACGGCCGTCAGCGACATGACGAACATTTCGAACGCTCCCGGCGTCGCCAAAGCGAACCGCGAGATGCATTCCGTCGGACTTGGCGTGATGAACCTGCACGGATTTTTCGCCAAAAACAAAATCGCTTACGAAAGCGAACAGGCCCGGGATTTTGCCCGGACGTTCTTTATGATGATGAATTACTATTCGCTGGAAAAAAGCATGGAGATCGCCGTGCAGACCGGAGAGGTCTTTGCCGGTTTCGAGCGGTCCGAGTATGCGACAGGCGAGTATTTCGACCGCTATGTGAATACGGATTACCGCCCGCAGACCGTGAGGGTGGCCGAGCTGTTTACAGGCATGCCCATTCCGTCTCCGCAAGACTGGGCCGAGCTGAAGCAGGCGGTGATGAAGAACGGCTTGTACCATGCCTACCGTCTGGCGATCGCGCCGACCGCCAGCATTTCGTACATCCAGAACGCCACCTCGAGCGTGATGCCCGTCGTGGAGCAGATCGAAACCCGGACCTACGCGAACTCGACGACCTATTATCCAATGCCTTACTTAAGCGCGGAAAATATTTTTTACTATAAATCCGCTTATCAGATGGACCAGTTCAAGGTGATCGACCTGATCGCGGAAATCGCGCCGCATATCGACCAGGGCATCTCGACGATCCTGCACGTCAACAGCAATGTGACGACCCGTCAACTGGCGCGCTATTATTTGTACGCCGCGCATAGAGGGCTCAAATCGCTGTATTATACCCGGACGAAGAAGTTGTCCGTGGAAGAATGCCTCACCTGCTCGGTTTAAAGGTAGTTCAAAAAGTTATCTTTGGATCACGAAGTTGGTCATGGAGCGGATTCGGCTCGAATCTTGAATTGAGTCGGGCCTTCTGTTGCTCACGTACCCCAAACGTACGCTCCGCTACTCAGTCCCTAGCTTCATTCAACCTTCTCGGTGCTCCAAACCTGACTTTTTGAACCTTCATCGAAATGGTAGTTCAAAAAGTCGTCTTTTGATCACGAAGCAGGACAGATTATTTACGGAAGATACAGAAAGGATGAACGAACAGCAATGTGCGCATTACGAGCTGTCAACTGGAACCGTCCGGACGACGATTTTACGATGATGTTCTGGAATCAGAACATTATGCAGTTCTGGACGGATGATGAAATCCCGTTGTCCGACGACAAGATGTCCTGGATGACGTTAAGCGAAGATGAAAAAGAAGCGTATATGAAGGTGCTCGGCGGCCTGACGCTGCTCGACACGGTGCAGGGCGGCGTCGGCATGCCGCAGATCATGGAGCATGTGGACGGCCTGCAGCGCAAAGCCGTGCTTGGCTTTATGGGCATGATGGAGCAAATTCACGCCAAGTCTTACAGCAGCATTTTCACCACGCTGGCTTCGAATGAAGAGATCGACGACATTTTCCGCTGGGTCGAGCAAAATCCGATGCTCCAGACGAAGGCGGAGACGATCCGCCAGTACTACACCAGCATCAACTCCCCGCGCGAGCTGTATTTGGCCATGGCGGCGTCCGTTCTGCTTGAAAGCTATTTGTTTTACAGCGGCTTCTTTTATCCGCTTTATTTGGCCGGTCAGGGCAAGATGACCTGCAGCGGCGAGATCATCGACCTGATCCTGCGCGACGAGAGCATCCACGGCGTGTATGTCGGCGTGCTGGCGCAGGAGGTTTACGCGCAAATGAACGAGGACGAGCAGAAGGATGTATCCGAAACGCTCGAAGGGCTGCTGCATTACTTGCATGCCAACGAGGAGCGGTACACCGAGCAGATTTATACGAAGATCGGGCTGGTGGACGAAGTCAAGGCATTCCTGCGGTACAACGCCAATAAGGCGTTTATGAACCTCGGCCTGGAGCCGCCGTTCGAGGAGGAAGAGATCAATCCGATCGTGTTCAACGGCATCCGTACCGACACCAAGCAGCACGACTTCTTCTCCAAAAAAGGCAACGGCTATGTGCGCGCGCTCAATGTCGAGCCGCTCACGGACGACGACTTCAATTTCTAAGTTGGTCAGGCCGGAGGGGCTTTCATATAAAAAAAACAGGGTGTACGCTCACGAATTTGCGGTGAGGCACCCTGTTTTTTTCGCTAAAGATAAACTATGAGCAGTTATGAGTTCAAGGAAATGCGGAAGGTCGCGCCCGGGTCACCGATAAAAACAACCTTTCCGTTTTCCGGCAGTTTCACTTGGTTGCCGCCGCCGGCTGCCGAAAAGTTCACGCATGCGCCGGAAGCATCATACACCGCAAAGGACGTTTTGGCCGGCAGGTCGACGGTCAAAGTTTTGCCGGCGGCTTTGGCCGGAACGGAGAACCAGCGGGCTTGTTCGTCCGGACGCAGGGTCACCGACGACTTCTTCCCGGGGTACAACGCCTTTACTTGGTCTTCGCTCAAGTACAGGGAGCCTGCGGCTTCCAGGTATTCCGCCCCTTGCCGGGCGAAGAAACGGAATTCCACGGCGTCCCGGCTTCCCATCGCCGGAATCTGGTGTTTGCCCATCATCGTGGAAGGCCCCGTGATTTGTTTGTCCAGCACATAGCCGGGCAGATTATCCGTCAAGCCGATTTCTACGGTCGGCAGCATCATGAAGTAAGCCAGCGAGCTGTATTTTTCCGATACCAGGAAATAGGATTTCCCATCGCGCTTCTTCCAGGCCGCCTCGGTTTCCGGCGGGATTGCGTTCTCCTCGAGCTTCTCGGCGGAATATTGATTCAGCGCCAGTTGCCCTAACTCGGGAACGGTTGCGTATTGTCTTTCCCAGAGATAAGTGCGCCCGTTTTTCTCCTTCGCGAAGCCGACCTTCAGGCTGCCATCTTCACTGATGAAGGTGCCGTCCGCCGTATAAATCAGTTTCATAGCAGCCGGTTCCTCCGGCGCGAATGGAGACGACACTTTTAATTCGCCGTCTGCGGCGTCGATCCGGATCAATTGGTTCGTGGCACCGTAGAAACCGCTATATTTGGCCATCTCGTCCGGCATGTCGGCTTTCACCGGTGTCCCGAAGGATTTGGCGGGCTTCAGTTCGGAAATCGTTCCTTTGGCTTTTAACGCTTGCAGCAGCAGCTCATTTGCCAGCAATTGGTTGAGCGAGCTGGAGCCTCCGGAGGACAACACGGCCGCCGCCATATGCTGCTCCGGCAGCACGACGAGCTCGGCGTGATACATCAAGGTATCTCCGCCCTTGGCCAACGCCTTGATTCCGTAATTGTTAAAAGGGAAGAGCCTTACGCTATCCCAGCCCAGTCCGAAATCAAAGGAATTGTCCGCTTCCTGCGGCCACAGGCCATTCCGGTATTCCGCCTGCGCCATGGCGTTAACCGCTTGCTCCGACAAGATGCCTTTGGCTTCTCCGGTAAACAGGCCGGCGAATTTCACGAGATCCTCGGCGGTCGAGTAGATGCCGCCCGTCCCGATGACGTTCACCGTTTCGTTCGGCAGTTGTCCCGGCACTCCGGGAGCATAAAGCGCCGCCATCCGGCTTGCATCAATTTCATCCAGAGGCGTAAGGGTATGCTCCATGTTTAACGGTTCGGTGAAATACTGGTGGATAAAATCGGTGAAGTCCATCCCGCTGACGCGTTCGACCAGAATCTCCGCCAACGTAAACCCGTCGTTGCAATACACCGAAAACGCGCCCGGATCGGCCTTCAGGGTTTGATCGGCCAGTTGTTCAAGCAGCGTATCGTGGGCGTAAGCATCGTTATCTTCGAACAAAAAAGCGTTGGCCAGGCTAGAGCCCTGCAGGCCGGAGGAATGGTTGAGCAGCATCCGCGGCGTGATCTGCTTATATCGGTCGTCTTTCATTTTAAAATCCGCTATGTAATGGAAGAGCGGAGTATCCAAGTTAATCTTGCCTTGGTCCACCAGCTTCATTACGGCGGCGGCCGTAAACATTTTGCTGGTCGAACCGATCCCGTATATCGTGTCTTTGGTCAACGGAATTTTTCCTTCGGCGTCGTTGATGCCGGCTTGTCCCGACACGACGACCTTTCCGTTGTCCACCAAGGCATACTGGACGCTCGTCGTTCCGTAAGTACCGGTCAGAAGCGCCGCTTTCTCGGCGGCGATCTTCGCCAATCCCTGCGTCGAAGAATCGGTTGTCGCCTCCGTTCCGGCCGCCATCGCTCCTGTCGGCAAGAGCAGCGAGACCATGAGCAGGATAGCCAGCCATGCGGATCGTTTTTTCTTCAAAAAAAGGACCTCCTTCAATGTGATGTATATGTTAGTACGGTTTTGGGCAGGAAGAGTTTCTGTTTATGAGGAAAATATTACCTCGGGAAGGGATAAGGTGAATAGAAGATCCGTCACGGGCCAATCCAACGCAAAACGGCCTGCCCGAGCGGCAGACCGAATTGAACATCCGCTTGTTTGGATTAGTACAGAGGAGCACGAAGAATGATGACCAGCAAAATGTACAACACGAGGATCGTCCCCGTCGATGTCCAGAAACCATAGCCAGGACCTACAGAGCCCGGTCCGCAATTGTCAACGCCACCCATCTGTGTTCACCCCGCTTTCGGCTTGGTAGGTGTTTACACCTTATCTTATGTAGGACACCTATCCGTGCCCTGTGCGGCAGCCTAAACCGGAACGAAATATCAAGCGGCCTCAATGATGATGGCCGGCTCCGGCTCCGATCGGCGGGGGTGTTGTACCGGCATACTTCTTCGGCGGTACGAGGACAATGACGAGCATCAACAGGACGAAGGCCAGAAAGTAAGGCGAATGCGAGCCGTGCATCGCGCCTGCGGCAATCGGGCCGATAAACGAACCCAGCGACATGGCGATCGATTGCAGGGAAAACACCGTCCCCAGCCGTTTCCCGCCGCTTAAGTCGATAAACAAGGAGGCGATTGCCGGAAAGACGACACCCTTGGCCATACCCAAAGCGAACAGGGATACGGGAAGCGGAATGAAATCGAGGGCGGCCAGCGCAAAGAAAGATAAGGCGATGCCCAGGATGCCGACGCTCGCTCTGATGTAGGGGGAATATTTGCTCAAAAATAACATCGACAGCGTCACAAGCGCCCCCAAGCTGATGATGGAGAAGTACAGGCCCGTATGCATGATACCCGAGGTTCCCCCAGCTTGCAGCGGCAGTTCAAAGAACAAAATACCCTGGGAGCAGGCGACGGCAAGCGGCAGCATGTAGTAGCGGAGCGGGATGACGTTGATTTTGACCGGAATGTGGGCTTCGGATAACGGCTTCGCCGAGGCGGACGGGACCGTTTTGGCCGGTTCTTTGATGGTAAAAATCGCGATGATCCCGGTCGTGATCAACAGCCAGCCCAACATCTGAAAGGTGAGCGTAAAGCCCGATTGGGCCACCAGGAAGGCGCCGGCCGCCGGCGATACTACGGAAGCTACGGTGTGCATGACCCCATGACCGGCCATCAGCTTGCCTTGCTGCACCGGATTTTTGGATAGCGAAGCGAGCAAAGCCAAACAGGCGGGCGACAAAAAGGCGAGCACAAACCCGCTGATCGACCTTAAGACAAGCAACTGCCACGGCTCCGTCACATGGGCTTGCAGCAGCAGGATGATCCCGGCGGTGAGCAAGCTGAAGATCATGTACCCCCGGCTGCCGTGGCGGTCGACGCCCTGGCCTGCGATGAGATTGCCCGGCAAATGCGTCAACGCATAGATGCCCATCATCCAGCCGATGAACGTCGGGGCGGCTCCGAGGGACAGCGCAAACGGAGTCAGGATCGGATACTGGGCGTGCAGGTCGAAGAAAGCGAGAAACATGAAAAAGTACAGCCAGAAGGCGATTTTCACGCGGTTGCCCTCCCTTTTTTGTAAAAGACTTATCCCTCTACTTGTACGCAAGGTAGGACGAACTTATACCTTTTAAAAGGTAGTTGAAATTGGAAGATGCGGGATTTTAAACAGAAAAGGGGTTAAGCTGACACCGCTATGGGCCATCATGTATAATGGAAGAGCAACCTTTGCGTTGCCGAATAGGGCTAATAAGATAGGCATCATTTACAAAATGGGGTTTAGGAGTGTTAATCATGATGGATGTTCAAGTATGGACGGAATTTTTGCAGGAAAACTGGCTGGTAATCGTGGTTGCGCTGGTCATCCTTTTTCTGGTGATCAATTTCGTGAAAACGGTCGTGAAATGGGCGCTCGTGCTGGTCATCGCCGCCTTCATCATTATCTATAGTGGAATTACGCTGAAGGATATCGGCGAAGCGGTAACGACGGTCAAGGAACAGGCGGTCAACATCAGCAAAAGCGAAGCTTTGGACATGATGAAGAACGAAGCGAAAGAAGCCCAGTTGATTCAAAATCCGGACGGTACGTTTACGATCACGACGCCGAATCTGGAAGTAACCGGCCAAACGGGCAGCGACAAAGTGAAAGTATCCTTTCACGGGGTCTCTCTGGGCGAATGGTCGGTGAACGAGACGCTGGAAGCTTTCATCCAGGAAGCGAAACGAAATTCGCAATAAATGATCACCTTAGAACGCGGGGGTTGACATGACGGTTGACATAACGACGGTGCTGCAAAGCTTGCGCGAATACAATTTGATATCGGTGCTGCTGTTGTTCGTTCTGTTGGGCTCGATGCTCCAAGGGCTGCTTCGCGGGGCCTCCCGGTCGGCAGGCCGGCTGTTTGCCTTGCTCAGCGGCGGCGTGTTGTCGGTGCTTGGCATCGCGGCCGCGATTCCGTTAACCCTCTGGTTGTCCCCCAAGGTCCAGGTTTGGCTGTCGGCGTTGCCGCTTCCGGAGCGCGAGCTGGCCCAGTGGGAGCAGGTATTTTATACGATTGTCATGGCGGTGCGGGATTTTCCGTTGATGCGCTTTGCCGTGGTATTTATTTTGTCGTACTGGCTGATCCGTACTCTGGTTGGCTTGGCGTCGATCTTTGTGCGCGGCGGCGGCAACCTGTTCGGTTGGCTGGCTTCCGGCGGGGATCGTCCGGCTTCGTTCCTCAGCCGCTTGACCGGAGCGTGCATCGGCGCGGTGATCGGGGCGGCGCGCTGCCTGGTGCTGATCGCCGTATTGTTCATCGCGGTTACCTTGTTTCCGGACAGCGGCTTCAGCCGCTACGTCGAGGCTTCCCCGGTATACCAGCAAGGGGCGCGCAGCGTGATCGAGCCGCTTACCGGCAATTTGATCAAAGAGAAGCTGCCGGTCTTTACCCGTAGCGTCGAAGCCGAGCTTGGCAGCATCCTGCAGCAGAAATATGAAGTGATCGACGCCAATATCCCGCAGGATATCGAGCTGGCGGCCGCGGAAGTGACGAAAGGCGCGGACAGTGACGAGGAGAAGGCCCGCAAGCTGTACGATTGGGTCGGAACGCGGGTGTCATACGATTACGATAAAGTGAGAGACTATGAGGACAAGGGAATTTGGCATGAGCAAACGCCGCAAATGACGTTCGATACCAAACGCGGCGTCTGCATCGACTACTCCCGGCTGTATGCCGTGATGGCCAGATCGCAGGGTCTGGAGGTCAAGGTCGTGACCGGCCTCGGATACGACGGTCAAGGCGGATACGGTCCGCATGCCTGGAACGAGGTGTACCTGTCGGAGAAGGACGCCTGGATTCCGCTCGACTCCACGTGGGCGAAAAGCGGGAACTGGTTCGATCCGCCGGCCTTTGCCGAGACCCACGTCCCCGACAAACTAATTTGAGAGGATGTTCAAAGAGTCATCTTTGGATCACGAAGCAATTGCGAAGAAGCGGATGCGACGTCGAATCTTGAATCAGCCGGGCCTTCCGTTGCTCACGTAGGTCTGCCTACGCTCCGCTACTCACTCCCTAGCTTCATCCAACCTTCTTGGTGCTCCAAACCTGACTTTTTGAACCTTCATTGAAACGGTCGTTCAAAAAGTCATCTTCTTATCACGAGGCAGGTCAAGAAGTGGATTCGACGACGAAAATTTTGGCAAGGGGTTGTAACTTCACCGCTACCCATTTCGTTATGTTAGTATATAGAAGGTTGTCATATATTAAATTTAAGATTCATGGGATAGAAAGTAGGGAAACGCAGTGAAAAGCGCTTATGCGGAAGACCCGCGCGAACAGGAAATCGCGATGCAGAGACATTTTAATATCAGGCTGAACATGTTCTTCTTCAGCGCTTTCGCCATTTTTACCGTCATTATCGTGCGTCTTGCCATTTTGCAGTTCGTGGAAGGGCCGACCTTATCCCAGCAGGAGAGCAATCTCCGGGTCAAGGACATCCCGCTTTCGCCGACCCGCGGGACCATTTATGCGGATAAGGGAGAGAAGCTGGCCTACTCCACGCCCGTGCAGTCGCTGTATATCACGCTGCAGAAGGATTACAGCAGCACGACGGACACCGGAAAGAAGAACCGTCCGGAAGCTATGGCTTTGGCAGACAAATTAAAGGAAGTGTTCGACAAGTACGGCAAGGCGGAATCTAAAATGACCAAAGATGACATTATCGAAGCTATGGATCTGGATTACCGGAAGCAGAACGGTTTTTCACCGCGCCGGATCAAAACGAGTTTGACTAGGGAAGAGGTTGCTTATTTTCTGGAGCGAAAGGATCAGTATCCAGGGATCGAGGTTGTGGAGGAAAGTATCCGGCATTACGATAAGGATACGGTGGCTGTTCAGGCGATCGGGTATTTGAAGAAATTCTCCAGCGCGTCGACTACAGAGGCTTCGGATCTCCAGTATTATAAAAATATCCGGGAACAAAAGGACACGGACCCGGCACTGCAATACACAGAAACAGAGCTCGTCGGTTATGACGGGTTGGAGCTCTATTATCAGGAGCAACTTCGTGGGAAGAATGGTTATAAGAGCGTGCCGATCGACCCTCGTAATATGGCGACCGGTATTGCGGAGGTGACTCCACCCGTAAAAGGATATGATCTGCATATAAATATTAATAAAAATATTCAAATGGTTGCCGAGCAGGCGATCCTTGACCAGATCGATTGGGTGCATAAAAATCCTGTTTCGGGCCAAACCCATCCTAATGCCAAAACCGGGTATGCTGTAGCTATGGAAGTTGATACCGGTAATGTAGTAGTCATGGCAAGTATGCCGGATTATGACACGAATATGTGGCAGTCTGGCGGTATTGCTTCGGATGATTGGTCCAAAATTATGACTAATTATCAGAACGGGACTATTACTCCGATCAGTTCGGGTCGTTCAGGTCACGATTTTGATTCTGCTGTTCTGCTTGGCTCAACGATCAAGCCCTTGTCCGTATTGATTGGTCTTAATGAGGGGCTGTTCAAGTCGACTGATTATTACCCTGATACGGGTATCGCTTATTTCGGGAAGAATGATTCTTCCAGCGTACGCAACTCGGGGAGACATGCTTATGGACAGATTAAACCTACTGATGCGATTCGCCATTCCTCTAATACCTTTATGGTTGATATGGTTGGAGAGAAACTTTGGAAAAAGTACGGGTCGGAGGGGATTGATGTTTGGGATAAGTACATGAAAGAATTCGGCCTTGGGGTTTCGACCGGGGTTGATCTTCCTAAAGAATTTTTAGGTAAATTGGGGTATACAGATGAGCGGGAAACATCGTTATCTCGTTTAGTATATGCTTCATTTGGTCAACAAGCCGGATATACGACGATGCAATTAGCTCAATACACTGCGACATTAGCGAATCGCGGCTTGAGGATGGAACCACATGTTGTTAACAAAATAACGGATGAGAACGGGAAAATTATTAAAGAATTTAAGTCAAAGGTACTGAATAAGATTGAGTTTAAAGATGCTTATTGGGATACAGTGATTAATGGGATGAGGACCGATGTATCGGCCTTTAACGGGTTCCCGTATGATTTTGCACGGAAGACGGGGACCTCAGAGCAATGGGGAGCCGGGGAGAACAGGGATAACGGTGTATTTATCGCCTTTGCGCCACGCAAAAATCCGAAACTTGCCGTTGCGGTCATTATCCCGGAAGGTGGGTTTGGAGCTTGGAGCGCTGCTCCGGTCGCCCGTAAAATTTTCGACGCTTATGATCAGGAATACGGCTTGGATGGGATCCCGAAGAAAGTCAATAACCAACAATCCCCCGAACCAAATGAATGATAATGAAGACAGACACAAAGAATAGTGCTCAATGATATTATATAAAATAGAAAACGAGTTTAACTGGGACTGACCCCCTAATATGAGACAAATTAAAACACCTTCAAGAAAGTGCAGCCATGTCGTAAGATATGGAGACAACTTGGAGGTGTTTTTTCGTTGGCAACAAGAGTCATTATCCCTTAGAAGTTAAAATGAAGGCGATTGAAATGAGTATGTCTGGTACACCGGTGAAAGAAATCATGGCGAAATTGAACATACGAAATAAGACACAAGTGGAAACTTGGATGCTATTGTATCGTAAAAAGTGAATGTGACTTTTAAATATAAGTTACGATTCATGCTTAAAGATATACCAAAAAGATAGAATAATAACAACCTAATTTATTCTCTTGTATTTGATCGTTCTTTTAAAAGCAGCAATATTTACTACAGGAATCAAAAAAATCGAAACTGCCCGATAGCTTAGCTATCGGGCATGATTAAAATGAAATTTTTTCTTTAAAATAATTGAGCAGTTACCATGTAACCTTATACGTTCCAGTTACACCACTATCACCTTCTACTATAAAAGAATGATAGCCATATAACTTAAAAGTAACCGAACCCGATTTATTCCCGGGGAAGTGGCTTCCTCCGTCTCCTGATATAGGTGATGGATTTCCTTGCTTATAGGCTGCAACGTAGACGCCTTTACTATCAGATCCGCCTTTTGGAGAAAAAGATACCGTGACCGTTCCATTACAATAGATGTCTGTTGAATGTTCTCCAATATCATAACTTAAGGAGCCTTGTAACATAAAGTTCGACTGATTAGCAACTAAGCCTTTTTCTTCTGAATGAGGAGCAACTCCACTAGCAAAACTTGAAGGAATTAGTACGAGAAGAGCCATCAAACCAACAAATACACTGAAAAGAATTTTTCCTTGCATACCTCGCATACCTCGGTTTTTTTCTAAAATAGAATACATAACAAACACCTCCTAATATTTTCCTTTATAATATCATATTTTCTAATTAAATGTAAATAGTTGGATATTTTTCTGTCTGAAGATTTTTTGAAAAATAAAGGATGAGAAGAAATGATTATTATTTTGTTTCCTATGAACATCTAAAAGGTTGCCTTTTTAAGGTCGTCTTTCATAGGAATAATACGAATAACATTGTCTGCTGGAGAGATTAGTCGACACATTCAATCGGGCGTTCCTTCTTTCAAAGTTTTTCACCTACTTAAGAATGGTCGGTTGATTGTTTGGCAAGGGGCTTCTTATCATAGGGAGCTTGTATCCCTTTGTATGGTAGTTTTAAGTAAGCAACAACTAAAAGCCTTGTAAAAGATATTATTATTTTTGCACATCTGCATATTTCTCCAAAAGCGCTTACGTTTAATTATCTGACCTTGTTTAGTCCATAAAACTAACCGATCAAAATTCCTCTTGCTTTTGGGAAACTAATGGATTAAAATTTGCACTAGGGAAACATTTTTATTCATGACTAAAAAATAAAGCGCAAGTAAACAAGTGTTTACTTGTACAACATTGCAAATCATACCTTTTGGCAAGGGGAGGGAGTACGGCATGGATGAAGTGAGGGTGAAGAAGAGCCCATTACAGCGGGCGAAAATGACGTTAGGCGTCTTGGCGTTAATTATCCTGGGCGCTTGCTCCAAGGTGGAGGGGCAGGCGGATCTCGCCCAACGTCCTTCGGATGGAGCGCCGATTCAGGTCGTGACCACGATCGGGATGATCACGGATGTAGTCCGGGAGGTCGGCGGCGCTGAAGTGGAGGTTGCCGGGCTGATGGGGACTGGCGTGGACCCGCATTTATACAAAGCCTCGCAAGGGGATATCGAGAAGCTGGATAAAGCGGACATTATCTTTTACGGCGGTTTGCATCTGGAAGGAAAAATGACGGAGATTTTCGAGAAGCTGGAACATAAGAAGCGGACGGTGGCGGTCTCGAAGGGCATTGATCCGGCCGAGTTGCGCTCCGGCGCGGATGCCGGCGGAGCGCAGTACGATCCGCATATCTGGTTTAACGTCCGCCACTGGATCTCCGCTACGGAGACGATTCGCGATACGTTGGCCGCTTATGATCCGGCCCATGCCGAAGCATACCGGCAGAACGCCGAAGCTTATATCGGAGAGTTGGAGAAGCTGGATGCGGAGATCAAGGAGCAGATCGCGAGCATTCCCGAGCGAGACCGGGTGCTGGTCACGGCGCATGATGCCTTCGGTTATTTCGGCGATGCTTACGGCATCAAGGTGATGGGGCTGCAGGGGATCAGCACGGCGGCGGAGTACGGCTCGAAAGATGTCAGCAAGCTGCGCGATTTCCTGGTGGAGAATAAGATCAAGGCCGTTTTCGTGGAATCGAGCATACCGACCAAATCGATGGAGGCGGTCATCGCCGGGGCCCAGGAAATGGGGCATACGGTCAGCATTGGCGGGGAGCTGTACTCCGACTCCATGGGCGAGGCTGGCTCGGATGCGGATACCTACATCAACATGGTCCGCCACAACGTAAACACCATCGTAGAAGCATTGAAATAAATCAAATAAGGGGGGAACGGGATGAACGGTTATCCGCTCGAAGTCAACCATTTAACGGTAGCTTATCAGAAAAAACCGGTGCTCAGATCGGTGTCTTTTCAAATACCGGAAGGAAAATTGATCGGCATCTTGGGGCCGAACGGGGCGGGGAAATCGACCCTGCTGAAGGCGGTGCTGGGGTTGATCCCCATCGTGGACGGTGAGGTCGGCATTTACGGCAAACCTTACCGCGAGCAGCGCAAAAACGTCGGGTATGTGCCGCAGCGGGAGTCGGTCGATTGGGACTTTCCGACGAATGCGCTCGACGTGGTCATGATGGGGCGCTACGGGCACCTGGGCTGGTTCCGGCGTCCCGGCGCGAAAGAACGGCAGATCGCCATGGAGTGCCTGACTAAGGTGGGCATGGCGGACTTTGCGGGACGGCAGATCAGCCAGCTGTCCGGCGGCCAGCAGCAGCGGGTTTTTCTGGCCCGGGCGTTGGCGCAAAACGCGCAGGTGTATTTCATGGATGAGCCGTTTGCCGGCGTCGACGCCACTACCGAAAAAGCGATCATCAGCCTGCTGCACGAATTGAAGGAGCAGGGAAAAACGGTGCTGGTCGTGCATCATGATCTGTCCACGGTCAAGGAATATTTCGATCACGTGCTGTTGCTGAACGGCGAATTGATCGCCGCCGGATCCACCGACGAAACGTTCACGCCGGGGAATCTGCATAAAACGTACGGCGGACGGATCGCCATGCTGGCCGATATCGCCGCCGTACCGGCGGGGACGGTGTGACGATATGATATCGAATCTGTTCCAATGGCTTACGGACCCGAATATGCAGTGGATCCTGATGGGCTCGCTGCTGCTGGGGCTGGGCAGCGGGGTGATCGGTTCCTTTACCTTCCTGCGCAAGCAGAGCCTGCTCGGGGATGCGCTGGCGCATGCCGCGCTGCCGGGGATTTGCATCGCGTTCATGCTAAGCGGCGTCAAGTCGGTGGGCCTGTTCATGCTCGGAGCCATTGCCGCCGGGATGCTGGCGACGTTCGGGATCTCCGCCATTACCCGCTATTCGCGGATTAAGCAGGATGCGGCCCTTGGCATCGTCTTATCGGTCTTCTTCGGGATCGGGACCGTCATGCTGACGAAAATCCAGCATAGCGGGAACGGCAATCAAAGCGGTTTGGACAAATACATGTTCGGCCAGGCGGCTTCGATGATGCTGTCGGACGTATACCTGATGGGGGCGGTGTCGCTGCTGCTGATCGCCGTCTGCGCCCTGCTGTTCAAGGAGTTCAAGCTGGTCAGCTTCGATCCGGGTTTTGCCCGGGGGATGGGCCTGAAGGTCGCCTTCCTGGAGCAACTGCTGCTGCTCATGACCGTGGTTGCGGTGGTCGTCGGGATTCAAGCGGTAGGCGTCGTCCTGGTGGCGGCATTGCTCATTACGCCGGCGGTCGCCGCCCGGTACTGGACCGATGCGCTGGGGCTCATGGTCGTGCTGGCGGGCGTATTCGGAGCGCTGTCGGGGGTGACGGGCACGTTGATCAGTTCGACCTTGTCCAATTTGCCGACCGGACCGGTGACGGTGTTGGCGGCGACCGCATTGTTCTTCGTCTCGGCGGTATTCGCCCCGAACCGGGGGCTGCTAGCGAAATGGGTCCGGCGGTTGCGCAGCCGCAGCGAGGTGCACCACCATCTGGAGATGGCGGTGATCCGCCAAAACGGCAGTGCGATCGAAAGGGGGGCGGAATAACATGGCCGATTTTTGGATTATCGTGACCGGTACGCTGGTAGCGGCGACCTGCGGAGTGCTGGGCTGTTTTCTGATCTTGCGCAAAATGGCCATGGTCGGGGATGCGATCAGCCACTCGGTCTTGCCGGGGATCGCCATTGCTTTTCTGATCAGCAGCTCGCGGGACTCTCTGCTGATGCTGATCGGAGCCGCCGTGCTTGGCCTCATCACCGTTTTCCTGATTCAAGCGCTACAGCACAGCGGCTTGCAGTCGGACGCTTCGATCGGGATCGTGTTTACCGCCCTGTTCGCGATCGGCGTCATCCTGATCAGCCGGAACGCGGCCCACATCGATCTGGACCTCGACTGCGTGTTGTTCGGCGAAATCGCCTACGTGCAGTGGGATACGTGGATTTGGAACGGGTACGACATGGGGCCGGTCGCCGTCTGGATGCTGGGCGGCACGCTGTTGATCGTGCTCGCCGCCATCGGGCTGTTCTACAAGCAGTTCAAACTGTGCGCCTTTGACCCGGCGTTGGCGGCGGCCGTAGGCATTCCGGTCGTTCTGTTCCACTACCTGCTGATGGGGCTGGTATCGTTGTCGACGGTCGCCTCGTTTGAGAGCGTGGGCGCGATTCTGGTCGTCGGTATGCTGATCATTCCGGCATCCGCCGCTTATCTGCTGACCGACCGGCTAAGCGTAATGATCCTCTACAGCGTACTGATCGGGGCGGTCAGCGCGGCCGGCGGCTATTATGCCGCCAAATGGCTGGACGCCTCCATCGCCGGATCGATGGTAACGGTCGCCGGCATGCTGTTCCTGCTTGCCTTCATCCTTTCTCCCAAACATGGCCTCGTGGCCCGGCTGGGGAAGCGGAGACGTTTGAAATCCATTGCGGCTTAAAGCGGATCGAGGCACGCTGGATGCAAAACGCGGCCGAAGGTCGCCCTTTCAAGGGCGGCTTTTTCTTTTTCAGATAACGGCCTCGCGGGTTGCCCCAAGCTTTGTTGGGATTCCGGGAATATGGTAAAATGGCGGTATGTTGTTTGGAGACTAGATATACTTGGGATGGAGGAGCTTGCTTGAAATACAAATTGCTGGCGCTCGATATGGACGGAACACTGTTAAACGATCATCATGAAATATCGCCGGAAACGGAGAAGTGGATTCGCAAAGCGGCTGCGGCCGGCGTGCATGTATGTTTGTCGACTGGACGCGGCTATAGAGAGGCGATTTCTTATGCGGAGCATTTGGCGCTAGGTACGCCGATGATTTTGGTTAACGGGAGCGAGATATGGAAGTCGCCGCATGAACTTTACCGCCGGGAATTGCTGGACCATTCGCAGGTAGCCCGGATGTATGCTATCTCCCGGGAAAAGCAGGTCTGGTTTTGGGCCTATGCGGTGGAGGAAAGCTATAACGAAGGAAACTGGCGCTCGGAAGATCTGGAGCGGAATCAATGGATGAAGTTCGGCTATTTTACCGAAGACGACCGGTTGCGTGGAGAAATAATGCAGGAGCTGCACCAGTTGGGCGGTTTGGAGATTTCCAATTCCTCGCCGCATAATTTGGAGATTAATCCGAAGGGGATCAGCAAAGCCAGCGGAATCCGCACCGTTTGCGGGCTGCTCGGTCTGGAAATGTCCCAGGTCGTGGCCGTCGGGGACAGCCTGAACGATTTGGCCGCGATCGAGGCGGCGGGGCTGGGCGTTGCGATGGGCAATGCGCAGGAGGCCGTCAAGCGGAAGGCGGACGTCGTGACCGCGTCGAATAATGAAGACGGGATTGCCTGGATTATCCGGGATTATATTTTAGCGGAGGAGTGAGCCTATTTTGATCGCAGCGCTCGGCTGGATTTTGGTCATTGTCCTGTTTGTTGTCGGCATGGCCGGTGCGGTATATCCCGTTTTGCCCGGGGTGCTTGCCGTTTACTTCGCCTTTTTCGTGTACGGATGGTTTTTCTCGTTCGAATCGTTTGGGTGGTTTTTCTGGGTCCTGCAGACGCTGATCGTCGTGGTGCTGCTGGTGGCGGATTACGCGGTCGGGGCTTGGGGCGTCAAAAAATTCGGCGGCAGCAAGCTGTCGGTATGGCTTAGCACGATCGGCATCATTATCGGCCCGTTCGTCATTCCGGCGTTTGGCCTCGTCCTGGGGCCGCTGCTCGGGGCAATGATCGGAGAGATGATCAAAGGCGAACCGCTCTCGAAGGCGTTTAAAGTCGGGATCGGCTCGGTGGTCGGCTTGTTCAGCAGCATCGTCGTGAAAGTCATTCTGCAGTTGGCCATGATCATTGTGTTCATTATCTGGATCGTCGCATTTTAGAGTTTACATTTTAGTTTGTACTTAAGTAGCAATCATCAGGATACTGGTTACCGGGAAAGAAGGAATTGTCGTTGTCCAAGAAAGAATCGTTTGTCAAAGGTACGTTAATCCTTGCGGGAGCCGCGTTGATCGCCAGGGTGCTTGGTTTGTTCCAGCGCGTCCCGCTGGAGCATATTCTCGGGGATGTCGGGAACGCGTCCTACTCGCAAGCCAACGCGGCCTATTTCATGCTGCTGACGCTGGCCACGGCCGGCATTCCCAGCACGCTGAGCAAAATGGTGTCGGAGCGGCACGCGCTGGATCGGCCTGAAGAAGCGCGGCGCGTTTATCATGCGGCGCTTCTTTTTGCGGCGGCGGCCGGGGTGGTCATGTTCGTGCTGCTCTTCATCATGGCGCCTTATTACGCCCGGGCTTCCGGCGTGCCGGAATCGGTTGTCGCCATCCGCGCGCTCGCCCCGGCACTGCTGTTATTCCCGCTGATCGCCATCATTCGCGGTTATTTGCAGGGGCGGAACATTATGATCGCGGGTGGCGTTTCGCAGGTCATCGAGCAAATCGTACGGGTCACCACCGGCATTTTGCTGGCCTTTTTGCTGTTCCACTGGGGATATTCCGGCGAGGATATCGCCGCGGGCGCGACCTTCGGGGCGGTGCTCGGCGGGGTTGCGGCGCTCGTCGTGATGCTGTATTTCAGCATGAAAATGCTGCGGAAGGATCAGGCGGAGGTGCGCGGAACGCTCCGGACCGAGCAAAACCGCCTGTCGTTCAAGCGGATTTACGCGGAGATCTTCAAGCTGTCGATTCCGATCGTGCTGACCGCGCTAGCGGTCCCGGCGGTCAACTTTATCGACAACTCGATCCTGAAACCGCTGCTGACCGGGCAAATCGGCTCCGGACAAGCCACTTACATCCTGGGGATTGTGGGCAACCGGGCGCAAATGATCGCCGGCATTCCGCCGATCCTGGCGATTGCGCTCAGCCAGTCGCTGGTGCCGATCATTTCGGCGGCCTTCGCGCGCAAGGACGAGGAGCATTTGCAGCGCCAGGTCACGCTGGCCATGCGGGTATCGGTGCTGACCGGGATGCCGATCATCCTGGCGCTCGGAACGGCGGCGTATTCCGTCAACGGGCTGCTGTTCAGTACCCGGGACGGGAGCAGCATCGTGGCGCTGCTGACGTTCGCTACCATTTTTCAAATTACGATGATGACGAGCAACTCGATCCTGCTCGGGGTGGGCAAAGCCAATTTGTCCATGGTGCACGTGGCGATCGGGATTGCCGTCAAGCTGGCCGCCAGTTATGTGCTGGCTCAGTTTTGGGGCATTTACGGGATCATTATCGCAACCGGGTTATGTTTCCTCGTCATCACGCTGCTGAATGTGCGGGCGATGAAGCGAATCGTGCCGTTCTCGCTGATGGGCAGCCGCTGGATCGGCTTCCTGCTGACCGTGATCGTCTTGTCCGGCGTCGGATACGGCCTCAATCAGGCCGGGATCCAGATGGTGGACCTGATGCCGGCGCGAATCGCGTTCTTCTTGACCTGCTGCATCGTCGGCGTGGTGGTGGTCGCTTTGTATCCGGTCCTGCTTATTCTGCTGCGCGTCGTCCGGAAAGACGAGCTCGCCGGTTACCCGGCGCCGCTGCGCAAGGTGTTGTCGCCGCTGATGCGGCTGCAACGCGGGGGGCGGCAGACGTCCGGGAAATAAACGGAGGCCTAAGGACGGGGCTTAGGGCCCCGAGACGTTGCTTAAACCTAACATGAGACACGGGACTGTTTTCCGATACGGTCTTGATGGAGCCAAGGGGGGGCGTCCCCCCAACCTGGCCTCATGGTTGCCGTTCTATGCGCCCAACCGGCTCGGCTGCTTTGCTTGGCAGGCAACCAGTGGATAACCAGACATCAAGCGCGGTTGATAATGTAATAGCCCGGCATAAAAGGCACGTTCTTTAAGGGGTGGTGTGTCCTATCCGGAATTCGAGATTTACAATAAATCGGGACTTTGCATGGACCCCATGTATTCATACTTGTATATTTTACCCGTGGTTCCTGCCGGAATAGCGCGGAATTTGCCTTTGTCCACGAGAGTCCGGCAATACTTGATAACAGTTTGCTTATGGAGTTCTAGTTCTTTCGCAGCTTGTGGAGGGCACAGGATACGATTGTGCCGAATGGCATGACGCATCAACTGACGTTCGATTTTTTGGAATTTACGACCGACCGTCCCCGCCTTTTCGTCCGCAGCCGCAAGATAAGGCGCTAGAATGCTTCGAACCATAGCCAGTACAAACGATGGATTTTCTTTCATTTCATCCAGGGAAATGGATATCACATGGCATTCTTGCGTTTGCAAGAACAGCTCACGATTCAAATCCAAGCGATATTTCGTGCGGTCCGTGCCGTGCGAACCGTAATCCATGATCTCAAACACAAAACGAAGTCCGCCCATAATCCAAATAAAATCTACGAAGTAAGACCGCCCACGCCAGTCTTTCACCTCATACTCCGGATGCAAACCTGTGAAATGCCCCATTAAGTTCCACCATATCTTTTCCGCAAACATTTGGTTTCCATATCCATGCCCCCTTTTCAGCGCATCTTTTCGTTCCCCCTGACGCTTTGCTAAATGTTCCTTTATCCACTTCTCATGTTCGATTTCAAAACTCACTCTTCAATCCCTCCTCCTAACGAACAAAAAGCCCCGATTTCCCTTCATGCTGAAAGGAATCTCGGGGCGTGCTTCGCCATATAGCTAAAAATAATCATCCATATACTTGTATATTTTACCAAGTAGACCTTTAAGATGCAATTTATTTCGATTACTGTCCTAAATCAAACGGTATCGTAGCATTTTGTACGATTTTTCGTCTAAACCAGATTGCAAGGCTTCCGCCCGAGCGCGATTGTACGAATTTTCGTACAATTTCCCATGTCAAACGTTTGTGCACTCGCCAATTGTACGATATTTCGTACAAAACCGCTAGTATTATAGGTTTAGGTGCGCACTTTGTACGAATTTTCATATAATTTCAGAAGTAATGATGCGAATGGCGCAGGGATCTACGAGGGGAGCGGATGCGGGGATGTCGGATGCGACGACGCGGGGATGGAAGTTGCGACGGCGGCGGATGCGATAGCGAGAGGGGGCAACTATGATAGATGTGGCGATGGGGAGCGACGATGGAGGGGTTAGGGTGCGGGGCTTGGCCAGGCGCCGGTAGGCTTGCGGGGCCGCGCAGAGCTCTCGGCGGCGACATGACGCCGATTCCTTCCGCGCGGCTAACGGTCCTCGACCGCATCGTGCACGAATGCGGTCTTGAGGATGCCGTTCCTGTGCTCGCGGCTGATGTCGCACAGGAACGGCGCCTTCGGCGCGCTGATGCCGTCCAGCGCGCTTTGGTCCTTGAGCCAATCCTCGCGGGAGATGGGCTCATAGGGCGTGTCGCCCCAAACGCTAAGCAGCTTGGGGCTGTAGAGACGCTGGCCTGGCGGTAGCGTCTCGCCCGCGAGAAGCTCTGACCCCTGCACCTTGGCGGTCAGAGCTTCGTCCAGATTGGCCGTGAACAAGTCCGGCCAATAGTCCGCCCGCGAGCCGCTGTGCGGCACGCTCGCGGCGAACCGCTCCGCGCCGTCGCGCACGGCGCGGTAGCCCATCAGCATCGCGTAGAGGCTTTTGCCTAACGCGATGCGGGCCGGCAGGCTAGCGAAGTCGGAGACGGTGCGCCCCGCCAAGCGGCGCACCACCCAGCCTGCCTCTTTCCCCTCGTCCGCCGCCTGCTCCAGCAGCGGGAACACGACCTGGTTCAGTCCGGCCAGGCTGAACAGATGGAAGTTCATTTTGCCGGTGACGTTTTTCTGGAAGAAGGGATGGCGCACCACGCGTTTTTCGATGTAGTTCTGCTCGTTGATGATCAGCCCGACGGTGAGCAGCGCGCTGCCGCGGTCGATCCAGAACCGTTCCCAGAACGGGCGCATGAAGCGGGAAACGTGGAAATACGGCAGCAGGTGGAAACGGCCTGATCCCAGTTCCCGGCTTTTCATGTACAGCAGCAGCTGCGGATACGCGTCCTGAAAAATCAAGGCATTGCTCCGCTCCAAAAATCGATAGGTCAAGCGTTTCTCCTCGGCATCGATCGCGTCGGCCATGCGGCTGCTGTGCAAATCGGTCATGTTCCACCCGGCGTTGCGCGAGACCATATGGGCGAGAAAGGCCCAATGCAGCTCGGGGTAAGCCTGATAGCAGGACAAGTAGGCTTCGGTGCGGCTTACGTTGCTCGCGCCGGCGCGGCGTGTCTCCTCGGCGATCTCCTCGCCGAGCCGCAAATCCTCCGCGTTGAATTCCTCTTTGGCGGTACGGGAGGTGCCGGCGCGGCGCAACTGCTCCTCGATGTCGGCGATGACCGTGCGGGCGGCCGCCTCGTTCCAGCCTAAGGCATCCGTTTCTTCCCGCAACTTAGAGGATTCGGAGAAACGGGCCGTTTGGCCGGCAATCATCAGCCGGATGGCGGCGGGCAGGCGGAACATCATCTTTTTAAGGCCGGCACCTCTTGCTCTTCCGGCCGTATGACGGGGCTGCTCGTTCATAGCCGCGCCCCTCCCCTCTGGACAATTTGAATGAATGCGTTCCGGCAGGCAGCGGCGAATGCCGGAATAATCCGGGCAGCGCAAGGGAAACTATCGCTAACCGTACCTCCTGGCGCCTGAACTCCGGGAAAACCTGTTTACTGCACGCTTCTATCGGTAACCGGCCAACGGCGCTTTTTTTATCAGTATGTCCGAAATATTTGACTTCCACTCCCGGTTTTGGTTGACTAGAAGTACCATTGAGGAAAGGATGGATAATCATGAAAAAAGTAACGTCCCCCGAGGAATTTCAAGTAAACATTCAATCCAGCAACCTGATCGTGGCCGTGTTTAAGGCCGACTGGTGCGGGGATTGCAAATTCATAGATCCGTTTATGCCGGACGTCGAGGAGAAATACGCCGGGCGCCTGTCACTGATCGAGGTGGATGTGGATCAGGTCGGCGATGTCAGCCAGGAGCAAAATATTCTGGGAATTCCGAGTTTCGTCGCCTACGCCGACGGCCGGGAGCTGGTCCGTTATGTCAATAAGCTGCGCAAGTCGCGCGAAGAAATCGAGGATTTCCTGAACCGGGCGCTGGACGTGTACCATACGCTGCACGATACGGCGGAACGCCAGGATTGATGCAGTCGCTTTAATTCCATCACATTTATCACACCGCCGCCCGGGGAAACCGCTGCGGCGGTGTCTGTTTTTGCACATTTTATTGCCGCCAGCCTATGAAAGTGGTTACTTGATCGGTTATAATGAAAAGGATTTATTGAATTTATAGAAGGTGTGAACCGTTTGAATACGAAATCCTTAAAATGGCTCAGCTATGCTTCCTGCTTCGTGATGTTCTTGGCAACGTTAGGCGGGAGCGTGGTCACCAAAACGGAATCGGGACTGGGCTGCGGCAATGAATGGCCGCTGTGCCACGGCAAGTTTGTCCCCGCCCATACGCTGGCCTCGATGATCGAATACTCCCACCGTGCGGTCAGCGGAGCGGCCGGACTGTTCTCCCTGGCCGCCTTTGTCGCATTCTGGCTGTACCGGAAAAACCGCAAGGACCTCCAGCTGTTTTCGCTGCTGGCTTTGGTCTTCGTCATGGTGCAGGCGTTCATGGGGGCGATGGCCGTCGTTTATCCGACCTCTTCGGCCGTGATGGCGCTGCATTTCGGGTTTTCGCTGATTGCGTTCGCCAGCTCGATTATGCTGGTGCTGGGCATCCGCGAGGAAGAGCGGGGACAAGCCAAAGCTGCAGCGCCTGCCGCCCGGGTCACCAAAGCCTTCCGCAACCTGACCTGGCTGGCGACGGGTTATACCTACATCGTCGTCTACATCGGCGCTTATGTGAGCCATACGGATTCGGCCGGCGGCTGCAGCGGGTGGCCGCTGTGCAATGGCCAGCTCGTGCCCGGGCTGACGGGCGGCGAAGGCATCGCCTTTATTCACCGGGTGGCGGCGGCGCTGCTGCTGGCGGTGATCGCCACGGTCGGGCATTTCGCCTTCCGCAAGCATCCGGAGCTGCCGGAAATCCGCAAGCTGGGCGTGGCGGCGACCTTGCTGGTCATCGTGCAGGTGTTCACCGGGGCGAGCATCGTTTTTACGCTGAGCAATTACCATGTTTATCTGTTTGCCTCCCTGGCCCACATCATCGTCTTGGCCGCTTTGTTCGGCGTGCTCTGTTATCTGAGCGTCCGCACCTGGCAGTTGAGCCGGGTTCCCGGGGTGCCTTCCCGACCGTCCGGCAAAGCGTTATGATTTCCGAGTCTGCGGCGCCTGGGTGCCCTTGACCGTCGCCCCTGCTTGGCGAACCGTGCAGATTGTCATGAATCTGTAGATTCCGCAGGGCCCGGGCGACCGCCGGTATAAGGTATACTTTTGTCTATAGCGAACGAAACGTGATGACCGGGACAAGCCGGCGGGCCGCGGGCTCGAGGCGGGGCCCGGTCTTTTAGGAGGATGTTCAAGCATGAGTTATAGAAACTTGCGTCAATGGATCGATGCCCTGCGAAAAGAAAACGAGCTGGCCGTCATCGATGCCCCGGTCGATCCCTACCTGGAGCTGGCGGAAATTCACCGGCGCGTCATCGACGACGGCGGTCCCGCGCTGCTGTTTACCAATGTCAAAGGGACGCCTTTTCCGGTAGCCACGAATCTGTTCGGCACGATTCGCCGGGTCGAGATGGCATTCGGCCCTCGTCCCGAAATGCTCGCTAACCGGCTTGTGGATGCGATACATAAGCTGCTCCCGCCTTCGCCTAAGGCGATTTGGAACGAGCGGGGATTAATCCGGGACGTACTGAAGGTAGGCATGAAAACCGTCTCCAAAAGCGAAGCGCCCATCCTGGAGGTGTGCCGTACGGAGTCGCCGCTGAAGGACCTGCCGAAGGTGACCAGCTGGCAGGAGGACGGGGGGCCGTTTATTACGCTTCCCCTGGTTTACACGGAAAATCCGCTCCAGCCCAAGGAGAACAATCTGGGCATGTACCGGATCCAGCTGTACGACGACCAGACGACCGGCGTGCACTGGCAAATTCAGAAGGGCGGCGGCTTCCATTATCACGAAGCCGAGAAGCGGAACGAGCCGCTGCCGGTATCGGTGTTCCTCGGCGGGCCGCCGGCCATGATCGCTTCGGCGATCTCCCCGGTTCCCGAGCATCTGTCGGAGCTGCTCGTCGCTTCGTTTATTTTGGGGGAAAAGCTGCCGATGGCGGAGAACCCGCTGGGCGGCCATCGCATCCCCGCGGAATCGGAATTCGCCATTTCCGGCCTGGTACCACCGCATGAACGCCGGCTCGAAGGGCCGTTCGGCGACCATTTCGGCTATTATTCCCTGCAACATGAATTCCCGGTGCTGCACGTCAATCATATGTGGCACCGCAAGGATGCCATTTACCCGGCGACGATCGTCGGCAAGCCGCGCCAGGAGGATTATTACTTAGGGGATTTCCTGCAGAAGCTGCTGTCCCCGGCTTTCCCGGTCGTGATGCCGAACGTGCGCTCGCTGTGGACTTACGCGGAAAGCGGATTCCATGCCTTAAGCTCGGCCGTCGTCCGCGAAAGCTATGCCCGCGAGGCGTTGGTCTCCGCGTTCCGGATCCTCGGGGAAGGTCAGCTGTCGTTGACGAAATTCCTGATGATAACGGACAAGCTGATCGATTTGGCCGATTTCCGGCTGCTGCTCAAAACGGTGCTAGAACGTTTCGATCCGCGCACGGACCTGTTTATTCTCAACAATACGTCGCATGATACGCTGGATTATACCGGGCACAAACTGAATCACGGCAGCAAGGCGATTCTTCTCGGGGTGGGCGATCCGGTCCGGGAGCTGCCGCGGGCCTACGAGGAAGGCGAGATCGCCGAGATCAACCGCATCCAAGTTTTTCATGACGGATGTCTCGTCGTTTCCGGTGCATCCTATGAGGACGAGCCCGAGCTCGCGGAACGGCTGCTTGGCCGTCTCCGTGAACGCGGAACCGCCTGGCCGCTGGTCGTATTGGTAGATAACGCCGATATCGCCGCCCGGGATCAAACGGCCTTCTTGTGGACGGTGTTTACCCGCTTTAATCCGGCCAACGATATTTATGCTGCGGCAGAGGTGCGTGAGCACCACTTGTCCTACAGTCTGCCGCTCGTGATCGATGCCCGCATGAAGCCGGGGTATCCGGATGAGCTGTTCCCGCGCGAGGATATCGTGTCGTTGGTGGATCAGCGCTGGAAAACATATTTTGTGTGAAACGGGGACTTGACTATGCTGCGAACCCTCCTTGGCGAACCGCCGAGACAGAATGAAGGCCGGCTGGCCGAGACGATGGATGCGATGGCGCAAACCGTGAGACTGCTCCAGAAGGAGATGAAGGAGCATCAGGATCCCTCGCATGATTTTCGCAAGCTGGAAGTTTGGACGCTTGGCTTGATTTCGTCGCTGGACGAGCTGGAGCAGTGTTTGTACGCCGCCGCTTTTTTTCGCCAAAAGGTGCAAACCGATTCCGTCGAGGATATGGATCCGGCGGAACGGGACGACTATGCAAGGTATGTGTATTTCTACAAGGATGGCTTTATACGCGTGTTCTCGGCGCTGGATAAGCTCGGGACGGT
The DNA here is from genome assembly GCF_050565405.1 of Paenibacillus macerans. Lineage (GTDB taxonomy): Bacteria > Bacillota > Bacilli > Paenibacillales > Paenibacillaceae > Fontibacillus > Fontibacillus macerans_B. Next base: position 60,867 of record NZ_JBNYYG010000004.1, on the reverse strand, counting down.
GCTGAATGAGCTGTTCGACCTGAAAACGTCGAAGGTGAAAATGCACTTTTCCTATTTTACCGTCTTGCGCCAATTTGCCTATTTGAAGGTGCACCCCGAGCTTGGGAAGAAGCTGATCGCGCTCAAGGAGGACCACCGGGAGGTACTGAACATCTTGCGCCGCCGCCGAAATACGGAGATTCACTACATGAACTCGGAAATGAAGGACGATCTGTGGCAGCGGCATCAAGCGCTGCACGGTAAAATCGCCCTGGAGGACCTCGATCAGCATATCCGCGATTTGGAGCAAGGGTACCGGATGGTATGCGAGTCGTTTTACGCCGTATTCGACTACGTGAATCAGCGCTGGAAAAAAATATCGGCCGGTTGAGCCGTTCTTGCGTCATATTTTCCCTTTGACAAACTAGGCAAAACTCATTATACTCATCAATAGTTTCATAACATGACGTGTGCTCATGATTAGTGCATGTTCGAACTCCATCTAAAATTTCATATTTTTCTTATCGAGAGAGGCGGAGGGAAAGGCCCGATGAAGCCCAGCAACCGATTCGACCATGAGGCGGCGATACGCGCGCGGAGCATGGCGGATGTCATGGTGCTAATTCCTTCAAAACCACGTACCCGGGTACGGATGGTTTTGGCAGATGAGAAGGCATTGTCTTTACGTAAAGAGAGCCCTTTGATTCTGTTCAGGGCTCTTTTATTTTTGTTTACGCCGGATGTCAATTCCATTATAGAAACAGGAGGCTAGTCCGATTGATTGAACTCAAAGGCATCACCAAAATATACGGAGGCAAGAAAACGGCCACCACGGCGCTCTCCGGGCTGAACCTGAGCGTGCAAAAAGGGGAAATCTTCGGGGTGATCGGCCATTCCGGCGCGGGGAAAAGCACGCTGATTCGCTGCATCAATCTGCTGGAGCGTCCGACCGAAGGCGAAGTATGGGTCGGCGGCGTCGAGTTGACCGGACTTGGCAAACGCGAACTGCAGCAGCAGCGCCGCAAAATCGGGATGATTTTCCAGCACTTCAATCTGCTCTCTTCGGCCACCGTCTACGATAACATCGCTTTTCCGCTGACGCTGACCGGAACGCCGAAGGCGGCCATTGCGGAGAAGGTCGACAGCTTGCTGGCATTGGTAGGCCTGGAAGAGCACCGCCACAAGTATCCCGCCCAGCTGTCCGGCGGCCAGAAGCAGCGGGTCGGCATCGCCCGGGCGTTGGCCAGCGATCCCGACGTGCTGCTGTGCGACGAGGCGACTTCGGCGCTTGACCCGCAGACGACGGATTCGATTCTGAAGCTGTTGCTGGACATCAACAAGCAGTTTCAATTGACGATCCTGCTGATCACGCACGAAATGCACGTCATTCAAAGCATTTGCGACCGCGTGGCCGTGATTCATCAAGGCGGGATCGTCGAACAGGGGCCGGTCACGGAAGTATTCCTGAAGCCGCGGCACGCGGTAACGAGGGAGTTCATCCATCGTGAGGCCGCCGGAGGGGAAGTCGTGAAGCTGGCCGCATCGGTGCCGCATCCGGCATGGTCCCGTCTGGTCAAAATCACCTTCCTCGGCGCCAAGACGTATGAATCGGTTTTGTCCCAGGTCGTACGGGAAACCGGCGTAAACTTCGCGATCCTGCAGGGCACGATCTCGACGATCAAGGATATTCCGTACGGTCAGCTGACCGTGTCGTTCGACGGCGAAGACAGCGAAGTGGAGCGTACGTTATCGCTCCTGAAGGAACGCGATCTTGATGTGGAGGTGATCGGGTGATGTGGGGACTGGACTTCGGGACGATCGATTGGTCCGAAATGGGGACTGCCACGGTTGATACACTGCAGATGATGGGCTATGCGACCTTGTTCACCTTCCTGATCGGGCTTCCGCTCGGCGTGTTGCTTTACACGTTTTCGCGTTCGCAATCCGCGGTTTTAGGATGGGTTTACAGGTTATTGTCACTGGTCGTCAATATCCTCCGCTCCGTTCCGTTTATTATCCTGATCGTGGCGCTGATTCCGGTCACGCGGGCGATCATGGGGGTATCGACCGGCGTGGAGGGAACCATTCCGCCGCTGGTTATCGGAGCTGCTCCGTTCTTCGCCCGATTGGTCGAGACGGCTTTGCGCGAGGTCGATCGCGGAGTGATCGAAGCTTCCCAAGCAATGGGCGCCTCTTCCTTCCAGGTCATCCGCAAGGTACTCCTGCCGGAGTCTTTGCCCGGACTGATTGCGGGCATGACGATTACCGTCGTGACGCTCGTGTCCTACACGGCTATGTCGGGCATGGTCGGCGGCGGCGGACTGGGCGATTTGGCCATCCGCTACGGGTATTACCGTTACGAGACCGGCGTGATGATTATATCGGTCATTTTCATGGTCATTCTGGTACAGGTGCTGCAAATGTTGGGAGACCGGCTGGTGATTCATTTTACGAGGAAATAAGGAAACACTATATAAATAAGATCCTTATTCAAAAAAACACATTTTTAAGGGGGAGAATCTGTGATGAAAAAATGGACTTTATCTTTGCTGACCTTGGCGCTCGTTTTGGTGCTGGCCGCATGCGGCAGCAACAACGCGGCGAATAACGGCGGGGGAAACGCGGCGGAAGGCAATGCGCCGGCAACCGAAGGCAATGCGGCCGGAGCGGACAACCAATCTGCGGCCGAACCGGTAAAACTGGTCGTGGGGGCTACGGTACCGCATGCCGACATCTTGAAATTTATCGCTCCTCAATTGAAGGAAGAAGGCGTAGAGCTGGAAGTCAAAGAATTCACCGATTATGTGCAGCCGAATGTACAGGTATTTGAAAAAGAGCTGGATGCTAACTACTTCCAGCATCAGCCTTACCTGGACGAGCAAAACGCGCAAAACAAGTTTGACCTCGTTTCCGTGGTTGGTGTTCACGTTGAACCGTTTGGCGCTTACTCCAACAAATATAAATCCGCTGACGAAATTCCCGACGGCGCGAAAGTAGCCATTCCAAATGATCCGACCAACGGCGGACGTGCGCTGCTGCTGCTGCAGAAGCAAGGCTTGATCAAGCTGAAGGAAGACGCCGGCATCACCGCAACGCAAAAGGATATCGTGGAAAACCCGAAAAACCTGAAAATCATCGAAGCCGACGCCGCCATGCTGCCTCGCCAATTGGCCGAAGTGGATCTGGCGCTGATCAATACGAACTATGCGCTGGAAGCGAAGCTGAATCCGACGAAGGACGCTTTGTTCATCGAGGATAAAGATTCGCCATACACGAACATTCTGGTGGCGCGTCCGGACAACAAGGATTCCGAAGCGATTCAGAAGCTGGCGAAAGCTTTGACTTCCGATGCCGTTAGAACGTTCATCAACGATACGTACCAAGGCGCTTTGGTTCCCGTATTTTAAGCTGGCGTCCGTATACTGGAAAGATCATCGTTATCCCGCTGTAAACACAGCGGGATTTTTTGTATGGGTTAACGCAAAAAACAGTAAATAGGGAGGGAAATAGCCGAGCTTGACGAATAACATACCCAAAGGAAATTCTTAGGAGGTATTGGCGATGTGTGCGGTTCATACTGGTTCTTTTCAAGGATTCGTCCCCGAAACCTTGACGTTTCTGGAGGAAGTGCGACGCAACAATTCCAAGTCTTGGTTTGAGGAAAATAGAGCGGTATATACGCGAGTTTTGCTGGAACCCATGCAGTCTTTGGTGGCGGATTTAAGCGAGTGTATGCTGAATATCGATCCGCAGCTGGAAACACGCCCGTCCGTCAATAAAACGATCTCGCGCATTCATTGCGACACCCGATTTTCGAAGGATAAGCTCTTGTACCGCAACACCATGTGGATCACGTTTAAACGGCCTTCCAAGGAATGGAGGGACGCTCCGGCGTTTTTCTTTGAACTGCATCCCGATGCTTATCGTTACGGCATGGGATATTACGGCGCAACCAAAGAAACGATGGACAAGCTGCGCGAATGGATCGATGCTAAGCCGCAGCAGTTTGAACAAGCCACTTCCTTCTTTAATTCGCAAAATACGTTTGTGATCGAAGGGGAGCGCTACAAGCGTGTTCTCGATCCGGCCAAATCCGAAGAAGTGCTGAACTGGTATCAGCGCAAAAATCTGTATTTGGTTCATCACGAGGCCATTAACGGCAAGTTGTTCCGTTCCGGGCTTGTCCGGGATCTTGCGTCCGGCTTCATTCTGTTGGCGGAATTGTACCATAGTCTGTACAAGCTTAAAACGATGTGATGTCATCGCCCGTTTGTGGGAATGTCCTCGATCCTTTATACTTGAAGTAATATGCACGGAGAGGAGGAGAAGGACGTTGCAAGGTAAAGTCGCCTTGATCACCGGGAGCGCCAAAGGCCTCGGCAAAAGAACGGCGCTTACGCTGGCCGCGCAAGGCTGCGACATTGCGCTGAATTACGTACATAGCGAATCCGAAGCCCTCTCCCTCCGTTCCGATATCGAACGGATGGGCGCCCGATGCATCGCGGTGCAAGCGGACGTCTCGCGCCGCGAACAAATCGAGTTTTTGGCCCGTCAGGTTAGCGAAAGCTTGGGGACGATCGATATCCTCGTCAACAATGCCGGGCCGTTTATCCGGGAGCGCAAGCTGTTCGCCGATTACAGCCAGACCGAGGTGCTGGCGATGATCGAAGGCAATCTGGTCGGCAGCCTGCTGCTGGACCATCTCGTATTGCCGGGGATGCGGGAGAAGCGCTGGGGACGGATTATCCATTTCGGCTTCGGGCATGCCTCGGAATCCCGCGCTTGGCCGCATCGGGCCGTGTATGCCGCGGCCAAGACCGGGCTCGTCTCTTTCACGAAGACGTTGGCCGTCGAAGAAGCGCCTTACGGCATCACCGTGAACATGGTATGTCCCGGCGATATCCGCGGGGGCAATAAGGAGATTTCCATCGAAGAGGCAAGGGTCATCCGCGATGGGGAGACGCCTTTGGGCCGGCCCGGCAGCGGGGAGGATATCGCCCGCGTCATCGCTTTTCTATGCCACTCCGATTCCGACTTCATCACCGGCAACATCATGGATATTTCCGGAGGCCTGGATCCGATCCGGCCATGGATTAAACCTTCGTAATCTTCCGGCCCTAAATAAAAGGGAGCCCCCAAGATCTCTGCCGCACGCGGGGAGATTTTTGGGGCTCTTGTCATTCTTTTCTGCAGAACTTAAAAAGGCATACCGCTCATGATCCGGCTGCGGGTCGACATGTTGAAGCTTTTGACGATACGTCGGGCCTCTTCGTCATCATCCGCCTTCAGCGCTTCCAGAATGGAGCGGTTCAGGTGGTTGGCCGAATAGTGCTTAACATAGGGCGTTCTTAAATAGTTAATGTATGCGGCCATCGCCAGCTTGTCGGCGTAACCCTCCATGACGTCAAGCATGGCTTGATTGTTGATCGACGATATCACCGCTTTAAAGAATGACATGGAATTTTTCATATAGGACAGATAATCATCCGCTTCTTCCGCCGCGATTTGCTTTTGCACAAACTCCTCCAGCCTCTCGAGGTTCAACCGGATGCCAAGCTCATTTTTCATATCTAAGGCATAAGCAAGCATCGCCATCGTCGTTTCGAACATATCCATCGTTTCTTTATCGGATATTTCCTTTACCAGAATCCCCCGGTTTTTGAGCGACAGGACGAATCCTTCCGTTTCCAGGCGAGTAATGGCGTTACGGACCGGCGTCCGGCTCATCTGCAGCTCTTCGGCCAGCTCGTTCTCGGACAGCATGGTTCCAGGCATCAGACTACCGCACACAATCCGCTCTTTTAGAACCTTGTAAGCCGTAAGGACAAGCGATTGGGAATTCATAACGAAAATTCCTTTCCAAGAGAATTAAATCGGATTCGAACAAAGTGCAACCTCATCTTAACAGCCATCCCTTTATGTCAGCAACCCCATTTACAGTTTAACAAAACTTAACATTTACGAAAACACAATTCTTACACTCAACATGTATTCTAGTTGCATACAAGTTAAAAGGAGGTTGTATTGTGTTGAAAAAAGGAAAGTGGGTCATGGTGCTGCTCATTTCGGCCGTGCTGCTGGTGCTGGCGGGATGCGGAGGCAAGGAAGGCGCAAGCGACGAAAGCGGCGATGATTTGCCTGAAGGCTGGCCGTCCGTGCTGCGCATCGGCAGCTTGCCGATGGAGGACGGTGAACTGAGCCGCACGGCGGATCAATTCGCGAACGATCTGGGCGAATATTTGGGGATTAAGATAGAGACGTTTCAAGGCGAGGATTACAATATGATGATCGAAGCGATGCGCTCGAAAAAAATCGACCTTACGACTTACGGTCCCTTCGGTTATATTATCGCGGTAGAGCGCAGCGGCGCCAAGCTGCTGGCCTCGATGGGCAACGGCCCCGGTTCGGAAGGGACAAGCGTGATCATCGTGCCGAAGGATTCCCCGGTTCAGACCGTTCAAGACTTGCAAGGGAAGGACTTCCTGTTTGCCGATCCGGCTTCGACGACCGGGCATTTGTACCCGCGGGCCACTTTAATGAAGCAGCTTGGCCTTAAAAACGATGAAATTCCGGAGTTTTTCGGGAACGTTTCTTTTTCCGGAGGGCATGACAAGTCGCTGCTGGCGATCGCCAACGGGGACGCCGACGCGGCGGCCACCTGCAACCAGTGCATCCAGATGTTTGCGGATAGCGGGCTATTCAAGGCTGAGGATATCCGCGTGATCGCCGAGTCCGATCCGATTACGGGCGGGGGAGCGTTGGCCTACCGCGGTGATCTGCCGCAGGATCTGGTGGACAAGATGCGCGAGTTCGCTTTAGGTTACGCGGAGAAGAATCCTGAATATTTCAAGGCGATGGGGGCCAAGGGCTTCTTCCCGGGGGAAGATTCCGATTTTGACGGCGTGCGCGAAGTGGCGGAGCTGCTGGAGATGTCTCCGGAGGAAATGCTGAGCCACTAAAGCGATAGAAATAAGAACCTAAGAGACGGAGGGTTGAAAAAATGCCATTGCTGCAGGTGGAAGGTTTGCGGAAAGTTTACGCGGACGGAACCGTGGGGCTGGGCGGCATCGATATCCGGGTGGAGGCGGGGGAATTCGTCACGGTCATCGGGCCGAGCGGAGCGGGCAAAAGCACGCTCCTCCGCTGCCTGAACCGGATCGTCGAGCCGACGTCGGGCAGCATCCGGTTTCAGGGAGAAGAGAGCGTGGGAACCGGCGGGCGGAAGCTGCGGCGGCTCCGCCGGGAAATCAGTATGATTTTCCAGGGCTTTAATCTGGTGGAACGCGTGTCCGTCCTGACCAATGTCCTGCACGGCCGGCTTGGATATATGAGCAGTTGGCGCGGAGCATTGGGGTTGTTCTCCAAGCAGGACGTCCAGGAGGCCGAGCGCTTGCTGGAGCGCGTCGGCTTGGGGGAGCAAATCTATAAGCGGGCCGACGAACTCAGCGGAGGTCAGCAGCAGCGGGTCGGCATCGCCCGGGCGCTCGCCCAGAAGCCAAAGCTGATTTTGGCCGACGAGCCGATCGCCAGTCTGGATCCGGCTTCCTCCGAGACGGTGATGAGCAGCTTGCACCGTTTTTGCAAGGAAGACGGCATCGCTTGCCTGTGCAATCTGCATCAGGTCGATATGGCCCGCAAGTACGCTACCCGCATCATCGGTATCCATAAGGGGACGAAAATTTTCGACGGGACGCCGGAGGAACTGACGGACGACATCATTGCCAAAATCTATGCCCGGGCACCAAGGGACGCCGTGTTTAGCGAGCCGGAGCCCCGGAAGGCGGCGGAGGCGGCCGTATGAAGCGGGATCATCGTGGGTTGCGCCATATCCGGCAAACCAAACGCAATCAGACGATTCTTTTTCTCGTCTTGCTGATCGGGCTGACCGTATGGTCGGCGATCGGCACGGGCTTTAATCCTGCGGCGGTTTGGGGCGGACTCGGCAACGGGGCGAGGTTTCTGTTCGTCGATTTGCTGCCGCCGGATACCGCCAAGTTTCCCGGCCTGATTGACCCGGCGCTCGATACGATCTACATGAGCTTCGTCGCCATGGTCATCGGCTCGCTGGTCGCCGGTTTTCTGGCGCTGTTCGCGGCGGCCACGACATCGCCGAATTCGGCGCTCCGCGTGGCTGTTCGCGGCATATCCGCCATGCTGCGCAATATTCCGGTAATGATCTGGACGATCCTGTTTGTCGCTTCCTTCGGGCTGGGCAATCTGGTGGGCATCTTGTCCCTGTTGCTCGTATCGATCGGCATGCTCGTACGCTGCTACGCCGATTCGCTGGAGGAGATCGACATGGGCCAGGTCGAGGCGCTCCGGGCAACCGGCGCGGGCTACTGGGCCGTGCTGACGCAAGCCGTGTTGCCGCAGTTTCTGCCCAGCTTTATCGGCTGGTCGCTGTTCAATCTGGAGATCAACGTGCGGGCCTCGACCATCGTTGGCATGGTCGGCGGAGGCGGGCTGGGGTTTGCGATTCAATCCGGCATCAAGCTGTTTCAATACAAGGAGGTCAGTATGGCGATCCTTCTCGTGCTGATTATTGTCCTGGGTACGGAATTTCTGACGGGCCGGATCAGAAGGAGGCTGATCTGAATGAACGAACATGCGCCAAATGTTATGGCCGCAAACGGGCGATTACGATTAGCCAAGCGGCAAGCGGCCAGGCGAAAGCTGGCGCTCGCCGGGTACGGAGCCGGGGCGGCCGCCTTTTTCGTCTTTTGCCTGATCCAGCTTGATCTAGATTACGCCAGACTGCTGGAGGGAGCGGCGAAGTTCGCCGGTACGGCAAGCAAGATGTTCCCGCCGGATGTCTCACAATGGACCTACGTGCTGTCCGCGGCGGCGGAGTCCATTCAGGTGGCCGTGCTCGGCACGGTGCTGGCGATCATCGCATCCTTCTTTCTCGCGTTTCTGGCTGCCGACAATATTACGCCGCATCCCGCAGTCGCCTGGCTTGTGCGTGGCGCCGCCTCCTTGCTGAGAGCGATTCCGACGCTGGTCTGGGCGCTGATCTTCATTGTGTCGGTCGGCATGGGGCCGCTGCCCGGCGTGCTGGCGATTATGGTTGGGGCGATCGGCAGCTTGATCAAAGTGTTCGCCCAGTCGCTGGAAGAAGTGGACAAGGGCGTGATCGAGGCGTTGCGCGCCACGGGAGCGGGCTGGTTGGCCATCGTGATCCAGGGAGTGCTGCCCTGCGCACTGTCGGCGTTGCTGTCGTGGTGCGTCATGCGGTTCGAGGGGGATTTGGCGGAATCGACGATTCTGGGCGCCGTGGGCGCGGGCGGTATCGGCTTCGAACTGTCCCATGCGATGCGGAGTTACCGGTTTGATCAGGCGTTATTCGTCGGCTTTGTCATTTTTGCTATGGTATTCAGTGTCGAGCTTATTTCCAACCGGTTGAAGCTGAGTCTCCGCAAAAAATCGTAGCAAACGTTCAAATGGGAAGGAGCCCTATTCAAATGATGAGAAAAATCGAAACGGCCGGCTTGCGGGAAGAGCGGGTCAGACTGGAGCGGACGGAAGCGGGGGAACTGCGCTTGCTCTGGTTACAGAAGGAAGCGGACCTGCCGGTGCAAATCTATTGGAGCCCACGCCCGCAATTCGCGGAACAGGAGGCCAGGCTGATCGCGGAAACATTAGGCGCATCCGCGCACGCTTTTGCCGATCCGCAGCCGGAAGGGCGCAGCTATTATCATATCCGGCTGGGCGATGAACTCCTGCCGACGGTAGCGGAGCGGATCGTTCCGTTGGAGCGTGTTCCGAACTTTCGGGATATGGGCGGTTATGCGGCGGCCGACGGCCACCGCGTACAATGGGGAAAGCTGTACCGTTCGGCCGAGCTCGCCCGCATGACGGAGCAAGATATTGAATATGCTCGCAGCCTCGGCATCGTCTGGATTTGCGACCTGCGCACGCCGGGGGAAGTCCGCCGCTATCCCAGCCCGCGCATCGGCGGCGAGCTGAACGAGAATCTCTCCTTCATGGCTTCGGCCGATCCCGGAGAGATGACCGCCGCCGGCATGGCCGGCATGACGTTGGACATGCTGGCCGATGCGAACCGGATGATGGCCGGCAATACGGAGCTGGCGGCCCGTTTCCTGCGCCGGCTGCTCGATCAGCAAGGAGCGCCGATACTCTTCCACTGCGCGGCGGGCAAGGACCGCACCGGCTTCGTCGGTTCGTTGATTTTGCAGGCGCTTGGCGTCGACCGCGAAGATATCTTAAGCGATTATGCGCTGACGAACCGGTTTGCGGAACGTCTGAAGGGCGAAGTCGGCGACGGGGGCGACCCGGCCTGGGCGGAAGCGATGAAGGGCTTGCCGGAGGAGGTGCGGTCCGGGATGCTGGAAGCCAGACCTTCCTACCTGCAGGCCGCTTTTGACGAGATCGACCGTAAGTACGGCGACTTCGAAGCGTATTGGACGAGCGGCTTGGGCCTGGGCCTGGAAGAACTCCGCCGGCTTCGCGGTTACTATTTAGAATAGCTTGGCGTACCCGGTCAAATGCCAAACAAAAACCCGGCCTTCCGGCAATGCTGCCGGCGGGCCGGGTTTACTTTAAACCCCTCTTGCTGAAGAGCGTTAAATTTCATGGATGCGAACAATCGAAATTAGAATACTTGAACGACCTCTTCAACGCCTTCTACTTCTTCGAACAGAGCGCGTTCGATCCCTGCTTTGAGGGTGATGGTGGAGCTTGGGCAGCTGCCGCAGGCACCCATCAATTTCAGCTTCACGATGCCGTCTTCCACATCGACGAGTTCAACGTCGCCACCGTCGCGCTGCAGGAAAGGACGCAGTTTGTCCAAAACTTCCAATACTTCATCATACAATTGATCTTGTACGCTTTCACTCATTGTTTTCAACTCCTTTCTTGATTTATTATATTACATAATGTCTAAAATTTAAATGCTTCTTCATGGGGAGGCGACGATTTGAAGCCCATCCTTGAATTTTGCGCGAACAACGCCGGCTTCGGTACGGCTGAAGCCATCCAAAAGGTGCGGGAACAATACGACTGCGACGTTTATGAGTACGGCTGTCTCACCAGCTGCGGGATCTGTTACCTGTTCCCCTACGTCCTGGTTGACGGGGAGCAGGTCGAAGCGGAAAATGCCGATCAGCTGGCGGAGCGGATTCTCCGGATCATCAGGGAGACGCATTCCGGGACGTAGTCCTCAAACCTCGCTCCCTCCACGAGTTTACCCAATATGATGTTTGGACATCCACAGTACGCCGCTTTTGAGCAGCCGCGGTACGCGGCCCGTCACCTGCGTCCGGCCCATGAGGCCAAAGCCGGCTTTCTTGCCAAGCGAGCCAAGCGTGCCCTTGAGCTTGATCGGCTGCAGCCGCGGCGGTTCGCCGCGCCATAAGGCGGCCGCGACCTGGCCGATGTGATGGCCTTGACCTTCGGCGGCTTGGGCGCTGGGCGAAAACGGCAGGCTGGCGCAATCGCCGCAAACGAACACCTCCGGATACTCCGGAATTTGGTAGTATTCGTTCAGCAGCACGCGGCCCTGCCGGTCCTTGGCCACGTCCATGGCCTGAACGAGCGAAGCCGGCCGGATCCCCGCCGTCCACACGGTGACATCGGAGGCGATTTCGCCTTGTTCGTGCCGGATGACCCCGGACTCGAGGGCGCCAATTGAAATGTGCGAGAGCGTTTCGATGTCATGCTCGTGGAACCATTTGGCCACGTAGCCGGACACCTTCGGCGGGAAGGCGGACAGCAATCGTGAGCCGCGGTCGACGATGGCAATGTTCAAATCGGGCCGGCTCTCCCGCAGCTCGGCGGCCAGCTCGACGCCGCTTAGTCCGCCGCCGACGATATTGATTTTGGCATACGGCCTGGCGTTGTTCAGCCGCATGTAAGTTTCCCGGACGGCCGCAAACGATTGGATGCTGCAGGAATGCTCGCCGGCGCCGGGAATATGATGATAATTATCGGTACAGCCGAGGGCAATCACCAACTGGTCATATTCCAGCGGATCCCCCTCTTCAAACAGAACCAGTCGCCGCTCCAAATCCAAAGCGGCGACTTCCCCGTATTTCATGTTCAGGCCCGGATAGGTAGGATAAGGGACCCGTAATTCGTGATCGCTGGCCGTTCCGGCCGCAAGCGCGTAATATTCGGTCTTTAAGCTTTGAAAAGGCATACGGTCTACCAATACGATTTGTACGTCCGAAGGAATATAACCTTTGAACAACTCGTGAATCACGGCCGTTCCGCCATAACCTCCACCAAGAACAACGAACTGCCTCATACGATACGATTTCCCCTTTGGCCTATTGGTTCCTTGCAATGCACGTTGATGCAGGGTTTATTCGTAAACCCGTACTTCGTTATAGAAGGTATCCCGTTCAACCGGGATGCGTCCGGCTCCTTTGACCAGCCAGATCAGTTCTTTCAATGTCAGCCCTTCCGGAGTTTGCGCGCCGGCGGCGTGGCTGATTTGCTCCTTCAGGATCGTGCCGTGCACGTCCGAAGCGCCGAAGGTCAGCGCCACTTGCGTCAGTTGCACCCCGATGTTGATGAAATAAGCTTTGATATGCGGGATGTTATCCAGCATCAGCCGGCTAATAGCAATCGCCTTGAGATCCTCGTAAGCCGAGTTGCGGCGCATGATGCTGGCGTTTTTGTTGCGCGGCTGCATCGACAATGGAATGAACACGTTAAATCCGCCGGTTTCGTCCTGCAGATCGCGGATTTGCATCATATGACGGACCCGGTCCTCATAGGATTCGACCGAGCCGTACAGCATGGTGGTCGGCGTCTTGATGCCCAGTTGGTGGGCGGTCCGGTGAACGTCGAGATATTGGTCGACATTCGCCTTTTCGACCTTCATTTTTTCCCGGTACTGGTCGGACAAGATTTCCGCGCCGCCGCCGGTCAGCGACTCCAGGCCGGCCTTTTGCAGCTCGAGCAGTACTTCCTTGGTGCTCAGACCGCTAATTCGGGTGAAAAATTCAACCTCGGCCGCCGTATATGCCTTGATCGTCACCTCGGGGAAATTTTCCTTCAGCGCTTTTAGCGAATCGACGTAATATTGGAAAGGCACATGGTTGTTATGCCCGCCCACGATATGGAACTCGCGTACGCCGGGGGTAATGTGCTGCTTGACGTAAGCCACCATTTCCTCCCCGGAAAGCGTATAAGCCCCTTCTTCTCCTTGATCCTTGCGGAAACTGCAAAACGCGCAATGCGATTCGCAGACGTTCGTGAAGTAGAGGCTCATGTTTTCGATGAAGTATACCTTTTTGCCATTCTTGCGCAAATTGGCCTCATTGGCTAATTGGCCGATGGTCAATAGATCGTTGCTTTCATATAAATAGACCCCGTCTTCGAGGGTGAGACGTTCTCCATTTCGGACTTTGTCCGCAATTTCAGCCATTCTCTTATCGGTGTCAGGGGTGACAACAGTGAACATATCGTTCCCTCCGTTTCCAAGTGCGTAAATGCCTTGTACCATACTGTATGAATTACCTTCCTATTATAAACCTCACGTCCCAAGGGGGCAATAAGCCCAAACGGAAGAAATTAGGTTTGCAACAAGAAATATCACATTTGTTGAGCGGATGGAGGAGAAGGAGTATAATTTCATTATAATTAAATTTAAGTTCAAAAAGTTAGGTTTTCAGCACCGAGAAGGTTGGATGAAGCTAGGGACCGAGTAGCGCAGCGTAGCCTCCGGCTACGTGAGCAACGGAAGGCCCGGCTGAATTCAAGATTCGATGTCGAATCCCCTTCCATGTTCTGCTTCGTGATCAAAAGATAACTTTTTGAACAACCTTAAAAGGAGTGTGACAGGGATGATTACGATTAGCGACAGCGCGATGGCGCGGATTAAAAATATGCTCGCGGAAGAGGAAACGCCAAATATGTTTCTTCGCGTCGGCGTGAATCCGGGCGGCTGCAGCGGTTTCTCATATGGCATGGGTCTCGACGATCAGGAGAGCGAAGAGGATGTATACATGGACATCCAAGGACTCAAGGTAGTCGTCGATAAGGAAAGCGTCCGTTATTTGAACGGACTGGAGATCGATTTCAAGGAATCCGGCATGAGCGGCGGGTTCACCATTCACAACCCGAACGCCATCGCCACCTGCGGCTGCGGCCAATCGTTTCGCATGAAGGACGAAGAGGGACAACCGCAAGCTTGCGATTGATTAAGGGTAAAGATGCAGGTGAATGATAATAAGTACGGCCCCCGCAGATTCTGCGGGGGCCGATTTTTTTCACAAGTCCATAATAAGGGTAAAAAAAGCCCTTATTTTCCGTAAAAATGTGCATTGCGAGATAATAGGGGACATTTATGTCCTTATTTTAGGGCGATGCGCGGAAAAAGCTCCTTTTGGAGCGAGGGGCAATAAAATAGAGGACAAAAGTTCCTTTATTTTTCGAAATAGAGCCGTAAAGAGCAAAATAAGGGCAAAAATTGCCCCTATTTTGAACAATCGTTCGTGGATCCTGGTTGACCATTTGAACCATGCGTCAATACCCGCCTTTAGCCCGATCGAGTTTCCTGATTCGCTCGAGCGTATCAATTCATTCGAACGTTTCTACGCCGGTCCGCTTTTATTCCTTAGGTCCGTCCACGTTCCCGGCGCCATTGGTTTCGGCAAGGCCGGGCGCATCTTCCTCCTCCGGATCGTACAGATGCGAACGCCGTTCAAACCATTGGAACAAGTGGGTGCAAATGACCTTCAGCACCGCGTACCCCGGCACGGCCAAAATGATGCCGATGATGCCAAACAAGTTGCCGGCGGTCAGGATCACGAAGATGATCGTGATCGGATGAACGCTTAGCGTCTTGCCCATGATTTGCGGCGAGATGAACTTGCCTTCGATCAGCTGCACGACCGTCCAGACGACGATCAGCTTCAGCAGCATGATCGGCGACGTGACGATGGCGATGATCAACGCAGGTGTGATCGCGATGGCCGGACCGAGATACGGCACGATGCTCGTAAACGAAGCGATGATCGCCAGCGTCAGCGAATAGTCGAGGCCGATGATGAGGAAGCCGACATACATCAACGCCCCGATGCAGAAGCTGACGATGATTTGTCCGCGGATATAGGAGCTGATCTGACCGTTCATTTCCGTCATCACATGATGCGTCTGCCGGCGAAAGCGCACCGGCACGAAGCGCAAGATGAAATGCGGCAGCTTTTTGCCGTCTTTTAATAGATAGAACAAAATGAACGGCACGGTGACGATGGCAAGTACGACGTTTTTGACCGCGCCCAGGAAACCGCCGAGGCCCGACCAAGCGTTGTCCAGCAGGGCTGTCCCCTGCTCCGACAGGGAGCTGGACAGATCGTCGAGATTAAAGCCCGTCGACTCCTGAATCTGATGGAAAAAGTTGCTGCCGATCAGGCTTTCGAACTGCCGTTGGACTTCCGCAGTGTATCTAGGGAAATTTTCGATCAAGCTCGTGATTTGCTCTTGCACTAACGGGATAACGGTCATGATCAGGACCGTAATGATCCCCGCGATCAGCAAGTATAAGGCGGTTATCGTATAAACCCGGCGGACCTTTTTGCTTTCCAGCCAATCCACCAGCGGGTTTAACAAATAATAAATCGCCCCGGTCAGCAGAATCGGCAGCATGACGGTTTTGAACAGTACCGTAAGCGGTTTGAACACGAACGGGATTTTGGCGAAAACCCAAATGTTCAAGCCGACCAGCAGCAAGACGAGCATAAACAGGACAAAGCGGTTATTCAGGAATATTTTTTTGAATCGGCCGCTCCATAGTTGCGAATCACCCATGCAGAATTACCCTCCAATATTTTCGTTCATGATCCGGGCAAACAATATATGTAGTTAATACGTGCAGAATCGATATGGTTTCCACTTTTTTAGGTAAAAGACTCACGCCGAACCCTCAGGTAACGGCCTGAGTCTACGAGAAGCGCAACCGGACAAGCGGCCATTAGGCCGGATCAGAAAAATTGCCGGTTTACCATCACCGCGACCATGGAGGCGGCTACTAGAGAAAAGACGATACAGCTTATGCCAAGGCCTTTGCGCGCCGTTTTGACCATTTTCAGGCCCGTAAGGAACAACGCAACGGTAATTCCCGCCAACACCAGCGACATGGCGACCATGGCGAACCAATACAGCACTTCAAAAAAGGATGCCGCGAATGAAGAATCCCCCGTATTCAAAGCTTTCGATTTCCCCTTCCTCTGCTAGGTATAGACCATTGTTCCCCATTAATATACGTTAATTTCTCAGGTTTGCATAGAAAAAGCCTTTGCGCATCGGCGGGGGAAAAGAGGCTTAAGCCTTGGACAATCATCCAAGAATATGAATCTTCAAACGAGTAATATACCGTATAGTGCGAGAAAGGGGATGGTGTCATGGCGGGAAGACAATTGGCCAACAAATGGCTGAAGACCGAGGCGCTTCTAAGCAACGCGGACGTGGCCGCCCACATACCGCAAACCCGATTGTACGGTGCCGATTCCTTGAGAGGGATGCTGCACCAGTTTGGCATGGTCGTGATCAAACCGCTCCGTGGCGGCGGGGGATACGGTGTCATCAAGGTCACTTACGCTGGCGGGGTATACGCTTTTACTTATATGTCCCGGCGGTATGCTTTTTCCGGCTTTCATGCGATGTTCCGGGCGCTGAACCGGGTAAAGGTCAGACGGAAATACATGATTCAACAAGGGATTCATCTGGCGCGCATCGCCGGTCGGCCGATCGATTACAGGGTGAAAGTCGTGAAGGATAATGGGGCCTGGGTTTATCGTTCTATGGTAGGCCGGTTGGCCCGCCCGGGGTTGTTCGTTACGAATCTGTGCAAGGGCGGCACCATGCTAAGCGCCCGCGAAGGCCTCAGCCGGTCGTTAAGCCGAAAAGTCAGCGGCCGGAAACGCGGGGAAATGCGCTCGCTGACGAATACCTGCATTCATATTCTGGAGAGCCGCTTTCCGGGGATCGGCGAGCTTGGCTTCGATTATGGAGTAGACCGGAACGGGAAGATCTGGATTTTCGAAGTGAATACGCGGCCGCAGTAAGCCCATAGCACGTGGAGACAAAAAAATTTTTGGGGAAAAATGGGAACATCTGTCCTGTGAATAACTATTGTCCACATTATCCCATTATATTTTTCAACGGTTTTCGATATTTACTAACACGTTATTCACAGGATTTCCACAAGCGATTGTGGATAACAGGAACACTTGTTCTACTAATCTTTTCCTGCTATGATAAGGAAAATACTAGAAAGGATGTGTCACCAATGGCGCTGTTAACGGATGAATTGCTTCTTGAATCCTACCAAAAGGCGACGGAATTGAACCTGGATCGGGAGTTTATCGCACTGCTGTTAGCGGAAATCCGTAAACGCGAAATAGAGCTTGCCGTACCGTCCGTAATTCACTAAACGGTGGACAACCTGTATATCCGCCCAATTATAATGAAGTTATCCACAAACCATTCAAGGCGCCTGCCAGGCGTTGACATGATATATATAAGCTTCATGACAATGTGGACACTGCACGACATGTTCGCAGCCGGAAGGAATACGTGCGGAGACCGCTGAGGTATATTGATCCGCGGAGCCGTAAGGGCTGTAGGGCCCGGCGTAATCTTCTTTTTTTCCAGCATTCTCAAGGACGTATCCGCAATCGGGGCAGGTGGCGGTCAATGCAGCCAAACCGTTGCATAACGGGCATATATAAGGCAAAGGGTATCTCTCCTTTACGGCTTAATCTTCCGTAAAGTTAAGATACCCTTTTATTTGTAATCTCATGTAAATGTTTATAGCTTAAGATTGCTGCTGTGTCCCGGGGACAACTTCGCCTCCGGATCGATGTAGACCTTGGCATTGTTGACGGCCGTAGGCGCTTCGCCGAAGCCCACCGCGATCAGGTCCAGTTTGCCCGGATAAGTCGTGATGTCGCCTGCGGCGAAAATGCCCGGAATCGAGCTCTCCATGCGGGAATCGACAACGATGGCGGTGCCTTCGATGTCGAGGCCCCATTCGGCGATCGGACCGAGCGATGAAACAAAGCCGAAATTGACGATCACGTCGTCCACCGGAAGCTCTTGCGTTTCTTGCGTTTTTACGTGGGCCAGCGTCACGCGTTCGATCCGTTCTTCGCCATGCAGCTCGGCGATTTCCGTCGGCGTGATGACCTGCACGCGGGAAGCCATCAGATTCTCGACGCTGTGCTCATGGGCCCGGAATTTGTCGCGGCGATGGATCAGCGTGACCTGTTCGGCAATCGGCTCCAGCATGAGCGCCCAGTCGACCGCAGAATCGCCGCCGCCGCTGATCAGCACCTTTTTGCCGCGGAACTTGTTCATATCGCTAACGAAATAGTGCAGGTTGGTTTTCTCGAAGCGGGAAGCGTTCTCCAGCTCCAACCGTCGGGGTTCGAAAGCGCCTACGCCGGCCGTGATGATCAAGGCGCGAGCGTGGTGAACCTCTTTATCCGTCGTCACGACGAAATGGCGTTCGTCTTTCTTCTCGATTTGCAGCACGCGTTCTTCCAACCGGACGTCCGGTTCGAACAGCTTTAGCTGTTCGTTCAAATTGTCGATCAATTCCTGACCGGTCACTTTGGGAAAGCCGGCTACATCATAAATATATTTCTCAGGGTAGAGGGCTGCGACTTGCCCCCCCAGCTGAGGCATACTTTCAACAAGCTTAACGGAAGCTTTTCTCATTCCGCCGTAAAATGCGGCAAACATGCCTGCCGGTCCGCCTCCGATAATGAGGAGATCGGTGAATTCGCCGCCGTTGTTTTGGGATGACACGGGCCAAACACCTCCAGATGGTTTCTCATTTTTATATTGTCAATTCTACTTTATTATAATCGCCCCGCACCGACTTGACAAAGGCAAGTTGAAAACTGTCGAAAATATGGAATAAAAAACGTAGAAAGTCCTACAACTACGGGTAAATAAGACTTGATCTTTTGGGCAAAAGTCGATATCATTCAAATGTATGCACTCATATTTGTGACGAAAAAAGTACATTTATGAAAATACTGCGCATTGTTTTTGATAATAATACCGATAAGGTTTAAACTGTTTGTGACAAATGTCTCAGAATCTGCATTTAAAGGTTAGGATTGGTACCGAAGACTGATTTTTTATGTGTTAATTTTCACATTAAGGTTTTTGGTTTAATTTCAAATATAGAGTGTTCAAACTTGGAAGGAGAACAAATTTCATGAGTACCATACCCAAAATTGTAATTCTCGGTGCGGGTTATGGCGGCATTCTTACCGCCCAGCGACTGCAAAAAGAGTTGAATTACAATGAAGCGGACGTCACCTTGGTGAACCGCCACGATTATCATTATTTTACGACGCATTTGCATATGCCTGCCGCAGGGACCGATTCCATCGAGCATACGCGGGTGGCCATTTCCAAACTAATCGACGAATTCAAGATCGACCTGGTGAAATCGAATGTACAGGAAATTCGTCTTGCCGACAAAAAGGTCGTGCTGCAGGACGGAACCCTTTCTTATGATTACCTGATTATCGCATTAGGCGGCGAGCCGGAATCATTTGGCATCCCGGGTTTGACGGAATATGCGATGACGATCCGCAGCATCAACTCCGTCCGCTTGATTCGCCAGCATATCGAATATCAATTTGCTCTATACAAAGCCGACGAAAGCCGTACCGACCGCTTGAATTTCGTGGTTGGCGGCGCCGGCTTCAGCGGTATCGAATTCGTGGCCGAACTGGCCGATCGTATCCCGCAGCTGTGCAAGGAATATGACGTGGATCCCAATTTCGTGAACATATATAATGTGGAAGCTGCGCCAACGGCATTGCCGGGCTTCGACCCGGAACTGGTCGAATACGCGATGGACGTGCTCAAGAAGAAGGGCGTGCAGTTCAAAATCGGCGTGGCGATCAAGGAATGCACCCCGGATGGCGTGGTTTTGGCCTCCGGCGAAGAAATCAAATCGCAAACGGTCGTCTGGACGGGCGGGATTCGCGGCAATCGGCTGATTGAAGCAGCCGGCTTCGAAACGGCTCGCGGCCGGGTCAAAATCGACGATTGTTTGCGGGCTCCGGGCCATGATAACGTGTTTATCATCGGGGACAACTCCCTGATGTTTAACCCGGAAGGCCGCCCCTATCCGCCTACGGCACAAATCGCCATGCAGCAAGGGGTGACCTGCGCGCAAAACGTGGTGGCCTCGATTCGCGGCAAAGAGCTGAAGAAGTTCGTGTTCAGCAATAAGGGTACGGTCGCTTCGCTGGGCAAAGGGGAAGCCGTCGCTACCGCTTTCGGCAAGAAATACAAGGGCTGGGTAGCCGCCCAATTAAAGAAAGTCGTCGACATTCGCTATCTGTTCACGATCGGCGGCATTCCGCTGGTGCTGAAAAAAGGAAGATTCTTCTAGGATGCGTCACTGCAGCGTACAGGTACGAGGGCTGCTGACCCGGGAGGAGCTTGACCGATATAACGCCTTGATGGAGGTCGGGTCTTACCTGGAATCGCAGGAGCGGTACGATTTGTCTTACACCGTCCAGAAGGAAGTCGACATCTTGATTCTTCCGGCGATCGAACGGTTGAAGGAGAAGAGCAGGGACCGCGACCGGGCTACGGCGGAGTACTTGGAATCGCTGCAGGCCGAGGCGGAAGAAGAGGAATGAACATAAACCTATAAGTTTGTTCCCAAAGTCGGCTTTTCAGCACCGAGAAGGTTGGATGAGGCTAGGGAGTGAGTAGCGGAGCGTAGACAAATCTACGTGAGCAACGGAAGTCCCGGCTGAATTCAAGATTCGATGTCGATTAAGCTTCATGTTCTGCTTCGTGATCCCAAGATGATTTTTTGAACAACCTCTATAAGCGAAGGGTGTGCCGCTCATCGAGCAGGCCCACCCTTCTTTGGTTTATCGTTATCCGATTGAGGTTACAGCTTCAGCATCTCGTCGATCAGCTCGGCGTTCAACAGATTGCCGACATAGAATCCGCCGAATTCCCCGTAGCGTGCGCTCACTTCGTCAAACCGCATTTCGTAGACGAGCTTCTTGAACTGCAGCGCGTCGTCGGAGAACAAGGTCACGCCCCATTCCCAATCATCCAGGCCGACGGATCCCGTAATGATCTGTTTTACCTTCCCGGCATAGCTGCGGCCGATCATCCCATGGCTCCGCATCATCGCGCGGCGCTCGTCCATCGACAGCATGTACCAGTTGTCGCCGAGGTCGCGCTTCTTGTTCATGGGATAGAAGCAGATGTGCTTGGACTTCGGCAGGATCGGTTGAAGACGGGCCAGCACTTCCGGATTCGCCTTCGGGTCGCCGTCGCCGGAGGCCAGGTAATTGCTCAGTTCGACCACGCTGACGTAGGAGTAAGCCTTGGTCGTATATTCCGCAAAGGTCGTTTTGTTAAAGGCGGTTTCCAAAGCGTTCAATTCTTCGAGTGTTTCCCGCAGATGCATGAACACGATGTCCGCTTTCTGCCCTACGATCGCGTATACCGCGGAGCTTCCCGTTTTGGACTGTTCCATCAGGTTCCACTCCTGAAGGAACATGTGCAGCTCTTCCAGGGCTCCGGCGCGTTCCTCATCGTCCGCCGCCTTCCAGGCAGTCCAATCGATGGTGCGGAAGTCGTGAAGCGCATACCACCCCTCCAGGGTCAAGGTAGCTTCGTTCATTTATAATCACTCCTATATCAAATTCGGATAATATCCATGATCAACCAGTTATGCTTCTCTATTGTAGCGCAAGGAACGTAAAGGGAGCAAATCGGTTCACCTAATTTTCATGTAAAGTTCATTGCTTCGTTACATTTTTTCTAGTAAACTTACTACTAGCTTGAGTACGTGTGATTTATTTTATAGTTCAATTTTTTGAACTACCGGTTTCAAATAAAGGTTCAAAAAGGCAGGTTTGGAGCACCGAGAAGGTTGGATGAAGCTAGGGAGTGAGTAGCGGAGCGTAGGCAGACCTACGTGAGCAACGGAAGTCCCGGCTGAATTCAAGATTCGACGCCGATTAAGCTTCTTGACCTGCTTCGTGATCCAAAGCTGAGTTTTTGAACTACCGGTTTCAAATAAAGGTTCAAAAAGGCAGGTTTGGAGCACCGAGAAGGTTGGATGAAGCTAGGGAGTGAGTAGCGCAGCGTAGGCAAACCTACGTGAGCAACGGAAGTCCCAGCTGAATTCAAGATTCGACGCCGATTAAGCTTCTTGACCTGCTTCGTGATCCAAAGCTGAGTTTTTGAACTATCGGTTCAAATAAAGGTTCAAAAAGGCAGGTTTGGAGCACCGAGAAGGTTGGATGAAGCTAGGGAGTGAGTAGCGGAGCGTAGGCAGACCTACGTGAGCAACGGAAGTCCCGGCTGAATTCAAGATTCGACGCCGATTTAAGCTTCTTGACCTGCTTCGTGATCCAAAGCTGAGTTTTTGAACTACCTTATAGAAGGGTGGGGGAGCGATGGGCTGGCTCATCGTATTGGTGCTGATGGTATTGTTCTTCGTCATGATGTTCGGCATCGGATTTATTCTTAATATGCTTATGAAAACAACCTGGTTTCCCGCGTACATCTTCATTATCGTCATCTTGCCGATCGTGGTCTATACGCTATGGAATCATGACAAGAGCTTTGGCGCCTATCTGGCCTCGTTCCGGCTGGTCGATTATTTGACGGCGGTCGCCGGGCTCGCCGGGGCTATTTTGAGCGGATGGACGATCCGCAAGCTGCGGCAAGGCGGATATAAAATGTTCTAAAAGCAGTATCAAAAAGGCGCGAGCCGCAGGGGTGCCCCTTGCGTCTCGCGCTTTTTTTCGCTGATGCCGTTATTCTTTTTGGCCCATTTTCCATTTCTGGTACTCGAGGAAGTCCTTGAACTCCTTCTTGCTGACGCCCGAGGTCATCGCTTGCTGTACCAGTTCGGACCATTCGGGATCAAGCAGATCCTCCGCAGGGCGGTCACCGTACAAAATCAAGTGGATGGAGACGTTTAAGGCATCGGCAATTTTCTCGATGAAAGAAATGGATGGATTCGACTGAATATTTCGTTCGACATTGCTCAGGTAGGATTTCGCCACATCCGCTTTTTCCGCTAGCTCCGAAAGAGAGTATCCCCGGTCCTGCCGGATTTTCTGGATGCGCTCGCCAATTTGATCTGCCATGTAGCCGTCGCCCTTCTATCAGAATAATTTGATGCCATTATATCAAAATATACGTGATCGGACAAAGGCGTTAAGTTGGATATTCCTCAAGCAAAGAACACCTTAGACCCAGGAGCGGGGTAAGGTGTTCTGCAAAGGCTAAGAGGCCTGATTATTTGATTTGGCCAGCGCCTTGTTTAGCTTCGAACGTCCAGGTGAGGCCCAGGCTGTCGCCTTGGAATTCGTTTTGATCCTGTCCGTTGTCCTTGAATTCGAAGTTCACGATCAGATTATCCGAATCGCCGGCTCTCAAGCCGCCGCGTTCTTCAAACCAGGAGGCCCATCCGTTCTCAACGGCATCCGGAGATTGGTTTTGCAGGTCGTACAACGTGGTTTGGTAAATGACAGTCTCTACCTTGTCGACGTTGGTCAAAAATTTAACGATAATATGTTTGCCGAAATCGTCGACATTTGCAGGTGCGCCAGCCTTATTATTAACCGAGTATGTCGTTTTCAGCAGCACCTTGGCGATATCGAGCGTACCGTTGTTTTTCAGTTTGAAAGTACGAGTAGCGGAATCACCCGGTTTCAGGTTGCCGACGTTAATGATCGCCGTAGGATCGGCGTTCAGGTCCAAGGTGCCTGCCGCGAAAGTGCCGGTCGTTTGGACGGAATCGCTAAAGTAAGCGAACGTGCCTCCGCCGATCAAAGTCAATCCAAGTGCTGCTGTCGCTACTCCGAAACCCAAAGTTTTTTTGATACCCATTACCAAATTCCTCCCTGATTTTAAATGATATTTTTTATATATTGCATCCCTATGAGGTCATAAGGAGAACAACCGACAATCATTTTCAAGATAAATTACGAAGCTTTGGCATCCGACTGGGAAGCGTTCGGGTCCGGCTTGTTGTCTTCCAGCCCGGCGATGGCTCTCCACAGGGATACCAGCGCATACAGGAACAGAAGGATTCCCGGGATGATGAGCAGCGTGATATTTCCCAATTTGGTCCCGGCGAAGCTGACCGCGTATCCGACATAAGGGACGGTGAAACCGGTATATACGCCCGTTACGTTCACCGGATTAACCGGCTCGGAGTCGGCGGCATTGTTATTGTCGCCTTTGGTCCGATAGAGGACTTGCCCCGTCTCTTCATGACGCGTAACCTCGACGATCCGGTGGGTAATCAGCCGATTCTCATCCGCCCGGAAGGTGATGACATCTCCTACGGCAAACCGCGTCATATCCCCGCCGGGCTTAATGGCCACGACGGAACCGGTATGAATGGAGGGCTCCATGGAACCTGACAACACCGTTTTCAACTGATAACCGTAAAAGTTCGGTTCGCTGCCGTTCATTTTGGACATGACGACCGATCCGGCTACCGTGAAAAAGGCGATCACGACGACAGCGGTTATTGCGTTGCTTATCCATTTTTTGATTCGCATGCTCATTCACCGCCGTTCGCTGGATGCAGGGGAACCGGGACCGTTTCGGAATCCGCGGGGTCCTCGTCCTCATCCTCATCTTCGTCTTCATCTTCATCTTCATCATCGTCTTCCAGCGGGAGATCCTCCTCCGGCTTGGTCAGGACGAGATTGCCCTCCGGGTTCGGCGGGAGTGTCGGCAGCTCCGGCTCCAAGGCAGGCGGAGCCTGATTTGCGGGAGCTCCCGGTTGGTGATCGGCAGGATGCTCTCCGCCGGAAGGGGCGGTTTCATCGGTAGACGGCGTGTCTCCGGGCTCCTTCGTGGCGTCGTCGCCTGTTGCGGAACCCTCCTCCGCCGGAGTTTCTTGATCGTCCGGAGTCGCTTCGTCCTCTGCCGGCACTTTGTCGTCCCCCGGTTGATCAGGCGTTTCAGGCTTCTCGGCGGGATCGCCGGGTTCGGCCGCCCCATCGTCAGTCGCTTCGTCGCCGTCAGTTTCGTTTTTAGCGGCTTCTTCTTCCGCCTTGGCCTGCTCCTCCGCCAATTGCTTAGCCCGTTCGATTTCCGCCAGCCGCTCCGCTTCCGCTTGGGCCAACAGCTGTGCCTTAAGCGATTCCAAGCTGGAGATGTCGGCCGATAAACCGGCGATCGCGGTTTCCAGGGAAGCCTGAACGCTTTCGAAGTTAGCGAGCTCTTCGGCGCTGACGGGATCGCCCCCGCCGGCTAGTCTGCCGGCAAATGGACTGGCGAAGGAAACCGCCTGGAAAGCGTCGCCCGGCTGCATCGTTAATCCGGTTTGATGAATGGATCGCAAGTAAGCCAACACGTCCTGCAGCGAACCGCTGAGAGGACCGGAGAGAAGTCCGTGCAGCTGCAGCATGTCGCCGATGCGGTCAATCCACGTCGTTTGCGAAAGCTCGGCGCAATTCGGCTCCAAATCGTTCAACGTGGCGAGCAGCTCGTGAATGACCGATGCCGCGGCGGCAAGCTCCTGCAGCAACTGCTGCCAAATGGCCAGATTGGAGGCCTTTTGTTGTTCGAGCTGCTGAATCATGGCGTTGATCCCGCTGATTTGTGCCGCAATGCCGGCGGCCTGAGCTTCCAGTTCGCCGCCGGGATCGGCTTGGACGGGACTTCCTTCGCCGTATACCGCTTCCGTGGCCGATGGGGCCGCTGAAGCGGGCTCGCTAGAGGAAGCTGCGGGCCGAGGTGCAGCGGAAGCAGCCAGATTGCTCATATCATAAGTGGCTGGGATTGCGGTAGCGCCCATCAGTCGGCCTTTTAAGGAAGCAGCCCGTTCCAGGTGATCCGCCAGCTGCGAAAGCAAGCTTTCAATCTGGCTTGGGAAGACCCGGCAGGCCTTGATTTCGGAATTATCCTCGCGTACACTGGTGAATTCCCCGTAGGTCGTGCCGACCTGCTGGGATGTCCATAGCAACAGGGTGGACAGGATGAGTCCGGATTGCAGCGATTTGACCATCGTTTGCTTTTTGCGTTTTTTGCGCATTTTACGGATCACTTCAGCTCGAGTTCTTCGCAGAAAAAGTCTCTCCTTTCCAAGCATGATTCCGTCCGTTCGTTAATATGTTCTTTATTAAGAACGAATTCCGTGATTTGAATATACACGAATCCCCTGGAAAAAGGAAAACGGCAAATTCAGTGAAAAATTCTCAATAGAGAACAACTATCTTGAAATTGCTTTATTTTACGCTGTTTATTGCCCGATATGAGTCGTTACGTTCTTTATAAAGAACGAAGACCCGATCCTCGGCTATTGTCAGAAATTTTTTGATGCCAACTGACAAGAACGTAAGCGATCAAACAAAATAAGCTAACCTTTTCCGATAATTCCGCCGTGCTTCCTTACGCGGAGCGACATACTTTTCAAAACGGAGCCTATATAATAGGAGTCAGGAAATAGCTTTCTGGCTGAAAGCGCCCGTTATCCGTTGGCGAAACAGTAGTTCCAGTAAAGGGTAAACTTGCTGAAAAGCAGGGGCACAAAGTCTCAGATCTAAGGTAGAAATACTAAGATGGCTGGACTGCCTGGGGACAAACCTAAATAATGATCTTAGGAGGAGATTGTTGTTGAAAAAGTCCGCCCAGGTTATTGTTCATGATTACTACTCCGGAGATATCGACCCGGAGTGGGTGGTTTTACTCGCCATGGCCAAGGAAGCCGGGATATCCATTGAGGAAGTTCGCCGGTTCCTGACAAGGGAACGGTCAAATCTTACGCACTTGCATTTACATACGGATTAGTAAGCGAATAGAGGGAGTCGGATGGGATCGTCTTGCGCAGGGGCAGGACGGTCCTTTTTTGTCGCTGTTTTCGGCCGGCGGGGGGAGGGAGAGCCCAACAGGAGGTTCGCTAGGCAAAAACGGCCGTAAAAAGAGCTGCCGGCACGAAGCGGGGTGGAAATCAGCGATTTTTGTAAAACTGGGGCGATTCAGGACGAAGGCTTTTGTGCTAAAATAGAGGAAGTCTATTTGAGCGTGATAGGGAGGAGCGAGGAAGCCGTGCGCATGAACAATATGCTGCATTTTACTGAAAATCACCGTTATTGCGTATACCGTGACTTCAGTCTCAGTCCCGTGGACGGCAAAATGCTAGGTTTGGTCTATCAACCGATGGTAGGGGCGTTCGCCGTTTCGCTATACCGGCTGCTCGCGGAACAGGTTCCGCTGGAGCAGGTAGGTTATTCGGCCGCGGAGCAGCAACGCAAGCTGTTCCTGACGTTAGGGGTCGATCCGAGCGAAAAGGGACGGAAATATTTGATGGAACAGGCTTCGCGCCTCGAGGCGGTGGGCCTCCTCCAGACGAGCCGTTTGTACGTTCCCGACAGCGATGATTATATGTACGAATACGAGCTGCAGCCGCCGCTGGCGCCTGCGGAATTTTTCCGGACCCAGCATTTAACCTTGCTGCTGCGCGACAAGATCGGCAAATTCGCGGTTCTGGCGCTGCGGGAGCAACTGTTCAGCAAGGAACCCGAGGCTTGGGCGGGGCTTACCTATAATAAGGAAAATATTTCGGTGCCCTTCTATGACATTTTCGAGCTGAATGCGCATTCCATCGATTACGAGCTGGAGCAGGCGATCGCGGAAACGTCGATAGCCCGTCAGCAGGGCTTCAAGCCCGCTCCGGAGGAGGAAGCGATGAATTATGCGGACATTATTCTCCGGTTTCCGCGGGAATCGCGGAATCGCGCCTTCGTCGAAGCGCTGCGCTTTGATCCGGAAGGGATGGGCGTGGTCAATTATGTCGCCCGCAAATACGATATGACCGTTCAGGATATGTGCCGGCTGCTGGATGAAGACGGCGTGTTCGATCCGGGGGGCGGCCTGTTGCTGGACGAGCTCCAGCACAAAGCCAACCTGCAATTCCGGCAAGGGAAACGGCGCAAGGAGGAGCGCGAGGTCGCATACGGCAAAATCGTCTCGCTGCGCGGACAAGAGCATCCATCGCCTCCTGCGGCGGTCCATGCGGAAGAGGTTGCGGTGCAGATGGAATTTTACGTGGACGTGCCTCCTCAGTTCCAGAGCAAATGCGATATTCACCAATATAATATGATGTTGCGCAACGAACCGTATACCCGGCTGCTCAAGACGTTTTTTCCGGGGACGGTACCCGACAATTTGCTCGATATCTTCGAAAAAGTAGACCTGAACTACAAGCTGCCCGGCGAGGTGATCAATGTGCTGATCCATTATTTGATGGCGCTTCTGACCTCTGGCGGGGAGCAGCGGATCAACCGCAATTTCGTCGATGCGATTGCCGCGAACATGCTGCTGAAGCAGGTGAATACGTATGAGCAAGCCGTTCAATATATCCGGGACCAGGCGAAGGTGAAGGAGAAGGCGACCGGGGGGGGAGCCGGCAGCGGCCGGCCGCGGACCTACGGCAGCCGGGCGGCCAAGCCCAAGCCGGAAATTCCGATCGTGCAGAAAACCGGCGGAGAGCCGGCGGTTTCGGAAGAGGAATTTGCCGAATTGGTCAAGATGGCGGAACGGATGAAGGCGAGTAAACAAAAGAAGGAAATCTGACCCGTCATGGATGGGCTAGGGGCAAAGGAAGGTGAAAGACCGTTATGGCTATGGAATCACTCGGGGAGCTGCTGACCCAAATGAAAAGCTCGCAGCTGAAACAGCGCTCGGAAGAGCTGACCGCCCGGCTGATGAATGACCCGCTGGTCTGGGAGCTGCGGAGCAAGCATCCGGAGCTCGGGCAGGAGGAGCTGACTCGCGGGATGGCCAAATTATACCAATACGTGAACGATAACCGGCATTGCGCGAATTGTCCCGGGCTGGACCGCTGCCCGAACGATTTTCCCGGCCACTATACGAAGCTGACGGTGGAGCAGCTCGGAGGCGGGCCGCAGCTGGTCGACCGTCAGGTTCCTTGTCCGAAGCAGCTGCAATACGAGCGAGAGGTGTCCGTGAAGAAACGGATCCACAGCTTTTACGTGGACGAACGCGCGCTTGAGGCGGGGTATGACGAAGTCGAGATCATGACCAAGGATGCCGCCCGCGCGCCGGCTGTGAGCCAGGTATACCGTTTTATCAATGAAACGAAGGAGCAAGGACTTAAAGCGAAGGGGCTTTATCTGGAAGGGCATTTTGGCACCGGCAAAACGTTCCTGATGTGCTACATGCTGCACGAGCTGGCCAAGGAAGGGTATTCCGGGGCGATCGTCTACATGCCGGAGTTCGTGGAGGAGCTCAAGTCCATGCTGCAGGACAGCGACAAGCTGCGCGAAACCGTAGAAACGATGAAGCAGGTGGACCTGTTGATCTTTGACGATATCGGCGCGGAAAATTTGAATCCTTGGGTGCGCGACCACGTTATGGGGTCGATTTTGAATTACCGGATGAACCGCAGACCTACCTTTTATACCTCGAATTATTCCTTGAACATGCTGGAGAAGCACTTGAGCTTTACGAGCAAAGACGGGGAAGAGGCGCATAAAGGACAACGGCTGATGGACCGGATCGCTCCGTTCGTCGACGTGGTCCAGGTTAGCGGAACGAACAAACGCGGCCGGGACTAAGGAATTGCGGCTTTCGCCATCGCGCGCATGAAAAAGGGCAGTTCCCGATAAGCAGAGATGATCAGCTTATTAGGAACTGCCCTTTTTGCAAGCAACGGCCGTGCCGTTAGGGTACCGCCGGCGGTTAGCTGGCGATGAATTTGATGATGACCATGCCGAAGAAAATGACGGCCATCAGCGTCAGCATGCCGAAAAAGCCGTTCATCAAATCGAACAAATCGTTGCGCGGTTCTTCATTAATATGCTGCCGCGGGTCGTTCGCATGCGCATTTGCATCCATAGCGACGGGCCTCCTCAGGGAATAATTGTCTCGTCAATGAAATAAGTCATAGACAATCCGCTTTCAGGTTATTCTTAGTATAACCAATCCTTTTTCACTTTGTAAAGAAGGCGTTATCATGCACTTTCTTTTTCTCAGTGGTGTGTGGTATAATTGGTTCGGCAGCTGTTTTCTGGGCTGTCTGCATCATTTTTTACGTTTGAAAATCCGTTGTCCGGGATACCCGTGAATCTTGTCACCAGCGCTCGGGCAAAAACATAAGGAGGAAATTGTCATGGCCATCGTTAATGTATCCGATCAGTCTTTCAATAACGAAATTGAAGGGCAAGGTCCGGTTCTTGTTGATTTCTGGGCTCCGTGGTGCGGTCCTTGCAAAATGATCGCTCCGATCCTGGAAGAGCTGTCGTCGGAAGTAGGGGATGCGGTGAAAATCGCCAAGCTGAACGTGGACGATAATCCGGAAACGGCTTCCCGTTTCGGCGTAATGAGCATTCCTACATTGATCCTGTTCAAAGACGGTCAACCGGTCGACAAAATCGTCGGTTTGAACTCGAAGGACACGCTGAAAAACCTGATCGCCAAACATCAATAAGCCAGGCTGTCAGGCGCGTCGTCTTACGCCTTGGATTACGCCTCCGGTTTGGGCCGGGGGCGTTTTCTGCGTTAAGGAATGAAAGCGGGAGAAGGGAGGAGAAGGCATGGATTCCTTTGCCGAGAAAGTGCAGGAGCAGGAGAAAGCGCTGGAGGCGATCCGCCATAAACTGGCGCTGCTGCCCGATTTGCCGGGCTGTTACCTGATGAAGAACAAGGAAGGCACGATCATTTACGTCGGAAAGGCCAAGGTGCTGAAAAACCGGGTCCGATCCTATTTTACGGGCAGCCATGACGGCAAAACCCAGCGGCTCGTATCCGAGATCCGCGACTTTGAGTACATCGTGACCGGCAGCAATATGGAAGCGCTCATTTTGGAGTGCAACCTGATCAAGAAACATCATCCGCGCTTTAATGTACTCTTAAAGGACGATAAAACCTTTCCTTATATCAAAATTACGAATGAACCGCATCCCCGGCTCGAAGTGACCCGGCGGGTGCTTAAAGATAAAGCGAAATATTTCGGCCCGTACCCGAACGCCTATGCGGCGCAGCAGACGAAAAAGCTGCTCGACCGCATGTATCCGCTGCGCAAGTGCAACGTAATGCCGAAGGAGGTGTGCCTGTATTACCACATCGGCCAGTGCCTGGCCCCGTGCGTGCAGGAGGTGCCCCAGGAGACGTACGACGCGATGACGCAGGAAATCACTTCCTTCCTCAGCGGCGGGCATGAGGAGATCAAGAAGGAGCTCCAGCGCAAAATGCACGAAGCAGCCGAGGAGCTGCAATTCGAGCGGGCCAAGGAGCTGCGCGACCAGATCATCAACATCGATGCGCTGATGGAGAAGCAGAAGATTACGATGAACGACGCCAAGGACCGCGACGTCTTCGGCTATGCCGTGGACAAGGGCTGGATGTGCGTGCAAATCCTGTACATGCGCCAGGGGAAAATGATCGAGCGCCATGCGTCCGTGTTCCCGTTTTACGGCGATGCCTACGGCGATTTCCTGTCGTACGTGACGCAGTACTACAGCGAGAACCCGGCGCTGCCGCAGGAGATTCTGCTGCCGGAGCTGAAGGAGGCACCGTCGGCGGAGGACGGCGTTCCGGCCGGCGAGGAGGATGCGGACGCGCCGGCAGCTGCGACGCCGCCGGGCGTGGCAGCTGAGCCGCTCGAGCCTGCGCTGGCGTCCGGCTCCGGCGCAGCGCAGGCCGGCGAGGACGCGCCCGAGGACGCGCAAGCCGCCGAAGCGTCCGCGCTGGACTCGGCGTCCGGCGCCGCCGCCTTGCAGCAGTGGCTCGGCGTCAAGACGCTCGTGCCGCAGCGCGGTTTGAAGCGGCAGATGGTGACGATGGCCGCGGAGAACGCCCGGGTCTCGCTGGACGAGAAGTTCCGCCTCATCGAACGCGATGAGGAGCGGACCTCGAAGGCGGCGGAGAACCTCGGCAAGGCCATCGGTCTGGAGTCGGTGTCGCGCATCGAAGCGTTCGACAACTCCAATATCCAGGGGACGAATCCGGTCTCGGCGATGGTCGTCTTTATCGACGGTAAGCCGGCGAAGAAGGAGTACCGCAAATATAAGGTCAAAACCGTCCAGGGGCCCGACGATTACGAGACGATGCGCGAGGTCATCCGCCGCCGCTATGAGCGCGTACTGAAGGAGGAACTGCCGCGCCCCGACCTGATCGTGGTCGACGGGGGCAAAGGGCAGATTTCCGCCGCCACCGATGTGCTGGAGAATGAATTGGGGCTATATATCCCGGTATGCGGTCTCGTGAAGGACGCCAAGCACAAAACGGCGCAGCTGATGGCCTATGATCCGCCGGAGCCGATTCACCTGCCCCGCGACAGCCAGGAGTTCTATCTGCTGCAGCGCATTCAGGACGAGGTGCACCGCTTCGCCATTACGTTCCACCGCGAGCAGCGCGGCAAATCAATGGTCACTTCGCGGCTGGATGCGATCCCCGGCATCGGGGAGAAACGCCGCAAAGCGCTGCTTAAACATTTCGGCTCGCTGAAAAAAATAAAAGAGGCCTCCGTCGAAGACTTTCGGCCTCTTTCAATCGGGGATAAGTTAGCCCGCGAAATTATAAATGCCCTTCGGGATGAGGATGAACCAGAGGAGTCGTGAGAAGCGGCTCCTCTTTTTGCTGCGGCGGAGGGCTCTTCCGCTCCCGGCTGGGCGGATTGAACAGGTAAATCACATAAGCGACGATCGCCGGCAGGGCAATGTAGAACAGTCCGGCGCCGATATTCAGCGCTCCGCCCATAAACATCAGGCTAAGCGCCATCAGGATGCTGTCGAAGATAACATGCGAGAACACGACGGCCACGAAGCCGTAACGCAGGAACACGAAGCTGAACAATAGCCCGATGAAGGTCAACTCGATCGGCCGGGAAATGACCGGATAAATCGGATACAGCGTATGGCCGAACGCCCAGATCAAGGTTGACAACAGGCTGGCGACGAAGGTGCTGCGGAACATTTTTTTCAGCATCGGAATGCCGAACAGGCGATACACCGCTTCTTCCCCGATCCCGGCCACCCAGGCCAGCAGCGGGAACAGCGCCGGAAACACCATATTGTACGGCGATTGCGTGGCGTCCGTCGTCGACCAGGTGTGGATCGTATGCTCCAGGATGAAGAACAGGACGGATTGCACCCCCAGCAAAATGAGCGCCCACGCATAACCGTCGGCCATCGAGGTTAGCACATGACGGCCGTATCCCTCTTCCCGGGCCCGTGCCCATAAATTGATTCCGTTCTTCCGCCACAATCCGTCGCCGCCGACCAGGGAGAAGTACACGGAAGCGGCGAGGAACAAGGTCAGCAAACCTTGGATGATGAAGCCGAAAATCAGCACGCCGGGCTCGATGCCGTCTTTCTGGAATACCGGCAGCATGTTGATCGTCCCGATCGTGGACAGGATGAAATAAGCGGAAGCGAGAAAAATCCCGCGTTTAAACGACGTATGCGCCCGCATCAGCGCGCTGTACACGATGGCAAGAATGCCGAGTACGAACGTGAACAGGGCGTAACCCGCGAAGGTGAGCCAATTGGCGATGGTCGTTTGGCCGTCCACGTAATCCGTATGGGACTCAGGCACGGTAAAATAGCTTTCCAGCGAGGAGACGGCGCCGTATTCGAAGCCGAATACGATTTGCGCCTGCGCCTCACCGACCTGATAGCCCTTGACTTGATAAGTCAGGCCAACATCCCCTTCTCCGGATACCAGTTCGAGATCGTCCCGGTTATATCCGAATAACGTTATATAACGAGCGGCGATCAGCTCTTTTTCCGCCAACGTCAGCTCGCCTTCCCAGGAACGCAGGGAGTCGACCGATTCCGAACCCAGGTCCAGCATCATTTGCTTATTCGCATTGCTCGTCGAGGCGATTTGCTCGAAGCCGACCACCTTGCCGCTCGTCATATGGACATCGACGGTCAAAGCGCTCAGCACCTCGTTCGGATCGGTGAAGCGGACGCGGAACACGTCATAAGGAAATTGTTTGTCATACGTTTTTAAGTACGGGGCGAGCAAATCTTCCTTGGATAAATAGCCAAACAGATCAGCGCGCGTTTCATATGTAATAAGCGCGTTATCCCGGACTTCCCCGGGCAGGTCCGTATTCAGGGTCGATTTGGCGAACTCGGCGGCTTTCGCGCCGGCCTCCTGCTTGGAGATCACTTTGTCCGATTGTTCCATTTGCAGCGATTCCGAGTCGTTCGTCGGAATGAGTTGGACGATCATAAATACGATGAATCCGAGGACGGCCAGCAGCCAGAGGTTTTTCGTCTTCATCCTGCGGCCGGCAGGTTTCACGGAGGAATTCACAAGCAAAACTCCTTTTTAAATTGGTGTAAGTGGTATGATTTGGCTCCAATTGCGTCAAAGTAAAGATAACACAGGTGAATGCCCTTCGCCAGACAACAAGCAAAAATGCTGAGAAACGGCAATAACTCCGGCAAGCGTTCGCATGGCTCAGATTCGGGGCGGCCCTGGTCAAAGGTTAACCGCTTTTCGTCCTTTTTTCGCCTTTTTCCTGAAAATAGGACTTTGTAGTCGGGCCGAATAAGGATTATAATCCATTTGACGAAAATGAAAGTAAGCAACTGAAAAAGAATATCGGCCGAATTTCGTTTGAAAACGGGGGAACCGAGTTTTTTTGGGGTGAATTTCGCGTCGCTTCGCGCAGGCAGCATGTCGGCGAAGGGAGGCGATTAGGGCAACTGTGCATGCCCGAATCCGTCAGCTAACCTCGTAGGCCTTTGCAGCAGGAGCCAAACACCGAAAGGCATTGGATTTCCAGTGCTTTTTTTCTTTTGTGCTTTTTTGATAACAACAATGAGGTGAATGTATTGCTATTCAAGAAGATCAGCCTTTCCCCGCCGCAGATTTTGGTCATCGGGTTTGCGCTCATTATCCTCCTGGGATCGGTGCTGCTTATGCTGCCGATTTCCAGCACGACCGGGGAATCGCTGCCGTTTATCGATGCCTTGTTCACGGCAACTTCGGCCACTTGCGTGACCGGGCTGGTCGTCGTGGATACCGGCACTTATTTCTCCACCTTCGGGCAGGTTGTCATCATGCTGCTCATCCAGGTCGGAGGCCTCGGATTCATGACCATGGCGACTTTGTTTTCGCTCGTATTGAAACGGAAAATATCGCTGAAAGACCGCTTGCTGCTGCAGGAGGCGATGAACCAGAACTCGGTGGAAGGCATCGTTCGGCTGATCCGTAAGGTGCTGATGTATTCGGTCATCATAGAAAGCTGTGCGGCCGTCATTTTTGCCATCCGTTTGGCGTTCGACATGCCGTTCGGCCGCGCCGTTTATTTCGGCATTTTCCATGCGGTGTCCTTATTTAACAATGCCGGCTTTGACCTGTTTGGCGAATACCGCAGTTTGACGCAGTATGTCGGTGATCCGGTGATGAATTTGGTCTCCCTAATCCTGATCGTATCCGGGGGGCTTGGTTTTATCGTTCTTTCCGATTTGATCGACTACCGGAAACATCGCAAAATTTCCCTCCACTCCAAGGTCGTGCTGTCCATGACGGCGGCGCTGATCGTGGTTGGTGCGGTTGTCATATTCATTTTTGAATTCACGAATTCCAGATCGTTGCAGCCCCTGGACTGGGGAGCGAAAATCTGGGGAGCCGTATTTCAGTCCATTACCCCGAGAACAGCTGGAGCCAATACGCTGGATATCGGCGCATTGCGGCAGGCGACGCAGTTTTTCATCATCATTCTGATGTTTATCGGAGCATCGCCAAGTTCAACGGGGGGCGGCATCAAAACGACGACGTTTACGATCCTCGTTGGCGCGGTCATCTCGATGATTCGCGGGCGTTCGGATCTCGTGCTATTCCGCTATCGCCTTGCCCAAGAACGGATTTTCAAAGCGGTCACGATTACGATGCTGGCTTTGTTCCTCGTCATTGCGGTCGCGATGGTGCTTTCCACTACGGAAGACGCCAGTTTCCTAACGATCCTGTTTGAAACGACCTCTGCCTTCGGGACTGTGGGGCTGTCGATGGGATTGACGGGCAAACTGACATTAGTCGGCAAAATCATTATCAGCTTTACGATGTTCGCCGGCCGCTTGGGAATGTTGACCCTGGCTTATGCGTTAGGACCGAAGAAAGGCAAAGACTTATATCGCCATCCAGAGGGTAAAATTATTATTGGATAAGGGGAATTAATCAACGATGAAAACACAGCAGTTTGTAGTGATTGGGCTGGGACGATTCGGTTCCAGTCTGGCACTGGAGCTTATGGATCAGGGCTACGAGGTTCTGGGGATCGACCGGAATGAAGAACTGGTCAATGAAATGAGCGACCATTTGACGCACGCCGTCGTCGCGGACGCATCGGATGAGGAGGTGCTGAAATCGCTAGGGGTACGCAACTTCGATTGCGGCATCGTGGCGATCGGCAACGATATTCAGATGAGCATCCTTTCGGCGATCCTGCTCAAGGATCTGGGCATTAAAACCGTGGTAGCCAAAGCGATCTCCATGTTGCACGGCCGTGCGCTGGAGAAACTGGGCGTGGACCGGGTTATTTTTCCGGAACGAGACATGGGGATTCGCGTCGCCCACCAATTGGTAACTCCCAATCTGCTGGATTACATCGAATTGTCCAAGGAATACAGTATCGTGGAGATGAACGTGCCCGCTTGCCTGAACAGCAAAAGCGTAGGCGAGTTGAATCCGCGTGCCCGGTTCGGCTGCAGCATTGTGGCCATTCATCGCGACAGCGGCATTCTCGTGGCTCCGACCGCCATGGATCAACTGAATGAAGGCGATATTATGGTCATTATTGGCTCGAAGAAAAATATCGAGCAGTTTGAGACGATTATTAACGATTAACCGAAGCTTTCTTGCATCAGACTGGAGACGACCATGGAACAACAAGCGATTTGGGCGCTTGGCATATTTCTGCTGACCTACGCGCTTATTATTTCGGAAAAAATTCATCGAACGCTTCTGGCGATGGCTGGCGCGGTATTGATGATCATGCTGGGAATTCTTGATCAGGAAAGCGCCATTCATCACATCGATTTCAATACGCTGGGCCTTTTGATCGGAATGATGATGATCGTGAATATAACGGCTGAGACGGGACTGTTCACTTACATCGGAATTCGGACCGCCAAGCTTGCCAAAGGCAATCCCATCACCATTCTTTGGTTGTTGGCGTTAATCACCGCCATCGGCTCGGCGTTTCTGGATAACGTGACGACCATCATTCTGATGGTCCCGGTGGCCTTCAGCATCATTCGTCGCTTGAGGGTGCATTCGTTCCCGTATCTTTTTGCGATGATCATGGCCACGAATATCGGCGGGACGGCGACGCTGATCGGCGATCCCCCGAATATTATGATCGGAAGCGCGGTCAAAGAATTGACCTTCGTTGCTTTTCTGGAAAATCTGGCCCCGGTGGCTCTGCTGATTCTGGCGGTGATTCTTCCGTTGGTTATCGTGATATTCCGCAAAAGCCTGAGAGGTGCCTTCGCCAACCGGCAAAGCATCATGGAAATAAGGGTAGAGGGGATCATTTCGGATAAAAAGCTGCTGATGAAGTGTCTGATTGCATTGGGAATTACCTTGCTCGGCTTCTTCCTGCATCAATACATACACTTGGAAACGGCCACGGTGGCGTTGGCCGGTGCGTTCTTGTTGCTACTCATGACCGGCGAACGCGTAATGGAAAGAGCATTCCATTCCGTGGAATGGCCTACGATCTTTTTCTTTATCGGACTGTTTGTCTTGGTTGGCGGTTTGGTGGAGACGGGGCTCATTACCATGGTAGCCGAATGGGTGGTTCAACTTACGGGCGGCGATCCTTTGTCCACCTCGATGTTGATCCTATGGCTAAGTGCCTTTGCGTCCGCTTTTATCGACAATATTCCGTTGGTCGCTACGATGATCCCGATGATCCAGGACATGGGTAGTTTGGGCATCGGCAATCTGGAACCGCTTTGGTGGAGCCTGGCGCTCGGGGCATGTTTGGGCGGGAACGGAACCTTGATCGGAGCCAGCGCCAACTTGATCGGTGCCGGGATGTCGGCGAAAGAAGGCGAGCCCATCAGCTTTATTCGGTACCTGAAATATGGGCTGCCGTTAATGACGGTGACGATCATCATCTCAAGCATCTATATCTACCTTCGGTATTTTTGAGTAGGAAGCTGCCGCTTCCGCAGGCTTTGGCTTGCGGGACGGCAGCTTTTTTTCTTTCTTGCGGGTATAGAAGAACGTGCGTTTACGCGGAGTGAGTCGCAAAGACGAATTGCAGGACGAGGACGAGGCCCCATCAACAGGCTGTCCCAGTGCTTAACGGACTCCAGGGGCGCTAAATGCTCGATTATAGCTGCCTCAAAGCTATGACGGACCCAGGAGACCTTATTCATCTGTAATCTGCCCCCCGAGGCCTTATATTAAGTCGAATAGCGTCTCCTGTGTCCGTTACATCGGGAAATAACGGGGAAATGAGGCGAATAACGTCCTTGCGGTCCGTTACGGGACGGAAGCCAGATCAAGGTTAGCCCGAACGCGCATCCCGGTTACAGCGACATCTCCTTCACCAGGCTTTCGCGGATTTGCGCGATCCATTCCTTCGTTTCGCTCGTGAGCTCCGATTTGTCTCCGTAAATCAGGCAGGTTTCCCGCCGGGTCTGCTCCAGCTCCGAGATCGGTACGGTCACCAGCCCGTTATCCCGCAGCAGCGGCATGCGCAGGTAGGATTTCGGCAGCAGCGCCGCCGCTTTGCAAATCGGCAGCAGGCGGACGATCGCTTCGAACGAATCGATTTCCATGCGGATATCGGGGATGATGCTGTAACGGCCGAACAGGTCGTCGATCAGCTTGCGGTACCAGGTGCCTTTGGAAAAAACGATCATCGGCCGGCCGTTCAAATCTTCCATGAATGTACGGCGATTTTGGCTGCCGGCGGCGAGCTCATGTCCCTTGGGGACGACGAGCTCCAGATGGTCCTGAAACAGCGGAATGCATTTCAGGCCGGTTTCGCTGATGGAGGAAGCGACGACGCCGATGTCTACTTTTTTCTCCCGGACGTAGGAGACGATTTCATGGGTTTTGCCGGTGACGAGCTTGAGCTCGATCTCCGGGAACTTATCCATCAGCGCCGTAACGAGCGGAGGGAGCGTCGTCTGAATCGTCGTCAGACTGGCGCCGAGCGTGACGACGCTGCGCTCTGCGGCCTTAAAGCGCGAGACGGCCTGCAGAAAGTTCTGGTGGCGCTGCCGCTGCTCAAGCGCGTATACATAAGCCTCCTGGCCGACTCGGGTAAGCTCCAGTCGTTTGCCTTTGCGGTGAAAGAGCGCGATGCCCCACTCTTCCTCCAGCTTGGCGATTTTTCGGGAAAGGGCCGGTTGGGACAGATTCAGCAGCTTGGATGCCTTGTTCAAACTGGACTGCTCTACGACGGTCGTGAACACCAGCAATTCTTCCAGCATGGGGTTGACCTCCTTTTGAAAGATTGTTCAAAAAGTCCGCTTTTGATCACGAAGTGAATTCAAGAAGTAGCTCGGCGTCGAATCTTGAATTCAGCCGGGCCTAAGCGGATGCTTTCGAAGCATGTTTCCTACGGAAACATTTCAGGTGCTCACGTAGGCTCCAGCAAGCTAACGGACACCAGAAACGCTATTGACCCCACTTTGGGGCAGTTCCCGATTCTAACGGACCGAGTAGACCTTATTTCGGTCAAAAGCGGCGAAATGACCACCCTGAGAGCCCAATAAGGTCTCTGGAGTCCGTTACAGTGGGAAATAGCCGGGAAATGGGCCAATAAGGTCATTACGGTCCGTTACGTTCTGTCGCGCCACTCACTCCCTAGCTTCATCCAACTCAAGTGTTTTTGAAAAAACGCACATCGGAAGCATACTCTTCGGTGCTAAAAACCGACCTTTTTGAACTCGCACTTATATTGGCGGCGACAGGATTCGACAGTTTTGCATATGTGAATTCGTTATAATGATTAATAAATATATTGCAATTCCATTATAAGATAAAAAGGAGTAACATGAAAAGTGACACAAGATGTTCACATGTTACTTTTGTTACAAAGTAATTTTGCGGCCCGGGTGTAGTAATTATCATATACAAGACAGGCGCCCGGACCCGTCGATTCTTGTTGAAATGGCGAAAGTTGAAATGGACGATGGAACGAGAAAGGGGTACACGCACTTATGAAAGGGTTTTATTCCAGAAAACTGCATTCGCTTCTGGGCGTCATTCCGCTGGGATTTTTCCTTCTGGAGCACATGATCACCAACTTTTCTGCGGTGGAGGGCGGAAGCGAGGGCTTCAAGGAGGCCGTTGCGTTTCTGAACAGCCTGCCGCTCGTGCTGGCATTGGAAATCTTCGGGATTTGGCTGCCGCTCTTGTATCATGGCGTTTACGGTTTGTATATCGCGTTTCAGGCCAAGCCGAATAACGGACGGTTCCAGACGGAGCGGAATCTGCGCTATTTGCTGCAGCGGATTACCGGCGTGATCGCTTTTGTCTTCGTCATTTGGCATGTGGTGGAGACCCGCGTGCAGGTGGCCTTGGGCAATGTGACGCATGAGGAGCTGGGCGGCGTGATGCATGACATCGTCAACCAGCCGGTATTTTTCGTGCTGTATTTGATCGGCGTCGTGTCCGCGGCCTTCCACTTCACTAACGGATTGTGGTCGTTCCTCGTCAGCTGGGGCGTAACGGTCGGCCCGCGTGCGCAGCGCGTCTCTTCTTATATTTGCATGGGCTTGTTCGCGATCGTGTCGGTCATGTTCGTCTGGTCGCTGATTGCGTTCCGCGGGGCGGAGTTCCAGGCGGAAAGCGCGGCATTGCTGGAGACGGTTAAGGCCTTTGTGGCTTAAGGTGCTTATAAAACTAGAATCCTTTAGGAGTTGAAATAGAGATGGCTAAACAAAGCTTAATTGTCGTTGGCGGCGGCCTGGCCGGCCTGATGGCTACGATCAAATCGGCCGAAGCGGGCGTGCCGGTGCATCTGTTTTCGCTCGTACCGGTGAAACGCTCCCACTCGGTGTGCGCTCAAGGCGGCATTAACGGAGCCGTGAATACGAAAGGGGAAGGCGATTCCCCGTGGGAACACTTTGACGATACGGTGTACGGCGGGGATTTCCTGGCCAACCAGCCGCCGGTCAAGGCGATGTGCGAAGCGGCGCCCGGCATCATTCACCTGATGGACCGGATGGGCGTCATGTTCAACCGTACGCCGGAGGGCTTGCTCGATTTCCGCCGGTTTGGGGGGACGAAACACCATCGTACGGCGTTTGCCGGGGCGACGACCGGTCAGCAACTGCTGTATGCGCTTGACGAGCAGGTGCGCCGCCATGAAGCGGCCGGACTGGTGACGAAATACGAAAACTGGGAATTCCTCTCCGTGGTGCTGGACGACGAAGGAGCATGCCGCGGCATTACGGCTCAAAACCTGCGATCCATGGAAATCGTCACGTTCGCTTCCGATGCGGTTATTTTGGCGACGGGCGGACCGGGGATCATTTTCGGCAAAACGACCAACTCCGTGATCAATACGGGAACCGCGGCCAGCGCGGTGTACCAACAAGGCGTGAATTACGCCAACGGCGAGTTCATCCAAATCCACCCGACGGCGATTCCGGGAGACGACAAGCTGCGGCTGATGTCCGAATCGGCGCGCGGGGAAGGCGGACGGATCTGGACGTACAAGGACGGCAAACCGTGGTACTTCCTTGAGGAAAAATACCCGGCTTACGGCAACCTGGTGCCTCGGGATATCGCGACGCGCGAGATTTTCCACGTCTGCGTTGATCAAAAGCTGGGCGTTAACGGCGAGAACATGGTCTATCTGGACTTGTCCCATAAGGACCCGAAGGAGCTGGACGTGAAGCTTGGCGGGATTATCGAGATCTACGAGAAATTCATGGGCGACGATCCGCGCAAAATTCCGATGAAGATCTTCCCGGCGGTCCATTATTCGATGGGCGGCATGTGGGTCGATTACAACCAAATGACCAATATTCCCGGCCTGTTTGCGGCGGGCGAATGCGAGTACCAATATCACGGCGCGAACCGGCTGGGCGCGAACTCGCTCGTCTCGGCCATCTACGGCGGGATGGTCTCCGGACCAAAGGCGGTCGAATATATCCGCGGCCTGAAAAAATCGGCGGAGGACATCAGCCCGGCGGTATTCGAAAGCAACCGCAAAGCGCAGGAGGACAAATATGAAGGCATCCTGGCCATGAACGGCACGGAAAACGCCTATGTCATTCATAAGGAGCTCGGCGAATGGATGAC
This sequence comes from Paenibacillus macerans, assembly GCF_050565405.1. Classification (GTDB taxonomy): domain Bacteria; phylum Bacillota; class Bacilli; order Paenibacillales; family Paenibacillaceae; genus Fontibacillus; species Fontibacillus macerans_B. The sequence goes on along the minus strand of NZ_JBNYYG010000004.1, from coordinate 18,627 downwards.
GGCCAATATGACGGTGGTGCGCTACAACGACAAGCTGGAAGCGACGATCGGCAAAATCAAGGAACTGAAGCAGCGCTACAAAAAGATCAATATCAACGATACGTCCCGCTGGAACAATACCGGGGCCGCGTTCACCCGTCAGCTGTGGAACATGCTGGAGCTGGCCGAAGCGATGACGCTGGGCGCGCTGCTGCGCAACGAAAGCCGGGGGGCGCACTACAAACCGGATTTCCCGACGCGGAACGACGGGGATTTCCTGAAAACGACGAAAGCGGCATGGACGCCGGACGGTCCGCAAATTTCGTACGAAGCTGTGGACGTCTCGCTGATCCAGCCGCGGATTCGCGATTACTCGAAGGATAAATAAGGAGGGGACAGCAGCTATGGCTATGGCGGAAACGGATGTATCGGCAAGAAAAATGACGGCTAAAAAAGTCAAATTCATCATCACTCGTCAGGACGATCCTGGCTCGAAGTCCTATACGGAAGAGTTCGAGCTGGACTACCGCCCCGGCATGAACGTGATCAGCGCCTTGATGGAAATTCAACGGAACCCGGTGAATACGAAGGGCGACAACACCGCCCCGGTTTGCTGGGAATCCAACTGTCTGGAAGAAGTCTGCGGGGCCTGCTCGATGGTGATCAACGGCAAACCGCGCCAAGCGTGCGCCGCGCTGATCGATAACCTGGAGCAGCCGGTTCGCGTGGAACCGATGAAGACGTTCCCGGTCGTGCGCGACCTGGTCATCGACCGCAGCCGCATGTTTAATGCGCTGAAGCGGGTCAAAGCGTGGATCCCGATCGACGGTACGTACGATTTGGGTCCCGGCCCCCGCATGGCGGAGAAGAAGCGCCAATGGGCGTATGAGCTCTCCAAATGCATGACCTGCGGCGTCTGCCTCGAAGCTTGCCCGAACGTCAACGAGAAGACGGACTTCATCGGCCCGGCGGCCATTTCCCAAGTGCGACTGTTCAACGCGCATCCGACCGGCGAAATGAACGCCGAAGAGCGCCTTGAAGCGCTGATGGAAGAGGGCGGCATCGAAGGCTGCGGCAACTCGCAAAACTGCGTCCGCGCCTGCCCGAAAGGCATTCCGCTGACCACCTCCATCGCCGAAATGAACAAAGCGACCACGAAGCATATGTTTAAAACGTGGTTCACGCAGTAATATAGGCCATATCGATTAAAACCGAAAACGGTTCACCGTTCATCCGAAAGCATCGGAGACAGACCCCGAGGGGGCTGTCTCTTTTTTATTTTATGGAGCGGCGAACTCATGGAATAGAAGGAGGGACTAGGGATGAACATTCAGATTCACGGGATTGAGCACGATCAGATGTCCGTGAAACTAACGAATTTTTCGAGAGAGGATGTAGGTAAGCTACGTGCGGTTGGGGGAGGAAAGTGGGATCCTATCGGGAAATTCTGGCGATTTCCTTGGACGGAGGAGAAACTTCGGCAATTCGCCGAATGCTTTCCGGGAGTGGAGATAACATTGGACGGACTAACCTTGTCTCCCAAGTTATCCAACGATGAACAAAATATTGTCGCCCTGGAACAGAAGCTACTCACCGCGCTCAAACTGAAAGGATATAGCCTCAAAACGAGCAAGGCCTACCGGGGGCATGTCCGGCGATTTTTGCAGAGCCAAGCTGATCTCTCGGAGATGACAAGATCAGGAGCCCACAAGGATGAGATTCCAAATCCATGATGATCGATTCGGCCCATGCCCAACAATATACTTTGCAGCTACTTGAGCAGGGACATTCTTCTGCCTATGTGAACCAAGCCCTCAGCGCCCTGCGTTTTCTTGCCGCCGAAGTGTTCAAAAACCCACCGAACAAACAAACTATATTCGACCGAAAAAAGAAAAAAAACTGCCCTATGTCCTATCGGAGGAGGAAGTGCTTCGCGTGATCCAAGCGCCGACGAATTTAAAGCACCGCACGATGCTGTATCTGGCTTACGCCTCAGGGCTGCGAGTGAGCGAGGTCATTCGGCTGAAATTCACGGATATCGACCCGGAACGCGGCATCCTTCGAGTCCAACAAGGAAAGGGCAAAAAGGACAGACACACGCTATTGTCGCAAACGGCATGGGAGATGATCAGAAAATATGTGGAAGCGGAGCGACTCTCAAGTTCGATGTGGTTGTTTCCGGGGCAGCATCCGGGAAGCCATTTGCATGAGCGTTCATTGCAAAAAGTCTTTAAGGAAGCCTTGCAAACCTCCGGCGTCCGTAAGCAGGTTGGCATTCATATCCTGCGGCATTCCTTTGCCACCCATTTGCTCGAGAACGGCACCGATCTTCGTTATATCCAGGAGCTGCTGGGCCACGCCAATCCTTCTACCACCGAACGCTACACCCATGTCAGCACCAGGAATCTAAAACGGATCCAAAGCCCGCTCGACCGCATTTTACGTGATCGGAGAGGGGAATAGCAGATTCCAAAGGGAGGATAGAATCTGACTTACATAATCAAGAAACGGAGGTATAATTAAGGGGGGTGAACAATTACGCAAATCCCCGGGGCAAGATGGAATTTGTGACGTGCAGAGATATGGGAGTTATAGGAAATCAGCGCAAGTAATGAAAAAATAAACTACGATAAGTCAGAGAATTTTGAAACATATATTCAGCAATATGTGTTTGTTATATAGAGTGGATATTTTTAAGTGTGGGAGGTTAGTTTAATTGAAAAAAATTATGATATTCATTTCCATGATCCTAACTCTATGTAGTTGTTCAAACAATTCCTCTATAGTTTTTAAAGGTGAGAGTAAAAACTGGTCATCAACATATACAATAGAAAATCCAAATGGTGAGTATCATAATACAATATTAAAAATTAAGTACAAAGGAAAAAATCTAAAAGATATAGCTGGAATTAAATATACATATAAAGGTGTCAGTGTTGGTGGTAGTGGAGAACAACCGAAATTATCAGTAGATGGTGTTATAAGTTCCAAAACAGGGGGGAATGGAGCCATTCCACCTAAAGATTCAATAATCAATGTAACTGTTGAATGGAATAATAATAAAGAGGAGTTACGACTTACATCAAAATAATTATGAAAGAAATGGTAATGTATTCGACTCTTCGTTATTTAGGAACCATAGTAAAATGACTAGAATATGAATTTCGAAGAAGGCACTGACTTCCTATAACACCGTATTCACGCATCGGGGCTAACGCCCCACGGTTGTCCAGATGTATAATCATGGAAGATGCTCAGACAACAAATGACCCAGCCTAAGATAAGAGCTATCTAAGGCTGGGTCATTTCGTGAATACAATACGTTATATGCAATCGTGGCAAAAAATAAAAACAAAGAGAGGTAACCATGCGATCAATACTTTTTATATTGTTGACTACTGTTTTACTTCTTTCAGGATGTAGTCAAAGCAAACAACTCTCCAGTCGAGCTCCTACAAAAGCAGAGTTAAAAAATTTTATAGAATCTATGAATATAGAGGTTCTTACAAAAAAAGTTTATTCCGACTATGCAGTTATTTTAGGAGTAAACTCCATTTATAGTCTTGCAATATTGAATGATGGAAAACCGCAGTTTTTGGGAAGCTCTTGGGGTGGTGGCAATGCAGATAGGATCGATGTTTCTGCTGTGACACAACAATCACCCTTTATCGGCGTAATCATTTATCAAAATGACATTATTAGTCAGGGATCAAAGTTGGAAGTAGTATTTGAGGATAAGAGCACAGTGAAAATGTCAATGAACCGTGAAAAAGCATATATTATTGAACATCCATCAGGAAAGGTAACAAACATTGATAATGCAATAGTTAATATTTTCAATAGTAAAGATGAACTGATTTGGACGAGATAAAACAATAATGAGGGTTTTTCAAGAAGGCCACGACAGCATATAACACCATGTTCACGCATCGGGCCATTCGGCCCTCGGTCCGGCAGATGTTAGAAGTGGACTCGGTGATGCATATCAGTAGCAGGGAAGTGGAATCAGCCGGACACAGCCAACTCCCTAACCGCATCGCGGCCGCCCCTGACGGGGCTTAAGTCAGTGGGACGTCGTGAATACAAGAACGTTAACTGAAATCAACGATAATGAAATAAGAACCTCCAAAATCTTTTTCAATCCTTGGGATAAGCTTGTTTAATATTAGTTCTATTTAGAAGATAATCGGTGCTGGTTTGGTGGAAGTCGGCAAGTTTAATAAGTATGGCGGTTGGAATATCAACTTCCCCGCGTTCATAATTGCTGTATATACGTTGACTACAGTTGAGATATGTAGCAATTTGTGATTGAGTTAAATCCTTATCTTCACGCAAGCTTCTAATTCTTGGGTACATTACAAACACCTCCAACATAAAAATACTCTAGCGAGTAATTCGCTATTGAGATTTAGCGATAAAATCGCTAAAATATTCTTATGAGAAATACATTGGAGGGAATGTAGGATGAGTAGCTTATTAGAGCAATTGTATTTTGGAGAAATTAGACCAGAAGAAAAGATTATACCAAAGAATCCAAAGTATAAATTGTTGAATAGCGAAATTTCAAACTTCAAGGAGAGGTTAATAACGAGCCTGACGGAGGATGAGGTAGAGCTTCTTGAAAAAATATATGATCTGTTGGCAAAGTCTTCTTCGATATACTCAACCGAAGTATTCATCTATGGTTTCAAAATGGGTGTTCAAATTGTAACAGAGGCTTATGCTGATGGAAATTAAAGAAGAATATTTAAAGACTGATGATACATAGAAGGTAAAGTAGCTCGAGTAAGTCGTTGACTTCAGTTAACACCGTATTCACGCATCAGGGCTTTCGCCCCTTGGTTATCCAGGTGTACAATCATGGAAGACGCTCAGACAACAAACGCCGCAGCCTAAGATAAGAGCTATCTAAGGCTGGGGCGTTTCGTGAATACAAAACGTTATGTGAAATCATCGCAATGACAAAATAAAAAATCAAAGATATTCTCCATGGAAGGAGAAAGAAGAAATGATTATTTTGATCAGTGGAAATGGTTGTACTGGAAAAACTCTGATGGCACAAAAATTACTTGAGAAATATAAAATTTCTTACCTTTCAATAGATCATTTAAAGATGGGTTTATACAGAGGAGATAATAATTGTGGGTTTACACCACTTGATAGTTCAGAAGCAATTGGCGAAAGATTATGGCCGATCCTCAAGGGAATTATTATGACAAACATTGAGAATAATCAAAGCTTAATAATAGAAGGTTGTTACATAATGCCTCACCATGTTAAGGACTTTGAAAAATCGTATTCTGACAATATCATTTCAGTATTTCTTGGTTTTTCAACTAAGTATATTGTTGATAATTTTGTATCAAAAATCATAACCCATAGGAACGCTATTGAAACCCGTTTGTATTCTGAAGATAGAACTCTTGAAGAATATGAGTTAGAGCATGATGAAATTAGAAGAAGTTGTTTAAGGTATGGTGTCGACTATTTTGAGATTAATGAAGATTATGAACAAGAAATCAATAAAGTATATGATTTCATTGAAACTAAGAAACAGTTGATCGAAGCTAATTCAAAGTAGGCGATGACATCCGATAACAATGTGTTCACGCATCGGCGGACAAGCCGCCTCGGTCCCGGAAGAGAAGTCGAGGAAGCAACTGCCGGAACACATCCATTCACCTAACCGCATCGCGGCCGGACCTAAAGGTCCTTAAGGTGAATGGCCGTCGTGAATGCAACAACGTTATGCGCCATTACCGGTAAATATTAAAGATAATATTATATTTAAGGAGATAATTTATGAAAGGTAAGATACTCTTATTATTTTTTATTACGATAGTGTTTTCATCTTGTCAAAATATTAGTCAATCGACTACCTTGAACAGCGAAACTAAATCAATAATGAATTCTGAAATGACTTCTGATGTAGTGAGTACAGGTAATGGAACAGAATCGAAAGAAATAACTGAAGGTCGATCAGATGCTTCTAACAATCAAGTGTTATCCATGAGCATTGGGAACTATGATTTGACTGGAGAATTTTATGATGAAATGCTTCGAAATCCTATAGATCATGATTATGAGGTGGAATTTAATGAATTTCAAAATTCCAAAGAGTTTTCAACATTTGGATGGAGGGCGTTGGAAAGCAAATATACAGAGATTTGGGATAAAGAGTTGAATCAAATATATAAAAAGCTTCTTTCTAAGTTGGATAGAGAACCAAGAGAAGCACTAATTGAATCGCAGAAAGAATGGTTACAGTATCACTTAAGGGAAACAGAATTTGTAGAGAAGACATTTATTAATAATGGTTACCTTGGATCACAAGGATTGGTAAGCCTAGACACGGTTATAATGGAGAGAATCAGGGAAAGAACAATGCAATTATTTGAATATCGATATTTGCTAGATGGTGAAGTTGAGTTTTTATACCAAAGCAAAAAATAGAGTTGGAATCTTGATCAAAGGTTTTTAGGTGATGCTTCGTAGACAGTAACGGCGCATAACACTGTATTCACGCTGCGGGAGCTTAGGCTCCCGTGGTCCGGGCCGAGGAACTTCGGAGAAGCATAGTCAGCCGGACAACCCTGCGAGCCTAAGTCTGACGACCCGTTCCCTGCAGTCACTTAAGGCTCTCGGGTTCGTGAATACAAGAATGTTATATGAAAGGGATGCAAGATAAAGAATCCGAAAACAAATTGAGAACACTTGTACGCAGAAATAGATAAAGGTAAAATATAACTACAATTGAATCTTGGGTGGGCATGGTTTCCCTTCGAAAGGAGGTGAAGCTATGGAAGTAAAAGATGCGATTCTCATCATGATTGCTTTTGGTACATTAATCGTTGCACTTTTAACATACATCGGGAATAACTACAAGAGAAAGTAAAAACCCACCCTAAGGTTGCACGCCGAAGGTGGGTCTTTGTCTTTTGAGAACTCAGAAGGGAATCCCATCCAAGCCAATTGTCGAGGCCAAGTGTTCGCAGCACTTGGTCTTGTTACATAAATAATACCATACAGGAAAGTGATCAACAAGAATAAGGACAGAATAGAAACATCATCTTGGGTGGGCATGGTTTCCCTTCGAAAGGAGGTGAAGCCTTGGGATTAGAAGAATGGTTAATAAATTCAACAAAACAAAGAAAGCTATACAATAATTAGTAAGACTTTATCCTTATATCATTATTTTGACTTAGCGACGGGTCCATTCAAAAATCTATCAAGTTTAAGTATGGATGAGGTTATATTTGAATTAGGAGATGAGATCATGATACAATCCATCGTTCATATCGCTCTTGTCGTGAAGGATTATGATGAGGCCATCGAGTTTTATACAAAGAAGCTTCATTTTACATTGGTGGAAGACACTTACCAGCCTGAACAAGATAAGTGGTGGGTCGTCGTTTCCCCTCCTGGCTCCGTAGGCACGACCCTCTTGCTGGCAAGGGCATCGCAACCGGAGCAGGAAGCGTTTATCGGCAATCAGGCTGGCGGGAGAGTGTTTTTATTCCTTAACACGGACGATTTTTGGAGAGATTATCACGATATGCTTTCAAAAGGAATCGAATTTGTCAGAGAACCCAAAGAACAGCCTTATGGGACCGTTGCCGTATTTAAGGACCTCTATGGGAATCTATGGGACCTGCTGCAGTTGAAAGACGATCATCCTATGATGAAACGAATGAAGTAGATTAGCTTCATCTACAATGGGATTACAGGTATGCATATTTCGCAATAGCCGCGGTTCAGCATATCCCCCGTGTATCTTTCCAAGACCGGAGCGTGGGCCATTTGATATCCACTGCTTTGGATCACTTGAAAAATTTCAGCCCAAGCTTGTTGAAGGTCTTCGGACGTATGTTTGACTTTGCAAACTGCATATTTTCCGCCGGAAAGCTCGCCATCGCAAATGGATTCGTCCATTTGATTTTGTCGATAACTCCGGGACTAACACTCCAGGTTTGTCCGGATGTATAATCATGGAAAAGGAAATGCTTTTAGCAGAAAGGGGAGGAATCCAATGAAGAAAATCGTACTTATTCGCCATGGTCAAAGCATTTGGAATCTTGAAAACCGATTTACAGGATGGACGGATGTTGACTTAACGGAAGCCGGTTTACATGAGGCAAGAAACGCGGGGATCATTTTGAAGAAACATGGCTATGTTTTTGACCGCGCCTTTACGTCCGTACTCAAGAGAGCTATTCGAACTTTAGATATTATCCTTGATGAAATGGATTTAATGTGGATCCCTGTAACGAAATCATGGAAATTGAATGAACGGCATTATGGCGCATTACAAGGCTTGAATAAGGCGGAAACCGCTCAAAAATACGGGGAAGAGCAGGTTTATCTATGGAGAAGATCCGCAACGGTGAAACCGCCGGAGCTTGATCCGAGTGATAGTAGATATGCTGCAAATGATCCTAGGTATAGAGATTTGGCTAAAGCGGATATCCCGCTAACTGAAAACCTTGAGGATACGGAGAAACGCGTGATTGAATACTGGAAAAACACCATTGTGCCGGTCATCGACGAGAACAAGAAAATCATCGTTTCCGCCCATGGCAACACGATTAGAGCGCTCATCCAATACTTGGACCGGATTCCGAATGACGGAATCGTAAATTTGAATATTCCGACCGGTGTTCCGCTGGTTTATGAATTCGATGATCATTTAAGGGTTACAAGACGCTATTATTTAGGCATTGAGGGCGAAATCCCCGATGGCGTAATCCCAGAAAGTTTAGGCTAACATACGAAAAGAGGCGGAAGCGTGAAAAAAGTCATTCAGCTAAGACAGCTATCAAGTTTGGATGAAGCTAACTTACTAGACCGCGAATTTTCTAAACGTTATGGATGGTATTGTCAAGGCGACTATTATCATAAATGTCTGAAAGAAAATATGGAGGGCAAACGAATATCTTTAATGGCTTTTTATGAAGGTAATTTAGCGGGATGCTGCCATTTATTATACGAATCGCAATATTCTATCTTCCGCGACGAGAATATCCCGGAGATCAATGATTTGAATGTATTCCCGGAATACAGAAGAAAGACAATAGCGAGCAGACTTTTTGATGAGCTCGAGATGATCGCATCCAAGACATTCGGATCTATTGGTCTTGGTGTAGGTCTATACACGGATTATGGAAACGCTCAAGTCATGTATGGGAAACGCGGTTACGTGATGGACGGAAGAGGCCTTACCTACCAGAACATGCAAGTACAACCTGGCCAGTCCGTAGTGGTTAATGACGATTTACTGATTTATTTAGTGAAAGAACTGCATTAGCGAGAAGGTTGTCGAGACCAAGTGCTTCCGGCGCTTGCAGGCTGAATCAGGTGGACACATCGATCCCCCTAAGATAAGAGCTATCTAAGGCCGGGTCGCGTCGTAGATGCGGGATGCTATTCGAAATAATCTAAAATTAATCGAAAAGTGAGGTACAGGGATGAGTTATAAATCTATTCTCATAGACCAATTAAACGCCTGTTATAACGATAAGAGCTGGTTTGTTCCGCTTGACGAGATTTTAATGGATTTAAATGCTACACAAGCTGGATGGGAGAATGAAAGCAAACAATCCATTTGGTCGATCGTGAATCACCTCATTTTTTTGGAATGAGAAGTGGCTTGAGAGATACAACGCTGAAGATTTTGATCTAGAAAGTTCAGTAAACAATAATGATACTTTTTACGTGAATCCACATACAATAAATGATTTTGAGTGGAAGAAGACCTTACAGAGACTTGAAACAGTCTTTATTAGTTGGAATCGGGTACTTGAGGAGAGCAAAGATCTCAAACTTATTAAAGAAATCCCTACCTATTTCAATGCTCCTTGGTGGGGAGTCGTATCAAATTTATGTATTCATAATGCATATCATATTGGACAGATTATGCTGCTAAAAAAACAGTTGATACGTACAGGTTGAAAGACGACTAGTAAGGATTTCAGAGGAATCGGTTACTTCGGATAACGCCGTATTCACGCGTCGGGCCGGCAGAGGAATTTTGATGAGGCGGCGTTGCGGCCGCCCCGTGGAACTATATTTTGTAAAAGGAGATGAACCTGCTCTTTATCTATTTACCTGGAGAGCACAGAAAATTCGTGTTACTTATTCCCATCGTATTCTGGGCGACCTATTATATCTGGAAGTATATGGGGAAAACTCGCCATTCAAAAGGTAACAACCATCCACAGTAACAAAGTACGGCACTTAATCATTAGGGTGATCGCCGAGCCACATCCAGTCCCCTGATCCATCTCGGCCAAGAACCCCAGAGGCATAGATAGATGTCATCTAAGCCTCTGGGGTTCATTTAAGGAGGGACGAGTTTACTAGGCGACGGTTCCTTCTATTTCTGCTTTTAATTGTTCAAACCACGCTAAGTTAACCAAGTGATGGGAACGGGAATTTTCATTCATGCGGCGGTAGTAATCAATGGTGCCGGGAATTTCCTGCGTGTTGGACAGGTATTCATCAAGGAGAGCAATTCGGGTTTTAGTCTGATCGATTTGCGATTGGATCAGCTCCAGCAACTTGCTCGTGTCATATTCATCGGCAAAAAGCAGCGCTCCATAAAATTGCAGGTTCACATACTCCGATTTAGTGCCGTATTTGACCATTAATTTCTCGAATTCAACCCTTCCGGATTCGGTAATTTTGAAGTTCCGGGTTTCGCGTCCGCTGGCTGAAGATTCCTGTTGAATTTGTTCAATCCAACCTTTCTCTTCAAGTTGCTGCAGATTGTAATAAAACGAGCCTTTCGTGAAGTTTACAATGTACTTGTAATGGCGTTGTTCCATTAAGGCTAAAAGTTCGTAGCCGTGGGCGCCGGGGTTTTGGATCAGTAAGCCAAGAATGAGTAAGGGGATCAAGTCTGCATCACCTTCGCCATCTGTGCCTCGAATTCCGCGTACATGATTTTACCCAAAGCCAAATCCATGCTATGGAGGTAAATCTGTTCTGTTTTTGAGTAGTCGCGCTCCACTTTCAGCGACTGCTCCTCCTCCGGGAGGGGCTCCAGGACATGACACTTTTTCGAGAACGCCTCGAAATAACGGTAGCCGAACTTGCGCTGCGAAACCGCGTCGATATGAATGCCATCCGCATTTGCGGTCAAATTTGCCGCCGTGACAAAATAACAATTCGGATGTTCATGGGCAAAACGCTGCAATTGTTCGTTAACCTGTCGATATTCTGTCGCGTGCTGTCCAAAACCGGTTTTTCCCAGGAAATCACCAAGTCCGCCAATGATCAGCGGCACTTTATCATCAAGATTCAATTCGTGTCTCAGGGTCTCGATGATCAAAGCGAATTTCTCGTAATAAGTTTCATGCAGCGAACCATAACTGTCGCTTTCCCCTTGGTGCCAAAGGATTCCGCAGATTTGACTGGACCGCAGGGCGAAGCGGGCTTCGGATAAAGCATGCTGAAACAGGATGCCTTCCGGATGCCAGTCATTTAAGGAGCTGCCACCTTCCGCACAAGGAATCAACCCAATTTCCTCATCGGGATGGGTTTTCGACCAGGCATCGGCAAAAGACGCCGCCAGGCTTACGCCCGAAACGGGACGGTCATAATTGATCGGCTCTGTCATCATCTGCCACTGTCCGTTACGCAGCATTTTTATTTTTTCATTATAGATCGGATCAACTTCATGCAAAAATCCACGGCCCGCCATATTCGACTGACCCAACATTAAAAATGACTTGATCATCAGCTTAACTCCCTTACATCAAAGCTATAGTCTAATTAGACTATATTTAGCTTAGTACATGCTTAGGCAATAGTCAAATGAATGTGGTTGGTATAATATGGAGAAGATACCTCCGGGAAGGGGTCAGGTAACACCGTTTTCGTGTAAGCGAGGCACATTAATTGTGGATTCGAAGATTAAGAGGAAGAGGTTGAGTCACATTCACTTTAGGATAAAATGGAAGAATCATAGGATCCAGGGGGACGATCGTTTGGAACCGCAAGAGAGACTGATCCAAATCATCGAGAAAAACGATATGCTGATGCAAGTTTTCGATAGGGTAAGCGGTTTGGGTTTGGAGTCCTATTATGTCGGCGCCGGTTGCATTGTCCAGACCGTTTGGAACGCGTTGACGCATCGCCCTCTCAACTATGGAATCGGCGATATCGATCTCGTTTATTTCGACGACCGGGATTTAAGCTATGAAGCGGAGGACCAGGTGATCGGCAAAATTCAACGGCGGCTCGCCGATCTCCCGATCGCCATGGATATCAAAAATCAGGCAAGGGTGCATCTATGGTACAAAGATAAATACGGGATCGAGTTGGCCCCGTATCCAACGCTTGAGCGGGCCATCGATACTTGGCCTACGACGGCCACGGCCATTGCAGCAAGAAAGAATGAGCAAGGGATTTGGCAAGTGTATGCGCCGTTTGGGTTTGAGGATCTTTTTTCGTTGACGGTAAGGGCGAACAAGAAAATGATTACGAAAGAGATTTATCTGAAGAAAGCCGACAAATGGAAGGCAAAGTGGCCGGAATTGAACGTTATCCCGTGGGCTTAGGGCTTGGCCTTGAGGCTCTAGCTATCCCCCCTCGATGTTCGGATGTATAATCAGAGGCAACAGACAAAACCAGAAGAACGGAGGAGCTAGATGACGAATCCATTTGCAGAAATTTTGTCGTCCGAAGAAGAGATTAGAGAGCTCTTGGGTTATCCGAGCGAGGTGGTTCGGAAGAAAACCGTGCATACCTTGGATGTTCATTGCCGGCGTTTTATTTCGATGTCGCCCTTGCTATTTTTATCTACCTCCGATGATGAAGGGTTTTGCGACGTGTCCCCGCGAGGAGATGCGTCAGGCTCCGTTTTGGTGCTGGACGAAAAGCATTTAGTGATTCCGGAAAGGCCGGGCAACCGCAGGTTCGATTCCTTAAGGAATATCCTATCGAATCCGCGGGTAGGCATGATATTTATCATCCCCGGCTTGGAAGAAACGCTTAGGGTTAACGGCAAAGCCTATATCATTAAGGATGAGCCCATTTTAGAGCGGATGAAGGCGAGAGAGAAAAGACCTGTCTTAGGCATCGGGGTAGAGGTCGAGGAATGCTTTATCCATTGCGCCAAAGCTTTTAAGCGGTCCGGAGTATGGAATAGCGAGTCATGGGCGGAGGCCGGTACGCTTCCCTCGATCCCGACCATCCTAACGGCTCATGTGCGTTCTTCCGAATACACGGAAGAAGTGATCCGGAAAGGTTTGGAGGAAAGCTACGAGAAAAGGCTGTATTAAAGAATAGCACGGAACGGGGTAGGCTTTGTATCGCGAAGCTTGATTTTGTTGATTTCATCGATGGAGGGGCCGGAATGAGCCGAAAAAAAGAGGTTACGCTGCAGGATTTGGCCGATCGGCTGGGATTAACCGTACATACCGTCTCCAAGGCGCTCCGGGGGAAGCCGGGGATGTCGGAGGAAACGCGAAGAAGGGTGTTCCGCACGGCGCGGGAAATGGGTTATCGTACGCGGGCCCAGGAGGAGGCGTTGCTGGCGGACAAGCTGGCACCCTTGGCGCAGAAGGCGCACCGGTTCGCCTTTGTGGCTGGCTGGAGCGGCGAGGTGACGAACCTGTTGTTTGCCGCGATCCAGGACCGCCTGCTGGAGTTTGGCCATCAGGTGGATTTGACCCTGTTTCCCGGCAAAATCACGCGGCCGGGACCGATGCGGGAGTGGATCGAACGGACCGGCCTGCCGTATGCATCCGGCGTATTCCTAGCGCCGGCGCTGCAGTCCGTGCTGGAACGCCAGCTTATGGCGCTGCCGCTCCCCAAGATTATGCTCAACTACCCCGAACCGGGCATGCACGTAGACAGCGTCATTTGGGACGTCAACGACGCCATGGCCCAAACGGTCAACGCCCTTGTCGCAGCGGGGCATAACCGGATAATGTACGTCGGCGATATCGAGGCCCAGCGCGGGTTCAGACAGAGGTGGCAAGCGTTTGGGGAAGCCTTGAAAGTAGGCGGCATTACGCGTCCGGCCGAGGAGCTTCTGCTCAAGCCGGCGGGGACGCAGGAGCAATGGACGCAGGCCTTCATGGAGAAATGGGAGGCGCTTCGTCCGACGGCCGTCCTTTGCGCTATCGAATACCTGTTGCCGTGGATCTATTACACCTGCAGCCGGATGGGGCTGTCCATTCCCGACGACGTCTCGCTGGTCAACCTGGAAACGTCGGAAAACGCTTTTCTCCCGGTGCTCACCAGGCCGGAACTCCCCGTCCGGGAGACGGGAATCCGCGCGGCGGACCGGATGCTGTGGCGGCTGGCCAATCCGCATCTGCCGTTTGAGCATTCGCGGCTGCAGTGCCGCTGGCATGCGGGAAATACCATTCGCCGCCTCGACCCCCGATAAGCGATAAATGAAACTAAAATGGAACTAGCCCACGCCTCCGTCCCGGACTAAGATGAAATCAAAAATGGATGGAGGCGTGTTCAATGGCAAGTTATGCGTTTGAACGGAAGGTTCCGGTATATGACCGGGCGGATATCGTCGTCGTCGGTGGCGGCCCGGCGGGCGTCGCGTCGGCGATCGCAGCGGCCCGCAGCGGGAAAAGGGTCATCCTCGCCGAACATTCCGGCCAGCTCGGGGGGATGGGGACGTTGGCCAATGTCAGCATTTTCATGGGGGTCGGCAACGTGACGGGGATCTATCGGGAAATCGTGTCCGAAGTTCTTCCCGCGCAAGGGCTGCCGGATCATCATGAAGGTTCCATTTGGCCGCAGTTCAATCCGTTCCGCTTGCGCCATTACCTGAACGAGAAGCTGGAAAAGGAAGGGGTCGAGGTGCTGTTTCACGCCGGCTTTTGCGGAACGGTCATGGAAAGCGACCAGGTGAAGGCCGTGGTTTTGAACACGCGGGAAGGGCTGCTCGCCCTGGAAGCCCAGGTCTTCATCGACTGCACGGGCGACGGCCGGGTTGCGATCGACGCGGGGGCTAGCTACACGACGGGAAGGGAAGCCGACGGCATGACGCAGCCGATGACGCTGATGTTCATGATGCAAAACACCGGGCGGCCCGTCCGGCGGGAACTGCCCGAAGGGGGTTACCGCTATGAAGACGTTTCGGAGCTGCCGCAAGGGAGGCTGCTGCATTGGGAGCAAGGCGACGAAGGGACGCTGCTGGTCAACATGACCCGCGTTAAAGGAAACGGCGCGAGCGTAAAGGACGTAAGCCGAGCGGAGAAGGAAGCGTTGCGGCAGGTGTTTTCGGTCGCGGACTATTTGCAGCGCAACGGATTCGAAAATTACATTCTCTCTCATGTACCGGGACAGACCGGCGTACGGGAAACGAACCAGATTCATGGAGAATACGTATTGGCCGAAGAGGACGTCGTGTCCGGCCGCAGGTTTCCGGATGTCGTAGCCCAGACCAATTACGAAATCGATATCCATAACCCGGACGGGCGGGGCGGGACCGACGAACGCAAAGTCAGCGGTTACGATATTCCGTACCGCTGCCTGCTGCCGAAAGGAATCCGCGGCCTGCTCGTGGCCGGCCGGGCGATTTCCGCCACCCATGTGGCGATGTCCTCGATGCGCGTGCAGGCTACCTGCTATGCCTTGGGGCAGTCGGCCGGCATCGCCGCTTCGTTGGCGGCGGAGCACGGCCTTCCGCTTAGCGAGATCAACATCGATGAGCTGCACCGGGAGCTGGAGCGTCAGGATGTCCGTTTTTTGAAAGGGTAGCCTGGTCTATGCAGCCGGGTTGCGCTGAAGAAGGCGCAAAAGGGCGCCGTGACTGTTGAAATTATTAAACCGCCAAACCGTCAGGTTCGTTGAACTTGGCGGTTTTATTGGCCTTCGTCGTGCGGGGAGGGGCGTGAATCGGATGGCTACGCTGCTAACGGACTCCAGAGACGCTATTTTCCCCAAAAAAAGTGGCTCCTAAATTTTAACGGACCCAGGGGACGTTATTCGCGCTAAATCTTCAAAAAAACCTTGCTTGGGGCCGAATAACGTCTTTTGAGTCCGTTAGCTTGGGAAATGGCCGGGAAATGGGCGATTAGCGTCATTACGGTCCGTTACAGGAGCGGAGTCGTGTTATCGTCATGCGCCAGCCATGTCCCCTTCCTGCCCAAGAAGTCATCAAACTCCCGAAAAGGTCATCGTCATCGCCTTACCTTGCTCTATGGGAAGCGATTACAATGAAATTGTCCCGTACGGCGGACAAGCTGCTGAAGCCTGCCGGCGACGACGAGATCTTGAACGCCGTACTCGCGGCGGCCGAGGAGATCCGCCGGGAACTGGCGGAGAAGCACAATCTGGCGGAGCTGCAGCGGAAATGGCGGGTAAGGCTTCCCCGGCTGCAGGCGGATTTTTGCCGCAACTGGATGTCGGATCGTTATGCCGAATGGGAGCTGCACAAGCATATGCGGGAGCTGAACATGGAGCTGGAGGGGTATTCCCATTTTGCCGTGACGGTATGCAAGATCGATCCGTTGCTCGCGGAGGAGTCGCGTTTTACGGCGGCGGATCTGCCTTTGTTGCAATTTTCGCTGGAATGCATCGCCGGCGAATTTGCCGACGGGCAGGACTGCCGGGTTTTTGCCGATGCCGACGGCGCCACGGCGCTGCTGTTCTTTGAGCGTGGGGAAGGCGCGGAGCAGGCTTTGGCCAAACGCGTGAACCTGCAGGTCCCCCGCCTGCTGCACTTAAGCAGCGTGTTTACGCGAATAATCCAGTCCCGCGGCTGGTCCATGCCAAAGGTGCTGCAGGACGCTTACCGGCGATTCCTCTCCTTCGAATCCTTGTTGTCCAAGGACCAGATCGTCGAGTGGGCCAAGCGGGCCGCGGGCTACATTGCCTCTTATCGGGAAAATGAACGCCGAAGCTCCACCCACCGGCTGGTCAAACAAATGATGGAAGCCGTCGAACAGATGCTGAGCGAAGAGGATTTAAGCCTGCATACCTTGGCCGAGCGACTGTACGTCAATCCGTCTTACTTAAGCCGCTTGTTCAAGCGGGAAACGGGAACCGCTTTTTCGGGATACGTGCTGAAGCGACCTTGCCGGAGCGCCTTGAGCGGCATCCGGGGCTGGACTTCTATGCCTATCAATCGGGGCATGCCTTGGCGGACCAGCCGGAAGCCTACGGGCTGGCTATGAGCTTCGCGTTCCAGCCGAACGGCCGCCCGGTCGTCAACGCGGAGCCCTGCTACGAAGGGCACGGCCACCACGGGGCGTATGGCCGTTTCGATGCCTTCGCGGTGCGTAGGGCGTTCTGGTCCAGCGTGCTCTCCGGGGCCTCGGCCGGCTTTGCTTACGGCGCCCACGGCCTCTGGTCCTGGCACAGGCGCGGACAGCTTTTCACGAAAGCGCACGCCTCGCAGGTTCCGTTCGATTGGCGGACAGCGCTGCGGTTTCCCGGCGCGTTGGACGCGGCTCTGGGCCGCTGGCTGATGGAACGGTATGGCATGCTTGGCTGCCGCCCGGCCCAGGAGCTGCTGATCGACGCGCCGTCCGGCATCCGCGCTGCCGTAAGCCGGGACGGGAACACGCTAATGGCGTACGTTCCTTTTAGCCATGCCGTCCATTTTCGGCTAGCGCCGGATGAGTTTTCGTTTGAATTGTTTGACCTGGAAGCCCGGTGCCCGATGTGGCCGGAGGTTCGCGAGACGGACGAAGGGGTCGGCATCGAAATGGCGGACGTTAACTCCGATGTGTTGGTGATTGGGAGGAGAAAGCAGTAGCGGAGCGGAGAACGTGGCTGGGAGGACTAACTTTTGAAGAGTAAGAGACCGGACCTTAAGTGTCCGGTCTCTTTTTTGCTGAGAATCTGGCTTTTTGATTCGCGACGACTCCTAACGGACCTGAGGGACGTTATATTGTTCTAATTGGATGCTCCGAAATTGTAACGGACTCAGAGGACCTTATTTGCTGAAAAACGGACTAAAAGGCCTGATTTGGAGCCGAATAGCGGCATCTGGGTCCGTTACTTCGGGAAATGTCCGGGAAATGAGCGAAATAAGGTCATTACGGTCCGTTACGGGAATGACAAAAGTAGAAACGGCTTGTTATGGGCAAGCATTAATTCGTAAACGTATAGAAACATTGCACTCAGATGTTAACTTTATAAGGCGAAATGATGACTTCTAATTGAAAAAAGTGATTCTGAGAGATAATATATTGAGAATAGGAGGGAGTCTGTTTGATAAAGTGTAATATTAGAGTTCTGATGGCTGAGCACCGGATTGACGATATAACTGAGTTGATGGAAAGATCAGGGCTAAGCAGGAATTCAATTAACAAGTTGTATAGAGAGACAAGTATTGAAACCACAAAGCTAGAAACATTGTTGAAGCTTTGCGATACATTTGAGTGCAAACTATCGGATTTAATTGAGTATACACCTGGTAATTAAAACGATTAAATGATTAGGGGATGTGCAGAGTCTGTAAAATAAATTGTGTAAACTCCTAAACCCAGTAAAATGGAAGTAATAGAAAGGTTGGGAGAACACATGGGACTTTGGTCAAAGGAACAATTACGAGCATTCATCAGGGAGAATAAGCTGGTTACTGCACAGGATGCGCAGAATGCCCTGAAAGAGCTGTTTGCAGAGACGCTCCAAGAAATGCTGGAGGCCGAGATGGACACACACTTG
>NZ_JBNYYG010000003.1:0-256962 GCF_050565405.1 Paenibacillus macerans | reverse complement strand
GCTAAACGGCCTCAGTCCCATGGAATTCAGGACAAAGGCCGCCTAATTGGTTTTTCATTTTTTGTACTGTCTACTTGACGGGGTGTAGTTCACCTTTACATAAATAAGGCACTCTTTATTTTTCCGTGCCATTCAGCTTGTTGCGCCAGCTCTCATAGCTGTGGACGGCTACGCCGGCAAACGAGGCGTGCTTTCTCCCCAGCTCCTCCAGCCTTGTTATTTCCCGGGTCAGCGAAGCCAGCGGCTGTTTGTAGAAGGAGACTCCCGGTCCCTCCCGGCTTTCGCCCAGTTCTACCCCGACCCATACCTTTTTCTTCATCCGGTCCGCTTCGGACAAGGTCGTCTGCGAGATTTCATAGATATGGCCGGCACCGTCCCGGTAAGCCATGATCGCCAGGTAATCGAATCGGTCGACCATCCAGTCTCCCAGCGGCAGCTTCGTGCTGCGGCCCGGGTGGTCGATTTCGTCCAGCCAGAAAGGAACGGCAGCGCCGATTTCCAGGCCGTTATACCCGGCTTCCTCCGTCCAGGCGCGTATTCCTTCCATCCACTCCCGCACCACGGACTCCCGGTCCTGCCGCCACTCGTTCAGCAAATAGGGCTCGACGTCGAACTGCACGCCCGCAAACCGTTCTTCGGGCTGCGCCTCCCGGTTATAGGCGATCACCCAGTCGAGGAATTTCTCCGCTTCGGCCCGGCGTTCCCGCAGCGCCCAGTCCGGTTGACCGTTCAAGGCGTGCACCTCAATGCCGGCTTCGGCGGCCGCGCGGACGAAGCCGCGATAGCTCTCCCGTCCCACGCCGCCGCCGATTTGCAGGAATATTACTTTGACGCCCTGCTTGCCGGCGAACGCCAAGATCTCGTCTTGACGCTCCTCTATCGCCTTCGTATCCCATATCCACGTGGCTTTTGCTTGCGAACCCGTTGGCCGAATCAAGGCCAATAAAACAAGCACAGCCATCAGCAGCGTCCCTCCGAGGCAGAACAAGATCAGCCGCTTGTGCTGAAGAAGAACCTCGCAGGCCTTCATGATCCGCGGCTTTTCAAACATGAAACGGGTCTTTCGTTACCCGACGATCAGCGCTTCGGTTTCTTCGCTGACCTGATGCACGGAATGGCCGATTTTGTAGATATGCGGCAGCGGATAATCGCGGAACGCGTTGCGCGTATCGACGATCGGCACGCCCAGCCGGGCAATGGCTTCATAATCCAGATTGCTGTGGTTGGTCACGAGCACGATGCAATCGTAGGTTCTGAACTTGTCCAATTCGTAGGCGACGCTGTGAACCACGCCGCCCGTTTTTTCCCGGAAGCTGGTCGCATAAGGATCGTAGTAGTCCACTTTGGCTCCGCTGTCTTTATAAAGCTCGTACACTTCAAGCCCCGGCGATTCGCGCAGGTCGGCGATGTCCGGTTTGTAAGCCATGCCGAGCACCAGGATTTTCGATTTCTTGATCGACTTGGCGTACTCGTTCAAAATCTTGGACGTCTTGTTCACGACATAATACGGCATATTGTCGTTGGTCGATTGGGCCAGCTCGATAAACTGGCTGTAGAAACGGAAGCCCTTCGCTTTCCAGGACAGGTACATCGGGTCGAGCGGAATGCAGTGGCCGCCGATGCCGGGCCCGGGATAAAACGGCATGAAACCGAACGGCTTCGTTTTTGCGGCGTCGATCACTTCCCAGATGTCGATGCCCATCCGGTCGCACATCATCGCCATCTCGTTGACGAAAGCGATATTGACGCTGCGGAACGTATTTTCCAGCAACTTGGACATTTCCGCCACCTTCGGCGAAGAGACCGGCACGACCGATTGGACATAACGGGAATACAAGGCCGTCCCAAGCTCCAGGCAAGCCTTCGTCGTTCCTCCGATGACCTTCGGGGTGTTGAAGGTGTTAAACTTCGGATTGGACGGATCGACCCGTTCCGGCGAGAAGCATAGGAAGAAGTCCTCGCCGGCGACATGGCCGAGCTGCTCCAGTTCCCGCTGGATCAGTTCCTCCGTGGTTCCGGGATACGTCGTGCTTTCCAACGTGATCAGCATGCCTTTTTTCATGTAACGCTTGATTTGCTCCACCACCGTCACGATATAGGAAGTGTCCGGATCCTGATTTTCGCTGAGCGGAGTCGGTACGCAGATGCTGACCGCGTCGATGTCGGCCAACGCCGCATAATCCGTGGTCGGCTTGAACCGGCCGGAGGCCATCGCTTCGGCCAAGGTCGCGGAGGGAATATCGTGAATATACGATTCCCCGCGATGGATTTTCTCGATTTTCCCGGCATCCAGGTCGATCCCGACCACACGAAAGCCTTGCTTCACCATTTCTACGGCCAACGGCAGTCCGACATATCCGAGTCCGACGACGCCCAGCACGGCACTTTTCGATTCGATTGCGTTCATCAGCGAATGGTAATGATTGTTCACAGGTTTCTACCTCCATTTATCTGTATTGGTTAGGATTACTGGATGCAGCGGCGAATCCGGGCGTCCAGCTCGACGGGGGAAAACGGTTTGGTAATGTAATCGTCCACGCCGCTTTGAAAGCATAGGCTGATCGTTTTTTCCACCCGTTGTTCGGTAAGGACGACGATTTTCGGCGATTCGTCGGCGTTCAGCCGCCGAATTTGATGAATGTAAGGAAGTCCGTCGATGCCGTAAAGATTCAACTCCGTCAGCACCAGGTCCGGCTTCCAGCTTTCGATCAGTTCCAGGGCGCCAATCCCGTTATCCGCCGTCAACGTCTCATACCCTTGCATGCCCAGCCGGATTTGCAGGAATTCGCGTACGGTGGCATCCCCTTCGACGATCAGCACGCGGCTTTTCGTAACCAGAGCGTCTTCCCGGGTAAAAATATGAATATCGTCGGAGTAATTCAGCCTTGCCGCTTCCTCCACCTGGCTCAAGATCTGCGGCGTGATTTCCGCTTGCGCGGAGAATCCGGCCAATGCCATGCGCGGATGGAAATCCGCAATTCGTTCCTGCAGCTTCTGCTTCAAGCGCAGCGCCTGAAAATGGACGGCATCCAGCGCTTGCCCCGGCAACAATACCGCAATGCTCCCCGGCTCGTCTCCGCTCCATACCTCAAAGTCAAGACCCGGTTCAGAGTCCAAAATTCCCCGAACCTGCGATTCCACATACGATGGTCCGCCTGCGGAATAAATGAACAGAATCCCGTTTTCCTCACAGGCATTCTCCTTCACGCTTTGCTCCATGCTGGCATATAAACCGGTTAGTTCCCTACTGCTTTGCAGTGCCGCTATGTTTGGCATCATTCATTCCCGCCTTT
Source organism: Paenibacillus macerans (assembly GCF_050565405.1). Lineage (GTDB taxonomy): Bacteria > Bacillota > Bacilli > Paenibacillales > Paenibacillaceae > Fontibacillus > Fontibacillus macerans_B. The sequence goes on along the minus strand of NZ_JBNYYG010000003.1, from coordinate 253,669 downwards.
CCCTCAAAATAAGTTAGGTTGCTTCATGGATCTAAGCCATGGTGTCGTCAATGATCATCGGTAAACCGGTAATCCTGGCAAATACGGTACAGTTTACCTTTTGGCGTTATCAGCCCCTTTCCGGCTGGCCGTCCGCAAAAACCCGAAAACCAAAAGGTTATGCCGATTTGGCCGGTTTGGCCGCCTCTCCCTGGTTCTGCCAGCTCTGCCGGGTCATCGTGCCCCAGGAGTTGTTATTGCGAAGAAACTGGATATGTCCCTGAATTCGCCATAATCCCCCAAGCTGGGCGTAACCGAAAAACTTGAAGGCCGAAAAAAACAGCAGCTTGCACAAATCCGACAGCTTGTTGAAACGCTTAAAGGCCAATTCCTCAAGCAGCAGCGCTCCGATGCTAAGCACGTAACCGCTGAGGAAGTTGATCAGCCAGAAAACCGCCAGAATCCGCCAATGCGTCATATCGAGCAGCGTGTACCCGATCAGGGCGAGCAGCCCCGTTATTTTGAAATAAGGGTTGAGCGCCTCGAAAATGATATTGTACGGCATCGTCAGCAGCCCCATGACCTTGTACTTCGGATTGAAGGCCATGTCGTAATTCTCGATCATGTTCTTCAAATTCCCCCGGCCCCAACGCTTGCGTTGATTGGACAAAATGCGGTACGTATCCGGGGCCTGCGTCCAGCAAACCGCCTCCGGGCAAAAAGCGATGCGGTATTTCAGCTTGTTCTCCAGCATATAGCGGTGGAGCTTGATGATGATGTTCATGTCTTCGCCCGGATACCCGCCGCGGTAGCCGCCGACGGCAATGACGTAATCCTTGCGGAACAAGCCGAACGCCCCCGACACGATGATCAGCCCGTTGATCGAGCTCCAGCCGATCCGGCCGCCGAGGAACGCCTTCAAATACTCGGTCGCCTGAAACATCGGCCAAATTTTGCGTGGCAGCGAAACTTCCTTCACCGCCCCGTTTTCGATCACGCAGCCGTTGGCGATCCGCACGTCGCCGCCGATCGCAACGGTCTCCTCGGGATTCTCCATGTACATTCGGGCCATCCGGATCAGCGCATCCTTCTCCAGCAGCGAATCCGCATCGATCGAGGAAATCAACGGATAATGCGACAGGTTGATGCCGGCGTTCAGCGAATCCGCCTTGCCTCCGTTCGGCTTGTCGATCACATAAAGATGCGGGTACTGCGGATTGTGATAGACCGCCGTGATCGGCTGGCAATCGATCGTGTGGCGAAGATCCGGATTCGGCAGTGGCATCAGCCCGAACTCGTCCCGCAGCACGCCCAGCGTATTGTCCTGGGACCCGTCGTTGATCACGATGACCTCGTAGGTCGGATAATTCAGGGTCAGCAGGCATTTGACGTTTTCGATAACCGTAATTTCCTCGTTGTAAGCCGGTACCAGCAAAGACACGGGCGGCACCAGCTCAGAGCCGGACAGCGTATTGTACTTCGAGTAGGCCGCCCGGCGAAAAATCGTCATGATCTGACGGAACGAAAAGGTCATGATCGAAAAATAGATGATATTGACCGACATCACATAGTAAGTCGCGAACAAGCCGTAAATAAGCAAAATATCCCTAAGCAGTGGTATCCCCCCTTACTGCCGCCACTTGTCGGATTGCTCTGACTTCGGCGGCTCCGAAATAACGGTCGTACAGCAGCTTCATTTTGTTGTAAGCCACCATTTGGTCGAGCTTCTGGTTCTCGTTTTGCTGCAGCATCGTCGTTTCGATTTGCCGCAAGGCCGTTTCGCGTTCGAGGCCGCTCCCGTGCCTTGCGATTTGGCATAATACTTCGAAGCCCGTTTCGCCTAAGCGCGCCAGGCTTTCGGCGCTGTTCTGCCGCACGCGCGGGTGCGGATCCTGCAAGGCGTGACGCAGCAGCGAAATGCTGCCGGCCGCGTGCAGCGATCCGAGCGATTTGGCGACGGCGGCGCGCACCTCTCCATCCTTGTCCTCCATCAGTTCGCGGATCGTGTCGTCGGTTAGCGCCGGGCTGGAGCTTAAATACAGCTTGACCGCTTCCGCCCGAACGTCCGCTTCCTCCGCTCCGACAAGCCGGCCAAGAGCCGGAACGACCTCGGGAACCGCTTGTCCCCACATCGCCACCAACGAGATTTTGATTAAATCCTTATGGCCGTCCTCCAGTAAATTCAGCAACAGCCGGCCGTCGTCGAGCCGCGTTTCCATCACGATATCGGCCGCCAGATGGTGGATCGGTTTGCCGTGGCGCATCAAATGCCGCAACATGTCCTTCAGTTGCGCGATATCCATCGCGCTTTTGGCGATCGAACGGGCGATTACGATGCTGAGCGGGCTGTAGCGCTGGCGCTTCAACATCTCAAGCAGCCGCGGCACCGCTTCAACCGCCCGCATCCCGCCGAGCCGGTAGACGGCTTCGATCCGCCGTCCGTAGAACAAGCTGTCCAGCCGCTTCAAATCCTCCCGGACGAATCCGGCGTCATGGCATAAAGCGACCAGCTTGTCCTGCAAATCGCCTTTGAACTGTTCGATCAGTTCGATCACCCGTTGCTGGATCACCCGCCGCTCCAAGGCTCCGAGCTGTCCCGGGGGCGGCGGAAGGGCTGCCGCATCGCTCAAATGGGCTTGAATGAACGTGAAATAATCCTGATGCTTCCGCATATAATGCTGCGTTTTGCGCTGGATGCGCAGATACCTGATTTTCAAATAAAACAAGAGCATCATACCTATGCCGATCAGCCCAAGGCATACGTAAATGAAATAGATAGCTAGGGTAAGATGCTGAGCCATAAATTCGTGTTCCTCCTTTTGCGTAAACCTTTCCGGCGAAGCCGCAGGTATGGGGTTTCTTTCTCTTTGGCACCTCGCCCTTACTCCGCCGTCCCCCTCCGGTCCGGCAAGCTTTGGTAAAACTGCTGCAGCGCATAATATCCCGATTTCAATCGCTCGGTGTACTCCGCCGTTACCCAGGGCTGCCACGAATATTTCGGGAAGCCGTCCAGCTGCACCATGCCGCCTGCGCCTCCCGTTTGCTGCCCGGGCCCCAGCACCCGGCCGCCGTCCCGCTCTACGATCCATGGAACGAGGGTGATGCCGGTCGTGGCGGTTGTCGTGAAGGCGCGGTCTTTTTTCAGCGGACTGTAATCGATCACCTGCAGCGAACTGGGGTCGGCAAAGCCGAGCAGCATCCAGGGAATGCGCAGCTCTACCTCATTGCCGCTGTATTGCCAAGAAGCAAGCGAGTTGAAATCGGCGCTGCCCGGATCGGACGTGCCGCGGATCAGCTTGCCGACCGTCATGTCCTGGAACGGATGGGCGGAACGGGTATCCGGCGGCGTCATCGTCAGGCTGACCGCAAGCTTCCAAGGCTGGAATTCGGTTTGCTGCTCCTTTGTAGGGTCGTCGAGCATCCAGTAGCCGTATCTTCCGTACAGCCGGCGGTGGAAATCGTAGCTTGGCGCAGCCAGGACCTCGGTTTCTTCATCCCGCCCGATCGTAATCAGGTTTTCCAGGCCATCGCTCAGCGTTGGGCCGGGAAGCTCGGTTACCGGCTGGTCCCCGCCGGGGATCGTGCTCGTGCCGAGCCGGAGGAGCCGGGCAGCCGGGTCGAAGTTCTCGCTGAGCGTCAGCCCGACGTACACATAGGCTTCGTCATGGGTCACGCGAAGCCGCTTGATGCCCGGTGACGGCCCGTCCCAAACCTGAACCTCTCCCTCCGGCAGCAGCTCCCAGTCGTCCAGCTTCCCGTCGATCATGATATCGTCTTCCTTGCCGGGCCCCATGGACACGAGTCCGAATTGCTTTTCGTTCGTCAGCACGTTCAGCCAGAATGCGCGCCGGTCCTCGGGAATTTCGAAGCGCATCGTATTCCACGTTTTCTTGAACCATTCATCCTGCCACATGAACAAAATGGCGCCGGCATATCCGGAGTCGTAGATGTCCTGCGTCAAGGAAACGTTGATTTTCCCCTGCTCCCGTTCGTTATGACCGCCCTGGTCCCGGCCGCCGCGGCCGAGGTGGGACACGCCCAATGAGGAGGGGACGCCGTATTCCGTAATCATGACCGGAATGTCCTTATAGTAAGCTTTCAATTGCTGCAAATACGCCTTGTAGGTGTTGAAATCCCCGTTCCCGTCCGGAATCGTCTCCAGCGTATCGTCCAGATGGAAAAAGTCGGGGTAATACGGGTACGCATGATAGGCCGCGAAATAACCCGCCTCCCAATCCACCGGCCGGATATGCGTGGCATCGACGCTGGCGAGATCCTCCTCGAACAGCGGTTCGCCGGGATGCTCCAGCACGTCGGTGGTCACCCAGTTCGTAAACGTGATCGGATGCTCCCAGCCGTAAGCTCGCTCCTGCCGGGCAGTGTCGTCCACGAGCTCGGCCAGCCAGCTCTCGAAAGGGCTCGCCTCGTCGCTCGCGGCGAAATGCCGTCCCTGATAGGGCGAGGTATCGGCATGCTTGCGGTTGGTGTTGTCGACCATTTCCGGGTCCCATTCGGTCCCGATATGCCAAGCCATCAGATAGGGGCCGGCATTCACGGTATATTTCCCGCCCGAAGCGCCCGGCTGCACCGGAACCTTCAAATCGCCGTAGACGGCTTTGACCGCTTTTTCGATCTCTTGGTGAAATGCCTGCTTGATCGCCGGAATATAGGCGTCCTGCTGTTCGATCAACTGCTCCTCCGGAGACCAAATGCCCTGAATGAAATACAGGGGGGCTTTGCCTTTGTCCCGGTTGTATTTGACCAGCGACTTATAGAATACCGGGTTATGAACCGTATAAATGCGAATTACGTTGGCTCCCATGTCGTCGATTTGCCGGAACCAGCGCAAATAGTCGTCTTCCGTAAGCGGAAATTCCCCGGGAAAATGACCGGGCACCGTCGCGCCCAGATTCACGCCCTTGACGAAAATGTCCTCCCAACTGCTCTCTCCGTCGTAGGCCATGAATTTGTCGCCCTCCGTGCGGAACTTGAGCTCCGTTCCGTCTGCCGACGCATAGCTGTAATGGGGCGGCGGCCACCTCAGGGCCACCAGGGAAATGCCGCCCGCGATTAGAATACATCCGGCGATAAGCCAAAGCGCCAACCTCTTTTTCGCTAACGTTGTCATCGGTTTTACGTTATTCACCTCGCTGTTTTTATCTTGCGTGTTCAAAAGTCCGGGCAAGGCCAAGTGCCTTTCGGCGCTTAGCCTTGCCTTGGGCATGACCTTTTGAACGGCCGCTTCTATGCAGGTGATGATCGATCAGTATGGCTTGTCGCACCTCCGCTTCTCAAATTACTTTAATCATTAACCAAGCGCACATATCGTGTAACTAGGCTAATGGACGTGTTTTGCTCCTGGGGCTGTTTTCCGGGGGAGACGGTTTTTCGGCATCGGTGCCCGTGCAGCCGTTTCGTCATAAATAGACGTATGAAATTCATCTATGTTTCGCTCATTTTTTACACCCATTTCCATAAAGGTTACAAAATTGATACCAAAGTCATGTTTAACAATCGCGGAATGACGCGGTTTTTCGCCCTTCAGACCGGTTACAGTCTCTCGCCAAAAAAGCATCCCTGGTCCTAAACTAGGCCCGACGATTTTCCGTCGTTTCCCATGACGAATCTGCGGCAGGCCATTCCTTCCTTGTGTGGCGACTTATTTCCTAAAATGACGTTTCCCCGTACCGCCGAACTTGGCGCGTAAAACGGCAAATTTCATGCTGCGTTAACAAAAAAAGCCTCCGCATCGCCTATCCGGCGAGTCGAAAGCTCACTCCTTGCATCCTAAACCTCGGTCAAATGGGCCGCGGAATCGGGTTTAATCCGCCTCGGCCCAGACGATATCCGTCAGCGTGACCCACTCCGGTCCCGCTTCGGTTTGCAGGCGGGCCCGCCGTCCGGCAGAGTCGGCCCGGGTTACCGTTCCCTTCACTTCCCGCTCCTGCCATTCGCCGTGGAGGCGCAGCCGGATCGCCTTCCCGGTCTGCAGCGAAACGTCCAAAATTCGCGAGATCCGCTCAAGCTCCTGCTCGTCGAAGGCCGCCCGCGCTTTCCGCTGTACGCCGCGGTTACTGCGGAGAATCGCCTCCTTATGCTCCGGGAGCATCATGCGGGACGATTCCCATAATCCGTTGCCGTATAGCTTTCCTTTCATCGATAATGTCCTCCAATCTTGCCGGCCCGATCGCGCGCCTGGCCGGACGGCGTCAGCGACACGGCGCGCAAAATCGCCGATTCCCCGTAGCGGCGTTTGATTTCGTCGGTGGCTTTCTCCAGCGCCTGATATTTGGGCCGTTCGTCGAACAGCGTAAGCTGGTATTCGTCGTCGCGCGACAGGCCGGACAACGTCACGCCGACCTTGCGGATCGGCTGGCCGTCCCAATGGCGGCGGAACAGCGTCATCACCCCGTCGTATACCTGCTTGGTGACGTTGGTCGGATCGGGCAGCTTCATCTGCCGGTAAAAGCCGGTCGGATGATCGAAATCCGCGCCCCGGCAGCCGACGCTGACCACGCCGCCCATATACCCTTTTTCCCGGCACCGGCGGCACACCAGCTCGGTCAGCTCGAGCAGCGGCACGGCCGCTTCCTCCAGCGAATAGTAGTCGCGGGGCAGCGTCATTTCATGGCCGATGGACTTCTCCCCCTGGTGGCTGTTCGGATCCACCGGCGAATCGTCGATGCCGTTGGCCAGCCGCCAAAGCACCTCGCCGTTGACGCCCCACCGCTGCCGCAGCCGCGCCAGCGGCGTATTCGCCAGCTGCCCGATCGTGTGGATGCCCATTCGGAGGAAATGGCGCTCCATGCGGGAGCCGACCATGAACATTTGCCGGATCGGCAGCGGCCATAGCTTCTTCGGAACGTCTTCGCGTGAAAGGAAAAACAGGCCGTCGACATTTTTCTTGGCGAAATTATCGGTTGCCATTTTGCTGACCGCCTTGTTATAGCTGATCCCGAACCGGCTATAGATCCCGGTCTCGCGGCGAATTTTCTGTTGAATCGTCCGTGCCAGCGTCTCGGGGTCGCCGAACAGGGACAAGCTGCCGGTCACATCGAGATGCTGCTCGTCGATGCTGTAGGGCTCCACCAGATCGGTAAATTGCTTCATGATGCTCGTGATCTGCATCGAGACGTCGATGTACCGTGCCATGCGCGGCCGCATGACCACGATTCCCGGGTGTTTGGCCAAAGCAGTCCCCAGCGTCTCCGCCGTCGTCACGCCGTAGCGTTTAGCCAGCGGACAAGCGGCCAGCACGATGCCGGAGCGGCGCTCCGGATCGCCGGCCACGATCAGCGGACGGTCCTTGTACTGCGGGTGATCCGCCTTCTCCACGCTGGCATAAAAGGATTGGCAGTCCGCCATCATCACCACTCGTTCGGATTTCATGAGAACATCCCCTCTTTCGTCACATCGATCCCAAGATAAGTACAAAGGCGCTCGATCAGCTCCGCTTTGACCAATCCCCACAGCATGGAAAACTCATACGTGTACCCTCGGCACAAATAACGGGCTTCAATCCCGAGATCGGTCCGCCGCTCCTCAAATACCTTCATGCCATGTTCGCGCATGCTTTTGCGCACCCGGGTCAAATCCGCGGTTGCCGCGGCCTGCAGCAATCCGATCAGTCCCTTGTATACCTGGGGCAGCTTTAACGAAGCCGCCGCCAGGGCGCGCCGGTCCCGCTCCAATACGTCAAGCAGCAGCGGAAGCAATACGTACTGCTTGATCATCTCCGCCTCCTCCTGCGTTTGCCAAGGAACCGGGGTCATTCCGCCCCCCTCGTCATGCTGTCTTTCATAAGCTCACCCTCTAATCGGAACGTTTGTTCCTATTGTATTCATAATACGAACAATTATTCCCCGTATCAACAGGTTTATGTTGGATAATTTGGCAGGCGGGAGCGGCACGAAAAAGGCTGATCCCCAGGCCTGTTCAGACCTTGGCAATCAGCCCCGTTTCCTATCCGGCCCCTAATGGGCCGTTAAAATCAGCGGTCCGTCCTGCGTAACCGCGATGGTATGCTCGTATTGCGCCGACCATTTGCCGTCGGCCGTTCTCGCCGTCCATTGATCGTCGTCGACCCTAATGCGGAACGTCCCCTCGTTGATCATCGGCTCAACCGTAAACACCATGCCTTCCTTCAGGCGGATCCCCTTGCCGGCCACGCCGATATGCTCGTAGTTGGGCTCCTCGTGCAGGCTTCGCCCGATCCCGTGTCCCAGCAAATCGCGCACGACGGAAAAGCCGTTTTCCTCCGCATGCTTCTGGATGGCCGAAGTCACATCGCCCAGCCGTCCCCCGGGAAGCGCCCGGGCAATCCCGAGATCCAGGCATTCCTTCGTGACCCGCATCAGCTTCTCCGTTTCCGGACGCACCTGCCCTACCGCATAACACCAGCACGAATCCCCGAACCAGCCTTCGTATTCGACGACGATATCCAGCTTGAGCAGATCGCCGTCCTGCAGGGGACGGTTCGAGGGAAAACCGTGAGCCACCACGTCGTTGACCGACGCGCAGGTTTCGGCGGGAAACCCGTTATACCCTTTCGTAAACTGTTTACCGCCCAGCTTGGTGATATGTTTGGCGACGAAATCGTTGAGCTCCTGCGTCGTCATGCCGGGCTCGATGCGTTTGGCCACTTCCCGGTGGCAATCCGCGACGATCTGGCTTGCCGGCTTCATTTCTTCGATCTCCCGCGGCGATTTTAATATGATCATAATCCCTTCACTCCTTGGGTTGGTCTGTTCAGGTACGTTCTTCCAGCCGGTGCAATAAAAATCGGGCGATGCCCCCGGCCTCGGCGCGCAGCGTTCCGCGCCGTAGCGGCAGCCAGGCGCAGCCGGCCAGGGCAGCCAGCAGCATTTCCGCCTGCTGGATCGGCGCCGCAGGGGCCACGGTTCCCGCCGTGGCGGCATTCCCGGCCGCCGGGGACGGAAAGCTGCCTCCAAGCACGGCGTCTCGCCCGGCACCGGAGGCAGCTTTCCCCGCCGGAAGCGGAAGGACATGATCCAGCGCAGCGGCAAACGGCACCAGGACCTCCCGGCCATACGCCTCCGACAGCGGCAGCGCCCGCGCTTCCGGCAACAGTCGGAAATCCTCCGCGGCCAGCTTGTGCAACAGGTACAAGCCATGATCTTCCGCCCACTGCTCCAGCAGCCGGATTCCGGCGGCGACGAACGGATCGCCGGGTAAGCCGCGACCGTTAGGTTCATTTAAGCCGCTCATCAGGCTAAGCCCGTTACGTTCGCTCATTTGCCTGAGCCTGCTGCCGGGGCCGTCGCTTTCTTCCCCCGGGATCCAACCCGGCGCGCCGCTCCCTCCGTACAATACGCTTAGCCAATCACCGGCCCGGTCCATCGCCACCCACAACAAGTCGTTCAGCAAATCCCCCTTGTTGCTGTAATAGTGGTAGACCGTTCCGTAGCCAAGTCCGGCAGCAGCCGCCACATCCCGAATTTCCAGCGCAAGCCCTTTGTCGAGAAACACATCGGCCGCCGCTTTGCGGATTTGGGCGAGACGCCGCAGCCGGATCTCATCATTTTGTTCCTTCGTTCGCGGAGTCATCCAGCTCAATTGCCCCCTTTTGTTTTGACCTACTCTCATGTCAATATAAAATAACGGCATGCAAATAGCAAGCCCAGCCTTGTTTAATATACGCAAACTCAAGTTGCCAAGGGCTGTCGATTCACTGTTGATCGTTCATGGAGCGGAGGGAATTTTAACGAATCTGAGCTGCAGCATATAAGAACGTATCATCCCACAAACTACTGCAATAGTCTTGACATAACCAGACTATCGAAGTAGTATGAATTTATAAACTATTGCAATAGTCTGAAAGGAAAGAGTACGTCATGGAAATAAAACTGTTTGATTCCGAACTTAAGGTGATGGATGTTTTATGGAAGGAGGGCGATTTAACCGCGAAACGACTCAGCGAAATTCTGGCCGAGCAGGTTGGCTGGAATAAGAACACCACCTACACCGTAATCAAAAAATGTATCGCCAAAGGGGCGATAGAACGGCTCGAACCCAACTTCCTATGCCGTGCCGCCATTGCGAAGGAACAGGTTCAGGCGCAGGAAACGGCGGAACTGATCAATAAAGTGTTCGACGGCTCGGCCGATTTGCTGTTCGCTTCCCTCATCAACAGCAAAAAACTGTCCAAGGAAGAAATCGAAAAACTGAAGCAACTTGTCGATAAGTTGAAATGAGGTGACCCGCATGGATGTTGTTCAAATGAGTCTGGCGGGGGTGGTCCTCATTATCGCCGTCGTCATCATCCGCCGGCTCGCTCTGCACAAGCTGCCCAAAAAGACGTTTCTCATCCTTTGGGGAGCGGTCGTTTGCCGCCTGCTTATCCCCTTTTCCGTTCCGTCGCGTTTCAGCTTTTTTTCCGGCATAGACGGTTTGAAACGGATGTTTTCGGACCCGGCGGCTTTCCCCGCGTTGGCAGAAACGGCAGTTGCATATGACATGGGGAATATTTATTTTTCCGGAACCCGGCATCCCATCGGCGCGGCAAGCGTACCTGTTTCGTCGGCGTCCTCCTTCTCGCCCATGTTGATCATTTGGTTGCCAGGCATGAGTGCGGCCGCATTGTTTTTTATCGTGGCCTATGTCAAGTGTCTCAAGGAATTTCAAGCTTCCTTGCCCGTCGAGAACGATGTGATTGCCGCCTGGCTTAGGGAGCACTCCATACGGCGGCATGTACAAATAAGACAATGCGATAAAATCGCGGCGCCGCTGACTTACGGCATATTCCGGCCGGTGGTGCTCTTGCCCAAAACAACCGACTGGACGGACGAGACAAGGCTGCGGTATATCCTTGCCCATGAACTTGTGCATATCAAACGGTTTGACGCCCTGACGAAATTAGTGCTGGCGTGCGCTTTGTGCGTACATTGGTTTAATCCCTTGGTATGGGTAATGTATGTGCTCGCAAACCGCGATATTGAACTTGCTTGCGATGAAACAGTAGTACGGACCTTCGGCGAAACAACCAAATCCTCCTATGCGATGACGCTGATCGATATGGAGGAGAAGAAAAGCAAGATAACCCCTTTGTTTAACGGCTTTAGCAAAAATCCGATTGAAGAAAGGATCATGGCGATTATGAAAACAAAAAAAATTACGGCGGTGGGAGTAACTGCGGCGCTGCTCCTGGTTGGAGGCACTTTGACCGCTTTCGCAACCAGCGCCGTCAAGGCCGACTCCGACACGGCTTCGGCGGCGGCAACGGAAAACGGCAGCTGGTCCGGCGGCCTGACGGATAAGGAACGGGAAGCTCAGGACCGGAAAGCGATGGCCAAAGTTATGAAGATCTATGAACCTTTTGGCCTTACCTATGACGAGAAAACCGGCGAGCTGTTTTATCAGGGAGAAAAGGTGCGCGACTTCTATGATGAACAAGCCGGGGTCGGCCAGTCCATGACGGAGGGTTCCGTTGACCTGTACGCGGTTTATGAGCATGGACAGCTGATCGGGATTCAAAAACGAAGCCAGGCAGAATTCGATCGGAACACGGCCGAAAAAGAACAACTGCAGCAAGAAATCGCCGCGGAAAGAAAGGAGTTAGGCGTTCAGGACGGAGCTGAATTTTCCTATGCGAATGAATCGAAAGGCGGTACGCAAAGCACCGTCGAAACAGGGTCCGCCGTAGTTTACTCTTATACCGATGAAACCGGTGAGACCCGGATAAGCGCCGATGGCGGGAAAACCTGGACGAGCCAACAAGAATACGACAAAGCTTATCCGAAACATGAAGTGGTTTGGTGGACCTATGACGAATACAAGGCCTGGCTGGAGGAAGAAAAAAAGTCACTGCCGTCGATCATCGGCTCAAAGGGCTGGAATCCGAGCGACGGCTGGTATGTCTGGACGCAGGAGAAGGTGGATGAAACCATCGCCATGTATGAACGGACACTGGAGGATATCAAAAATGGCGTAATGGTGTCAAAAACGGTGGATGGAAAAGATGACCTGGTGATATCTTCTGGATTGGGCGAAATCGAGCCGACGACCAGCTATAGCATGGTGATTGACGACGGTAATGGAAATACCGTTAACTTCGGCCCCTACGATACAGAAGAACAACTGCTTGCCGAATTAAAACCATACTGCGAGCAGCAGGTGAAGGACGGCAAGATGACACAAGCCGAGGCGGATGAAATTTTGAAGAAAGCAAATGCCCTGAAATAGCGTGGACGTTTACCGCTGACTTGCCGAGAGCATCGGCAGGTCCTTTTTTTTAAAAGCTGAAAGAAAGGCTCAAAGCCAAAATCGGGGCTTGGGTTCGTGTCTTGGTGTCCCTTCAAATGCTCCCTTTGAACGATTATCCCTTTCGTTAAGGGAGCAGAAGTTGGGGGGGCCATATATTCTTCTCTCGAATGCCCTCTTCTCCCCGAGCTTGTCCGTTTCTCCGCTATCTGATCAAACGGGATAATCATGCAAAGCGCGTCCGGATAGCGAGTATTGATCTGCCGACCCCCGGCCTTCCCTATCCACAAGCTTTGAACCGAAAAAAAGGACCACTGGTATAACCACCCCCAGGGCCCTGCCAAAATGAACTCATTTCCACTCTACCGGAACATCCCCCATAGCCGAAGCAGGTGAAGCGTGTTGCGTGGGTCGATTCTTTGGTCGATGACAAACTGGACGATCTGCTCTTCCTGCGTGCCGCTCAGCCGTTCGCCAAGCACCGAGGAGGCCGTTCTGACGAGTCTGCGCACCTTGACGCGATCCTGCAAATCCGCCCGAGTAAGGCCGTCGACCACTTGCTTGATCCGTTCCTTGACCGCCGGATTCTTCATTTTCAGCTTGACCCGCTCCACCAGTTGCGGACTGATTCCATATTGATGATAACTGGGCACCGTGACTAGCACCTCCTGTCCCGTCATTTCCGGACTTCAACCCTAATATATGACGGAAAGGCTGTCCATAGTGCCGAAAAAATGAAAGGCCGCCCGCCGGCGGCTAGCTTTGCCTGAGGAACTCCGTCGCTTCATGGGTTTGTCCCAACCTGACGATCGTCTCCTCATATTGCGTTGATGCGTAAGCAAAAAACAAAATATCGATCATGGCCAGCTGAGCCAACCGGGAGCCGGACGCCCCGCTCCGCAACGTCGCTTCCGGCGCCTGCGGCGTATACAGCATCAAATCGGCCAGCTCGGAAACCTTATGATTGCCGAAACGGGACAAGCCGATGGTACGCACTCCATACTTTTGGGCAACCCGGAACAATTGCAGCACTTCCTTGGTGTTCCCGCTGTACGAAACGCCCATAAACAAGGCGCCCGGCGGAGCGCTCGCCAGCGCGGCGGCAATCAAGTGCTCATCCTGCAGAGCAAACGCCTGTTTACCGAGCCGCAGCCATTTTTGGGCGGCATCCGCCGCGACGATGGCCGAAGCTCCGACTCCATACATATGGATGACGGAAGCATTCCGGAAGCTGTCCACCACCTGTCCGATCAACTCCGGCTGCAGGTGAAGCATCGTATCTTGAATGGCCTGGACGCTGTTGGAGATCGTTTTCTGTATCACGTTTTGAATCGTCTCGCCGCGCTCGATGTCGTAATATCCCGGCCTTTGCGGTTTGGCATTATCCACCGACAAACGCATCTTCAAGTCAGGAAAACCGGTCAGCCCGAGCGAACGGCATAGCCGGGTAATCGCCGCCGCGCTGGTTCCCGCTTTCTCGGCCACCGCATGGATGCTCAGGGCGGAGACTTCCGTCGGAGCCGCCAAAATATATTGGGCCGCCTTTCTTTCCGATTCGGGCAACTGTCCCAGCGCCGCCTCCATCTGCGTAAGTATGCTTCCCGTCGTCACTCGTCCCCTCCTCAAACGCAAAAGAAACGCGGCGGCCCGGCAAAAGGCCGCCAAACGTTTCTCTGCTTGCTTCTATTATCTATTATGCTCTAAAAGCATCTGCTTTGTAAAACCAAAGAAATAAGTGAGCAAGAAACCGGCAATGTAAGAGATGATCAACCCGGACAAATAACCGAGTATCGTCATGCCAATCCCCATCGGGCCTTGAATCAGCGGAATGAGGACCAGACCGGAAGGACCGATCGCAACCGAACCGACGAAATTTCCCGTCATCGCGAACAAACCGAGCAGTGCTCCGCCAAAACCGCCACCGAGGCAAGCCGTTACAAACGGCCGGCCCAAAGGTAAGCTTACCCCGTAAATGAGGGGCTCGCCGATGCCGAGGAAGCCAACGGGCAACGCGCCCTTGATCATATTGCGCAATCGCGCGTTATGCTTCAGCTTGATGTAAATGGCGATAGCCGATCCGACCTGTCCTGCTCCCGCCATGGCCAGAATCGGCAGCAATGCCGTGTATCCGACCTGAGAAATCAATTCGGCGTGAATCGGGATCAGCGCCTGGTGCAAGCCGAACATGACCAGCGGCAGGAAGAGGGACGCCAGCACGTATCCCGAAAGCGGTCCGCCATGCGCCAGCAGCCATGTCGTTGCTTGTCCGATGCCCTGGGAGATGATGCCGCTGACCGGCATCAGGAAGAACACCGTAATTAAACCGACGACGATAAGCGAAACGGTAGGAGTTACAATGATATCGATGGCTGCCGGCATCCGTTTGCGGATCCATTTCTCCAGCAAAGAAATTAAGCCTGCGGCCAAGATCGCCCCGATGATCCCGCCTTGCCCCGCATTTAGCTTGATTTCGCCAAAGAGGGGATAGGTGTAAGAAATATTCGCCACCGCCGGCGCAACGATGATCGCCGCCACAGCGCCGCCGAGCGCTGGCGTACCTCCAAATTCTTTCGCTGCGTTGATCCCGGCAAAGATCGTCAAATACCCGAAAAACGCCGAACCGATAACGCCAATAATCGGTTGGAGAGTAACAAGCCAGTCCGCTCCGTTGCCGGAGGTAATCAGGTTGTTCATCAAACCGGCAATCCCGTTGATAATCCCGGCGCCAACCAAGGCCGGAATCAGCGGAATAAAGATGTTGCCGATTTTCCGCAAAAAGTTTTTAAACGGAGTGTTGTTTTTCTGCTTGAGCTCAGCCTTAATGTCGGAGCCGCCCCGAAGCGGAGCCGCCTTGCCGCCGGATGAAGCCCCTTCGCTGCCATTCCCCTCCGCCTGCAGAAGTTTGCCGAATTCCTCCGCCACCTTATTGACTACGCCCGGACCAAGGATAATTTGGTAGGTCTCGTCATCGACCACACCGAGTACCCCGTCGATTTGTTTCAATCCGGCCTCGTCGATCCGGCCGCGATCTAAGGTCGAAACGCGCAGCCGGGTCATGCAGTTCGTAAATTGTTCCACATTGCCGGAACCGCCGATTGATTCTAAAATACTTTTTGCCATAACCTCAAATTTACTCATCGGTTAGCCTCCTTACCCGTATATGTGGTCTTGTTCTTGTTTAATCGCGCCCTTCACTGCCTTGCCGATGAAACCATGGTTCCGCTCCAATTTTTCCTGCGCTTCTGCATACGTGCATCCTGTCAGTATCATCAGAATCGCCGGTTTTGGCTTCCCTTCGGCAAGGTGCAGGGCATGTCCGGCGGTATCGGAATCGCACGCGGTCGCTTCCATCACGATCCGCTTGGCCCGCTCCGCCAGTTTTTCATTCGTGGGCTGCACGTCGACCATCAAATTGCCGTAAACCTTGCCCAAGCCGATCATCGAAGCGGTAGACAGCATATTGCAGACAAGCTTCTGCGAGGTTCCCGCCTTTAACCGCGTCGACCCGGTCAATACTTCGGGGCCGTTCTCAATCTCGATGGCAATATCGGCTTTGGGGCTGATCGCCGCGTTTTTGTTGCAACTGATGCTGATCGTTGTTGCGCCGATACGCTTCGCGTATTCCAGCCCGCCGATCACGTAAGGCGTACGGCCGCTGGCGGCCAATCCGACGACCGCATCATTCGCAGTGAGGTTAAGGTTCTGCAAATCAGCCATTCCAAGCTCGGCCCGGTCCTCCGCCCCCTCTACCGCTTTGATGAAAGCGTTGCTTCCTCCAGCGATGAGTCCAACAACCAGATCCGGGGAAGTACCGAAGGTCGGCGGACATTCCACCGCATCCAGCAGCCCGATCCGTCCGCTCGTTCCGGCCCCCATATAGATCAGCCGGCCTCCGAGACGCAGGGAATCCGTAATGGCCTTAACCGCTTCCGCAATTCTCGGAATCTCTTTTTTTACGGCTCCGGCCACTTTCGCGTCTTCCTCATTCATCACCGTAAGCAATTCGGCAACGTTCATTTCGTCCAAGCTCATCGTCCGTTCGTTTCTTGCCTCGGTTGTCAGATTTTCCAGCATTTGAGACTCTCCTTTGATGTAAGAAATTCAGTGCTTGTAACCGCTTGCGACTCGATTATAAATCATTCGACATAATATTTCAATATATTATTTATTAACTGAAATTATATTTCAGCAAGATGTCATAGATTTTGCATTTCTATCCCCTTATTCTCATTAATTTGCACAAAAAAACCATCCGATTTGACCTCGGACGGTTCTCCATTTTATTCCTTTTCTCGCTAATCGATCAACTCACCCTGAAAAACCTGTTCCCGCCGCAGGTATTCCCGCAGCGGCCCATACTCCGGCGACGTCCAGAAGGACTCGCCCGCGACCATCCGGTTGGCGTCATCCCGCGCCGCCTCCAACACCGCATAGTCGCTGACCATGTCCGCGACGCGAAATTCCGGCACGCCGCTTTGCTTCGTGCCGAAAAAATCCCCGGGACCGCGCAGCTCCAGGTCCCGCCTCGCCACTTCGAAGCCGTCGTCCGTATCGGTCATGACCTTCATCCGCTCCTGACCCACCTCCGACTTCGGATCGGCGATAAGCACGCAATACGACGCGTGCTCCCCCCGGCCCACGCGTCCGCGCAGCTGGTGAAGCTGGGACAAGCCGAAGCGATCGGCGTCCATCACGATCATCAGCGTCGCGTTAGGCACGTCGACGCCGACCTCGACCACGGTCGTCGACACCAGCAATTGCACCTCGTTATCGTAAAACGCGCGCATCACTTCATCCTTCTCGGCGGCAGTCATCCGGCCGTGCAGCAGGCCGACCCGAAAATCCGGAAACGCCTGCTGCATCGAGACGTACAGATCGATCGCGTTCTGCACGTCCAGCTTGTCCGATTCCTCGATTAACGGACAGATCACGTAAGCCTGGCGACCTAACGCTACCTCCCGGGAAATAAAACCAAGCACGCGGTCCATCATACTATGCTTGACCCAATACGTGGAGATCGGTTTGCGCCCCTTCGGCCGCTCCGACAGCGTCGACACGTCCATATCGCCGAATGCGGTGATCGCCAGCGTGCGGGGGATCGGCGTCGCCGTCATCGTCAGCACATCGGGATTAAAGCCCTTGCGCCGCAAAATGCTGCGCTGGTTGACGCCGAACCGGTGCTGCTCGTCGGTGACGACCAGGCTAAGCGAGCGAAAGAACACGTCCTCCTGGATCAGCGCATGCGTCCCGACGACGATATCGGTCAGCCCCATCTGCATCGAGCCGAGCAGGTCCTTGCGCTTGCGCCCCGTCACGCTGCCGGTCAAGAGTCCGACCGTAATGCCGAAGGGCTCGAACAACCGGGTGAGCGAACGGACATGCTGCTCCGCCAAAATTTCCGTCGGCACCATAAACGCGCCCTGATGCCCCGACTTCACGGCCGCATACAAAGCAATCGCCGCGATGACCGTTTTGCCCGAGCCGACATCCCCCTGCAGCAGCCGATTCATGCAAAAAGGGGAGCGCATGTCCTGCAAAATCTCCAGCTCCACCTTCTTCTGCGCATCGGTCAGCTCAAACGGCAGGCTGCGCACGAAGTCGCGAACCGTGGCGTTGTCCGCGGTATGGGCCACCCCGTCCATGCGCTCATGGTTCATTGCCCGGTACGCCTGCAGCTTGAGCTGAAACAGGAACAACTCTTCGTACACCATGCGGCGCCGGGCCCGTTGGCCCTCCTCGTTGTCCTGAGGCTGATGAAGCCGCAGGATCGCCGCCTTCCGGGCCATTAGATCGTATTTGCGCAGCAGCTCGGGCGGCAGGTTCTCCGGGATCATTTCCCCGTACTGCTGCAAAGCTTGTCCGATCGTTTTGCGTATCCACGCCTGCGTGATTTTCCCGCCTACGGAATACACCGGCTGCAGGCTGCCGCTGCGCAGCGTCCCCCGGTCCGGGAATTCGGAATCCGTCACGGTCAGCTGGCTGCGGCGCATATCCCATTTTCCCGTCAGAATGATTTCCCTTCCCGCGGTCAACTGGTCCTTCAAAAAATGGCGGTTAAACCAGGTCGCCGTGAACATCCAGTCCTCCGCAACCATTTTGCACGTCAACCTGGATTTGCGCCCGTACCGCTGCAAGACCGGAAGGCCGATGATTTTCGCCTGAACCGTTACTTTATCGCCGTCCTTCGCCTCGGTGAGGGAACGCAGCCGATAGTCCTCGTACCGGAACGGATAATATTCGATTAAATCTTGTACCGTAAAGATGCCAAAGGCGTGAAGCTCTCCTTGTTTAAGAGCGCTCACGCCGCTGACTTGCTTCACGGGGATGTCATGCAATTCCATCAAACCCATAACATAAATCCCTCGCTTTATAGAAATCCGGTGAAAACTGCACCGGACTTTTAAGCTGGCCAAATAAAGGTCGCCACGGTGCCGGGCCCGACATGCGTGCCCACGACGGCGCCGATGCTGGTGCGAACGACTTCATGCAGCGTGAAATGCTGGCGCAGCAGCTCTAGCATTTCCTCGACCCCTTCCGGATTGACGCAATCGCATACGGCGACATTGATGTCTTTGAGGTCGCCAAAATCATTCACGAACAAATCGATCACGCGGGATACCGCTTTTTTGCGGCCCCGAACCTTATCGACGGCGTAGATGACGCCCTCCTGATCCACCGACAAAATCGGCTTGATGTTGAGCAGCGTACCGAGGATCGCCGCGGCTTTGCCGATGCGACCGCCTTTTTGCAAATACTCCAGCGTATCGACTAGAAAGTACAGCCGCCGGCTTTTCCCTAAACGTTCGACCTCGGCGCGGATTTCCTCCACCGAAGCTCCCTGCTTCGCCATGCGCGCGGCCTGCACGACCTGCAGACCGAATCCGTACGTAGCGCAAAGCGAGTCGATGACCGTAATGTCCATCGGCGCTCCAAGCTCTTCCTCCAGCATATCTTTGGCAAGAACGGCGGATTGATAAGTCCCGCTCATGCCGGAAGAAATGTGAATCGAGATGATCGGCGAACCGGGGTACGCCCCCATCAGATTGCGGTACACCTCCACGTATTGAGACGGGGAAGTTTGCGATGTCGTCGGCAATTCCTTGGACTTCGTCAGTTTGTCGTAGAACTCCTCCGCGGTGATGTCGATGCCTTCGAGAAAAGATTGTTCGCCGAAGGCCAGCCGCATCGGGACGATATGAATACCGTATTCCGAAACGACGTCCTGCGGGACATCCGCCGTACTGTCGGCAATAATGACAGCCTGCTTCATAGGTATCTACATCCTCTCATTGGTCAGGATTCTACCGAAAACAAATAATAATAAATCGGTTGTCCGCCGTTATGGACCTCCACTTCGACGTCGGGATACTCCTCATGAATCCAGGCTACGAGCGCATCTGTCATTTCCCCGGTTGCTTCTTCGCCTACCAGAATCGTTACGATTTCATCCCCGCCGGCCAGCATTTTGCCGAGCAGGCCCTGACTGGTTTCCAGCAAGCCTTCCTCCGTGGCCACGATCTTGGAATCGGCAATGCCGATGTAATGCCCCGCCGTAATTTCCAGATCGTCAAACATCGTATCGCGGATCGCGTAGGTCACTTGACCCGTTTTCACGCTTTGCACCGCATTCAGCATATTGTCCTGATTGGACTCCACGCCTTCTTCCTCCTGAAAGGCAAACGCGGCGGCAATCCCTTGCGGAATGCTCTTGCTTGGAATCACGATGACGCTGCGTTCCCCTTCAAGCAAATCGCTTGCTTGCTGAGCGGCCAAAATGATATTGGAATTATTCGGCAACACGAATACGTGCTGGGCCGAAATCGACTCAATCGCTTTCACGAAATCCTCGGTGCTCGGGTTCATCGTCTGGCCGCCGGACAATACGACGTCCACGCCCAAGCTGGTAAAGATATCCGATATCCCTTGTCCCGAAGCGACGGCGATAAAACCGTAAGGAGCCAACTCGTCGGCCGGCAGCTCAGCCGGATCGACCGGTCGGGCCGGTTCGGCCGGAATGTCGGCAAACAGCTCCGGCATCGGTGCGGCGTCCATACCCGCCGTCAGCAAATCCCGGTGCTGCTCGCGCATATTCAAAATATGAATTTGCGTAATTTCCCCGTAACGAAGCGCCAAATTCAGTACCTCGCCCGGTGTTTTGGAGTGAACATGCACCTTGATGATTTCGTCGTCCGCAATGACGATGATGGAATCGCCATTAACCGAAAGCGCTTTCCGGAACTGATCCTCGTCAAATACGGCATTGTTGATTTCACCGACTTTACGATTGATGAAAAATTCCATATCGTATAAGAACTCGATATCCTCGGTTTCCAGCTTCGCCTGTGCCGAAGCCGGAACATGCACGGCTGCGGCTTGCACCTTCTCGCGAATGTCCTGCACCGCGGTATGTGAAGGAGCTTGTCCCAGCGCCGCTGCCGCCTGAACGCTGGCCCCGCTGGTTAGCCACTCCAAAAATCCCTCATAAATATAAACAAGTCCCTGACCGCCCGAATCCACGACACCAACTTGTTTCAGCACAGGAAGCAATTCCGGCGTCCCCGCCAGGGCTTCCTTCGCCTTGGCCAGCACTTCGGTCATCAGCTCCGTGATATCATGGGTTCTGCGCGCATAAAATACCGCGTGCTTGGCGGCTTCCTTCGCCACCGTCAAAATCGTGCCTTCCACCGGCTTGACGACCGCCTTATAGGCGGTATCCACGCCGCTTTGCAAAGCGGAGGCGAATTGAATCGTATTCAATTCTTCCAATGAGGCGGCATAACGGCTGAAGCCGCGGAACAGCTGGGACAAAATGACGCCGGAATTCCCGCGCGCTCCCATCAAAAGACCCTTGGACAAGGTTCCCGCTCTGCTGCCTAATCCTCCCGCACCATGGTTTTTCAACTCCGTTACGCCTGCCGTCATCGTCAAATTCATATTCGTGCCGGTATCCCCGTCGGGAACCGGGAATACATTTAGGGAATTGACGTGCTCAGCATGCTCCGCCAGACGCAGTGCGCCAGCCAATACCATTGCGGTGAAATCTGTTCCATTTAAAGAACGCTTACTCAATGAAAATTCCCCTTCCTAGCTTGATACACGTACGCCTTGGACAGCGATATTGACCTGATCCACTTCGAGTCCAACGATTTCACTTAACACGTATTTCACTTTGAGCTGTATGTTGTGTGCGACCTCGGAAATTTTCGTGCCATAACTGACTATAATATAAAGATGAATAGCTAATCGATGATTATCCAGGTTCACTTCCACACCCCGGGCCAAATTCTCCCGCCCCAGCAATTCGGCAATGCCGTCCTTAAACTGCTTTCGGCTTGCCATACCTACCAGTCCATAACACTCCATGGCGGCCGATCCGGCGATAACCTTGATGGCTTCATCCGAAATGTCGATCTGTCCATATTCGGTCTTAAGTTCTACAGCCACGCCTGCATCCACTCCTCCCTAGAAATTATTATGGACTAAACTATATTGTACTATAAGAGCAGAGAGAAATAAATAAAAGAGTCGGCTACGATATCTGTTGACGGGGCTTTTTTTACTGTGATATTATATATAAGTATTGTTTTATGCGGTTTCTATTGCCGGGACACGTGCCCGCTTTGGAAATGATCGGCGGAAGGCCGGCTTGAACAATAACTGTGAACGCGAAAATAAACTGTTATTTTCAAGACAGGTGTACTGGAACAGGAGGTGTAATGAATGGCTCGCAAATGTTATGTGACTGGCAAAAAGCCAGGCAGCGGTAACCATGTATCTCACGCAAACAATCGCAATCGGCGCTCTTGGGGCGTAAACGTGCAGAAGGTTCGGATCTTGGTAGACGGTAAACCTAAACGCGTATACGTCAGCACTCGGGCTTTGAAATCCGGTAAAGTGACCCGCGTGTAATGTCGGGACGAGACCTATAGACAAAAAGCACCTTTTCCAATAGAGGTGCTTTTTTATTGCGCTTTTTCATGAAGTTTAAGTTTTCCAAGGAAGCCGAATGATCTGTTCGCTTGCGGGGCGGCCCTTGCGACCTTCATGGCGGGAACCGCCAGGCGCGCCCTTTCGCTGCTTGCGGCGGTGCCCAAGAAGCAAGCCCGTCTGCTAGTTTTTGTGAAACGTGTTTAGAACGGCTTTGACGAATCCTCCCAAAAACTTAGGCAGCTTGAATGTGTAAAATTTCATCGTTCACCCTCCCTATCGTGCTCATGCCTTCACCCATATTCTATGTTCGATGTCATTTACCCGTGTATTCCCGCCACAAAAAAAAGGCTACATGAGAACCTTGCTCATGTAACCCATTGTATGCGCCTCATCTTCCGCCTATGCCAATCCGCCAAGGCTCTCCCGGATTTCTCCCATCGCTGCGCGGCGGTCGGCTTGGCCGAATACCGCATTGCCGGCAACCAGCACATCGGCCCCCGCTTCCACGACCAGCGGAGCCGTAGCCGCGGAAATGCCGCCATCCACTTCGATTCGTAATTCCGCAAGCCCCAGTTCGTCTTTCCAGGCTTTCAGCTGGCGGATTTTACGCAGCGTGCCCGGAATGAACGCCTGGCCGCCAAAGCCGGGATTCACCGTCATTACGAGAACAAGATCGACATCCTCCAATACCTCGCGGACAGCCGAAACCGGCGTGGCCGGATTAATCGCAACGCCCGCCTTAACCCCATGTTCCTTGATGAGATGCAGCACGCGATGCAAATGGACGCAGGCCTCCGCATGCACCGTAATGAGGTGAGCGCCCGCTTTGGCAAACGCCGGTACGTACTCCTCCGGTTTTTCGATCATCAGGTGGACGTCTAGCGGCAGCCGGGTTAACGGAGCAATTGCCTGCATGACCAGCGGCCCGAACGTCAGATTGGGTACGAAATGACCGTCCATGACGTCCACGTGCAGCCAATCCGCACCTCCCCGCTCAACATCGGCCACCTCTTCGCCCAGCTTGGCGAAGTCGGCCGACAAAATCGACGGTGCAACGAATATCTTGTTCATGAAGTTAATACCTCCGCTTCTTGTCCTTCATCTCTTCATGGAATTGTACATAATGCTCATACCGGCCGGCAGAAATCCGTCCTGCGTCCACCGCTTCTCTCACCTTGCAGCCCGGCTCGTGCAAATGGCTGCAGCCGCGGAACTTGCACGCCTCGGCATACTCCGCGAACTCGCGGAAACAGCCGGACAGCTCCTCCACGCCCAGCTCAAGGAAATCAAGCTGGCTGAAGCCCGGCGTATCGGCGACGTAGCCCCCGTTTTCCAGCTCGATCAGCTCCACATGCCGGGTCGTATGGCGGCCCCGGCCGAGCTTCAGGCTGATTTCGCTCGTCTCCAGCGACAGACCAAGCATGGCGTTCAGCAGCGACGATTTGCCGACCCCGGATTGACCCGAGAAGACGCTGATCTCCCCGGCCAGCCGGGATTTCACCTCGTCGGTTCCCGTCCCGGTGACCGAGCTGGTCACGATGACGTCGTAGCCGATCGAACGGTACAGTTCGCTGACCTGCGTGATGATTTCCGGAGCCGTCTCGGTTCCGTCTTCCTCCAGCAAATCCTCTTTCGTCAGGCAGATCAGCGCCCGCAGTCCGGCGTGCTCGATATGTACCAGGAACTTGTCCAGCAACTGCAAATTCAGATCCGGCTCCCGCAGCGAAAACAGCAGGACCGCGAGCTTGGCGTTGGCGACCGGCGGACGAACCAGCTCGGTTTCCCGCGGCAAAATTTCATCGACGGTCCCCTCCCCGTTTTCGGTAGGAGCATACATAACGCGGTCTCCTACCAACGGGGTAACGCCCTTCTTCTTGAATATGCCGCGGCCGCGGCACTGGACGTATCCGTCCTGCGCCGCGGACCGTTCGGTTGGTTTCACGTAATAGTATCCGCTTAATGCCTTAACAATCAAGCCTTCAGGCATACATGCCGGCCTCGCTTTCGTATCGGTCTGACTTAATCGCCATGGTTGTTCCCTTTCCCCGCTTTCCCTCTTCCGGCAGCTTTGCCTTGATCCTGGTAGAGTGAGGCGAGCTTGCCGGACAGAATCATGCCGGTATCGGGAGGGTTATCCCCCGAATCATCCATCGTATCCTCGTCCGTTCCCCCCTCTTGTCCGCCGTCCGGGAACTGCGGCACAGGTACGGTGCCTTGCTTGGCGTCAATATACGAAATCGGGTAAGTGTCCAACTGGACGCCGTCCCGCGAAACGGTCACGTAACCGTCCTTGTTAGGGGCCAGTACGAGATCCACCGCCAAGTACTGCGCTTTCCCAACCTTTTGCGTACCCCATTCCCGGCCTTCTCCGCGGGCATCGCCGTAAACGATGGTGTACTTGCTGATTTGGCCTTCCGCCGCCGGTGCCACCGGCACCTGGAACGTATAGTTGATCGCTTCCGGCGGATAACCGGTGCTGACGAATAACGTCACTTCCGAGGCCGAGGCAGGGTTCACCATGTCGTTAGGCGCATACGGCCACTGCTTCGTCACTTTGCCCGCTTCGACCTCAAAGCTCGCTTCCTCTTTGATCCCGTCGTCAGCCAACTCTAACCCCATGTCTCTTAACATTTTTTCCGCTTCCGCCTGCGTGTGGTTCATGAGGTCCGGCATGCTCACCTCGGCCGGTCCCGTGCTGACCTTCAGGACGACCTGCACCTCTTCCGGGTTAAATTCGGTATTGGCGTCCGGCGATTGGTCGATGACTTTGCCCGGCTCGACGTCGTCGTTGTTTTCTTCCGTTTTCTTCACCTGGGCCTCGTCCACGCCAAACCCCTTCAGCGTCTCCAGGGCCTCTTCGTAGGTCCCCGTCAACGCCGGCATCTTCTCCGGCGGTTTCGCCGTGCTGACCTTGATATCGATGGCCGAACCTTCCTTGACCATTGTGCCCTCCGGCTTGCTCTGTTCATATACAACGCCCTCGTCCACGCCTTCTTTATACTCGCGGGCAACGTCGCCCAGTTCGATGCCGGTATCCGACAGCGTTTTGATCGCATCCTGTTCCTGCATGTTCAAGACGCTTGGCACCTTCACTTCCGCCACGGTCACCAGGCTGGTAACGTACCAGGCGACGCCTGCCAAAGCCAGCAGGACGACCAGCGTCAAGCTGATCCATAGGGCCGGCTTCCCCCAGATCTTCTTCTTGTTCGGACCGCCGCTGTGCTCCTGAGGCGCCTGGTTGTCGCGCGTCAGCTTCGAAGCGCCCGCCGCCGCATGGTTCTGCGGACGGATCGCCGGAATAACGCGGGTGTTGTCTTCATCATCATCATCAATAAAGGCCAGTTTCGATTCCGTTTTTCTTTCCGGCAGCAGGCAGGTTTCAAGATCGCGCAGCATTTCCTTGGCGGATTGGTACCGCTCGCTCGGATTTTTGCGCATCGATTTGAGAATAATGTTTTCGACGCTTTGCGGAATCATCGGATTGACCGTCCGCGGTTCGTCGAAATGCTCCTGCAAATGCTTCAAGGCTACGCTGATCGGACTTTCGCCAAGGAACGGCAGTCGGCCCGTCAGCATTTGGTACAGAACGATCCCCAAAGAATAAAGGTCGGACTTCTCGCCCGTAGCGACGCCTTTGGCGTGCTCCGGCGAGAAATAGTGAACCGAGCCGACCACGGAACCGGTTTGCGTAATGGTAGCCGACGTCACGGCGCGGGCGATCCCGAAATCGGTTACCTTCACCCGCCCGTTGCGCCCCATCAAGATGTTATGCGGTTTAATATCGCGATGAATGATTTGATTATGATGGGCATGGTCCAACGCGTCGGCGATTTGCGATGCGACGCGGACGGCCTCGTCGACCTGGAGCGGCGCCCGCTCCTTGATGATCTCATTCAAGTTCTGGCCCTCGACGTACTCCATCACAATGTAGTGGATGTCTTCTTCCTGGCCGACATCGTACACGCTGACGATATTCGGATGCGACAAAGACGCGGCGGACTGCGCTTCCCGGCGGAAGCGCCGGATAAATTCCTCGTCATTCACAAATTGTTGACGCAGCACTTTGATGGCCACGTAGCGGTTCAGCAGAATATCCTGCGCTTTGTAGACAAGCGCCATGCCGCCTCCGCCGATCCGTTCAATGATTTGATAACGACCGCCCAATTCGTGTCCGATCATGAATTCCACTCCTTTATGCCTGACCCGGCATCCTCATGTTGTTCCAGCAGGGCGACGCTGATGTTGTCGTCGCCCCCCGCGCGCAGCGCCAGCTGGAGCAGGCGATCGGCACGATCGTTTAAGTTCAGATCGTCCGCGCCAAGCGTCAGGGTCATTTGTTCCGGCTTCACGTAATTGCTGAGCCCGTCGCTGCAGAGCAGCAGCATATCTCCGGGCTCCAGGGTCACCTGGTTCATGTCCACCTCGACCCGCTCGTCGGTGCCCAGCGCCCGGGTCACCACATTGCGATGCGGGTGGACGTTGGCTTCTTCCTCGCTGATCTGCTTGTTCTTCAGCAGTTCGTTCACCAGCGAATGGTCGTCGGTCAGTTGCACCAGTTCCCCTTGGTGGAACTTGTAAGCCCGGCTGTCGCCGATATGGGCGATCATCCCTTCGCGGTCGGCCAGGATAGCCGCCACGACGGTGGTCCCCATACTGTGATACTCGGTATGCTCCGACGCTTTGCGGAACACCACTTCATTGGCGTGGAGAATCGCTTTCTTCAACTCCTCGCCGCAAGCTGTCGCCGGCAATCCCGCCGGCAGCGCCTCCAGGTCGTGCGTAATCGTGTCTACCGCCAATCGGCTGGCAATTTCCCCGGCCTGATGGCCGCCCATTCCGTCGGCGACGATCCCCAGCGTGTAACCCTGCTCGAGCCGGGCTACCCAAGTGCAGTCCTCGTTCACGGAACGGACTCGTCCCACATCACTAACATATACCGTTTTAATCAAATTCGCTCACCTCGCACCAGACTCCATGTGCTTCGCCCGCAGTTGACCGCAGGCAGCGGCAATATCATGGCCTTGCTCCCGTCGAATCGTCACGTTGACGCCTTTATCCGCCAAAATGCGCTGAAATTGAAAAATATCGTTTCGCGACGTTCTTACGTACTTTCGCTCCGGCACATAGTTTACCGGAATCAAATTGACATGGCAAAGCATATCCTTCAAGACGCCGGCCAGTTCCTCCGCATGCTCCGGCTGGTCGTTGACGCCGCCGATCAAGGCATACTCGAACGTAATCCGGCGGCCGGTTTTGGCGATGTAATACCGCAGCGACTCCATTACGTCGTCAAACGGGAAGCGGCGGTTGACCGGCATGAGCTTGGAACGCAGCGCATCGTTCGGCGCATGGATCGAAATCGCCAGATTGATTTGCGTGTTCTCGTCGGCAAAGCGGTAAATGTTCGGGACAATCCCGCTCGTTGATACAGTAATATGCCGTTGCCCGATGTTCAAGCCCTTCTCATGGATCATAATGCGCAAAAATTTCATCGTGGCCTCGTAGTTTTCGAAGGGCTCCCCGGTCCCCATGATGACGATGCTGCTGACGCGTTCGCCGCGGGGATCGAGGATTTTCTGCGCCTGCACGACTTGGGCGACGATTTCGCCGGGCGTCAGATTGCGCTTCAGGCCGCCGAGCGTCGAGGCGCAGAACGTACAGCCCACTTTGCAGCCGACCTGGGTCGTCACGCAGATGCTGTTCCCGTAGTTATGCTTCATGATGACCGTTTCGATCGCGTGATCGTCGTGCAGCCCGAACAGGAACTTCACCGTTCCGTCCTTCGATTCCAGCTTCGTGATCTCATGCAAGGTGACGAACGCGAATTGCTCGTCCAGCTTCTGCCGCATCGCCTTGGACAGGTTGGTCATCTCCTCGAAAGAGGAGGCGCGCTTCGCGTACAGCCAGTCGAAGATTTGCCCGCCGCGGAAGGCCGGTTCTCCCTGCCGGACGGCCCAATCCTGCAACTCTTCCAACGTATAGTCATATATAAAAGGTTTCATGTTCACACACCTGTCCTAATTTTTATTTCGAATCATGCCAACTCATTCTTCCCATTTTATCATAAATCGCCATACTACTAAAGCCTGTGCGGATCAAGGCGTGTTTTTGATATCCTACGCCGGTAAACCGTACGGTAACCCGCCACATCCAAGGGCCATAATTTGGAGGCAGGACGATAAACCGCACCGCTCTCCGCCGCGGGAAGCTAGTGCCTCTTATGGCCATTTCTCGACTGTTGCCGCGACTTGCAGCCACTGCCATACGCGCCAAAAAGGCCAAGCCCGCCGTCGTAACGGCGGTCGCTTGACCTCCTCCAAACGTTTATGCGTCCGCGGCCTTCTTACGCAAACGGGCGATGAAAAAACCGTCGGAATGGGCATCCTGCGGCAAAATTTGCAGGCCGATGGCCGATCTTCCCGCGGTTCCGGCCAAAGGTCCCCTGGCCGGCTCATCCTCCGCCGGCTCGAACTCCGGATGGCGGCTCAAGAACCCGGCGACCATTTCGGCATTTTCGCTCGGCTCGACCGTGCAGGTACTGTATACAAGCAACCCGCCGGGCTTCAACAGCCCGCTGACCGCATCCAGAAGCACCCGCTGCACGCCGGCGATTTCCGCCACGTCGCCTGGGGTTTTCGCCCACTTCAAATCCGGCTTGCGACGAATGACGCCAAGTCCCGAGCATGGAGCGTCCAGCAAAATCCGGTCGAAGGAGGCGGGAAGACGCTCGTTCAACTTTAGCGCATCCCCCGTCATGGTGCTGACAACCTTACCCAATCCCAACCGGTCGGCGTGATCCTCGATCAGCTTGGCCTTATGCGGATGGATGTCATTGGCAACCACCTGCCCGCTTCCGCCCATGATCTCGGCGATATGGCATGTTTTCCCTCCGGGCGCCGCGCAGCAGTCCAGCACGGACATTCCCGGCTGCGGGTCGACGGCTTCGCCCACCAGCATCGAACTTTCATCCTGCACGGAAATAAGCCCTTCCCGGTACCAAGGAGTAAGCGCCATATTCCCGCCGCTATGTACGACGATGCCGTCGGGAGAGATTGGCGAAGCCGACGCCTCCAGGCCCTGCGTCTCCATCAGCCGCAGCACCTCCCCGCGGCTTGTCTTCGCCCGGTTCACCCGGACGCTGACCGAAGGCGGCTCGTTGTTGGCCCGGCACATCGCCTCGGCCGAAGCTTCGCCGTATTGCCCGATCCAGCGTGATACCAGCCACTCCGGATGCGAGTGCTCGAGAGCGATCCGCGTTACCGGCTCCAGATTCTCCGGCAAATGCAGCTCCTCCTTGCGGCGCAGCACGCTGCGGAGCACGCCGTTTACCATGCCGGAAATTCCTTGGTGGCCCCGCTTTTTGGCGATGTTCACCGCCTCGTTGACGACCGCGTGCGGAGGAATCCGGTCGAGGTAATACAGCTGGTAGAAGCTCAGCCGCAGCAAATTGCGAACCCAGGGAGCCAGCTTGGCCAACCCCTTTGTCACGAACGGTTCCAAAAAATAGTCGATCGTGTTAAGCCGCTGGATCGTCCCGTACACCAGCTCGGTGGCCAGCCCCGCATCCGGCCCGGACAGGCCCGATTTCTGCAGCGCCCCGTTCAGCAGGAGGTTGCTGTAGGCGCCTTCCTGCTCGACGGCGGTCAATACCTGCAGCGCCACATTCCGCGCCGACGGTTTTGCCGGGCCGCGACCGCCCCCCTGCGGAGATGATGCCGCCGGCTTATGGCCTTGGCGTCCCCCATCGCTTTTTCCTCCGGCACGCGCCGTTCCCCCGGGTCCTTGTCCGCCTTGACCGCTTCCGCCGCGGTTCATGACAGGACCGTTCCTTTCTTCATCACGCCGCCGCGGATGAATTCCTCGGCCTCCATCGCCTTTTTCCCGGCCGGCTGAACCCGGGTCAGCCGCACGGAGCCGTCTCCGGTCTTCACCTCGATGCCTTGCGGCGAAAGATCAAGCACCGTCCCCGGCGCTTGTCCGGACGCGCCTCCGTCCGCGTTCGCGGCGGCCCCGCCCTCCAAAGGCTTCGCGACCGCCCAGATCTTGAACACTTCGCCGTTCCAGGTCGTAAAGCCGCCGGCGAACGGCACCAGCCCCCGCACGCGGTCATAAATCGACCGCGAGCCGGCCGACCAATCGATGCGCTCGTCCTCGCGCTTCAGATTGGAGGCATACGTCGATTCCGCATCGTTCTGCGGAATCCGTGCCGCCGTGCCGGCCAGGATCAGCGGAAGCTGCGTAAGCAGCAGCTTCGCCCCGGCTTCGCTCAGCTTCTCGAACAACGTGCCTGACGTATCCTCATCCTCGATCGGAACGACCGACTTGGCGATCATGTCGCCGGTATCGAGACCCTCGGCCATGTACATCAAGGTAATGCCGGTTTCTTTCTCGCCGTTAATGATCGCCCGCTGAATCGGCGCGCCGCCGCGGTATTTCGGCAGCAGCGAGCCGTGCACGTTCAAACAGCCGTACTGCGGCATCTCAAGCACGCCTTTCGGCAGGATTTGGCCATACGCCGCGGTCACGATCAAATCGGGGCGCAGCGCCGCCACTTCCGCCACCGCTTCCGGAGCACGCATCCGCGCCGGCTGCAAGACGGGAAGCCCGTGCCGCAAAGCAGCCTCCTTCACCGGCGTCGGCGTCAGCACTTTCTTCCGCCCTTGCGGACGATCCGGCTGGGTCACGACGCCCACCACGTTATAGCCTTCGCTCAGCAAAGCCTCCAGCGAAGGCACCGCAAACGCCGGCGTTCCCATAAATACGATATTCATCGAGCGAGGTCACTCCTTCTCTTCACCCTCAGGGGTTATTTCGTACACTCTTTCCGCGACATCCGTATAGAGAACGCCGTTCAAATGATCGATTTCGTGCTGAAAAGCTCTCGCCAGCAGCTCGGAGCCCGTGTACGACACTTCTTTTCCGTTTCGGTCCAGTCCCTTGACCGTCACCGTCATCGCCCGGCGGACATCCCCGCGGTATCCGGGAATGCTAAGGCAACCTTCCGGTCCGAACTGCTCGCCTTCCGTGGATACGATCTCCGGATTGATCAGCTCGATCAGCCCGTTCTCGTCGCCCACGTCGACCACGATAAGCCGTTTCAGAATGCCGACCTGCGGCGCGGCAAGCCCCACTCCCTCCGCGTCGTACATCGTATCCGCCATATCGGAAAGCAGCTTTTGCACGTTTGGCGTAATTTTTCTAACTTCCTTCGCTACTTGGTGCAGCACCTCATCGGGTTCATGAACAATAATGCGAATTGCCATCATGGCACTCCCCTTCCCGTCTTGCATCCGTTTAATATGAATATCCAGCTTAGCCTATTTATCAAAAATATATGTCGCGATATCCTGTTTTGATTATTGACCTGCTGCTACATCAGCATTTGCGGGTCGACGTCGATGCTGATCTGCAGCGTGGCGTCGCGCAATTGGTCGAGGGTCGCGGCAGCCGTCTCCCGGACCAGCGCAACCGCATCCAGGTCGCCGCGGTATTTCACCATGCATTGGAACCGGTAACGGTTCTTGATCCGCGGAATCGGCGAAGCCACCGGCCCGAGAATGTCGAGCGCCGCCGGCGCGAACCGGTCCAGGCTGCCAAACCAGCCTTGGCGCTGGGCCTTGGCCCGCAAATCCCCGGCGAAGTTCTCCGCCATCCGCAGCAGCAGCGGCAGCTTCTCATGCGAGAGCGTAATCAGAACCAGCTTGCTGTATGGCGGGTAATGCAGCGCCTTCCGGTGCTTCAATTCCTCGCGCACAAAGGAAAAATAATCATGGCCGCTCGCATGAATAATCGAGTAATGCTCCGGCATGTACGATTGAATGAACACTTCCCCCGGCAATTGATGCCGGCCCGCCCTTCCGGCCACCTGCGTCAGCAGTTGGAACGTCTTCTCCGCCGAACGGAAATCGGGAAAATTCAGCGCCGTATCCGCGGCGATGACGCCAACCAAGGTCACGTCGGGGAAATCCAAGCCCTTGGCGACCATTTGCGTGCCCAGCAGCACGTCGCCTTTCTTCTCGCGGAAGGCCTGAAGCAGCTTCTCGTGGGAGCCTTTCTCGCTCGTCGTATCCACATCCATGCGAATGACGCGGATGCCCGGAAACAGCTTGGCCAGTTCGCCTTCCACCCGCTGCGTGCCCGTCCCGAAATAGCGGATATGCTCGCTGCCGCATTCCGGGCATACCGCCGGCGCCGCCTCGGCATAACCGCAGTAATGGCAGCGCAAATTGTTCGACTTCTGATGATAAGTCAGCGAAATGTCGCAGTCCGGACACCCGGCCACGTAACCGCAAGTCCGGCACATCACGAACGTCGAGTATCCGCGCCGGTTCAGGAACAACACCGTCTGCTCCCCGCGTTCCAGCCGGGCGGCAATCCCTTGATGCAGCCCGCGGCTGAACATCGAGCGGTTGCCTTCCTTCAGTTCTTCCCGCATATCGACGATCTGAACCCCGGGCAACCGGCTGCCGGACGGACGCTGCTTCATTTCCAGCAGCACCGGCGCGAATTCTCCTTGATCCCCGCCCGCCGAACGCGAGGCGTGGTAGCTCTCGAGCGACGGCGTGGCCGAGCCTAAAATCACGGCCGCCCCGTGCTGGCGAGCCCGCCGGACAGCGACGTCGCGCGCGTGGTATTTGGGCGTCTCCTCCTGCTTGTAGGAGGTCTCGTGCTCCTCATCCATGACGATCAGCCCCAACCGATGGAAGGGGGCAAAGATCGCCGATCGGGCGCCGATCGCCACCTCGACGCGGCCTTCGCGAATTTTGCGCCATTCGTCGTAGCGCTCGCCGGTGGATAGGCGGCTGTGCATCACCGCGACCTTGCCGCCAAAACGCCCCTTGAAACGCTCGACCATCTGCGGAGTCAGCGAAATCTCCGGCACCAGCACGATCGCCTGCCGTCCCGAGGCGATGCAGCGTTCAATCGTCTGCAAATAAACCTCGGTTTTACCGCTTCCGGTTACCCCGTGCAGCAAAAACACCTCATGCCGCCCCGCGTCCAGCGACTCCGTCAGCCGGCGGTACACGACCTCCTGCTCCGGCGTCCGCACCAGCGGCTCGCTGCTTCGAAAGCGCCGGTCCTGATAAGGATCGCGGAACACTTCCACGTCCTCGATGAGGGCATACCCCTTCTCCGCCAGCTTCTTCACCGTTCCCGCCGTGACCTGAAGCGTGGTTAATACCTCCTGCAGCGGAAGCGGCGCGCCGACCTCAAGCAGGAACTGCAGCACTTCCTTTTGCCGGCGGGCTTGCGGGCCGAAGGAAGCGAGCGCATCCTGCGCCGCTTGGCCGCTGACCGCGGCCTCGACGCTTTTCACCGTCTTCTTGCGGATCTTGTCCTTGATCGCCTGGCTTTCCGTCAACACGCCCCGGCTGAGCAAATCTTTGATCAGCCCGGCGGCTTCCGGATATTTAACGCCGAGATGAGTCATTGTAACCGTGCCGGAAGCGCGAATATAACCCACGATCTCCTCTTCTTCCGGCGTAAGCAGTCCCGTCAGCGCAAACAGGCCGTCACCGCTCCCCGGCCATTCCCCGCCTCCAGACGGCAACGCCGCTCCGCCAACGGCAGCTTCTTCTTCACCGGACTGCGCAGCCTGGATATAACGCTCCGCCTTGCCCTTCAGCGCTGCCGGGATCATCGCCTGCAGCGCCGAAATCATGCTGCAGGCATACTTGCGGCTCATCCATTCCGCCAGCTCGACCAAGTCCGGCGGCAGGGGCGGCAGCATATCGAGCAGCTCCTGAACCGGCTTCATCCGCGACGTCTCCATTTCCGGCCGCTCATGCAAAGAAACGACAAATCCCTGAACCGTACGGCGCCCGAACGGAACGCCGACCCGGCTTCCGACTTCGATCCAGCCGGCCAGCGATTCAGGGATCAAATAATCAAAAGGCCGATCGGTCTCCCGGCTCGGCACATCCACGATTACTTTGGCCATTCGGTATGTCATCGGTTCGTTCCCGCCAAACGCGACGCGGCCAGCTCCATGATCCGCAAGGCCACTTCCTCCTTGGCCAGCTGCGGCAGCGACTGAACCCGTCCGGACGCATCGTAAATGTTGACGACGTTGGTTTCCGAGCCAAAGCCCGCCCCCTGCGCCGTAACGTCATTGGCGACGAGCAGATCGCAGTTTTTGCGCTTCAGCTTATCCATCGCGTGCTGCTCCAGATTCTCCGTTTCGGCGGCGAAACCGATCAGAAACTGGGATGTTTTCCGGCGGCCCAGCGTTTCGAGGATATCGATGTTTTTCACCAGTTCCAAGACGAGGGAATCCCCGGTTTTCTTGATTTTTTGCGGTGCGGTCTCCTTCGGGCGGTAGTCCGCGACGGCCGCCGCCTTCACCATGATGTCGGTGTCGGCCCATACCGCCAGCACCGCCTCGTACATGTCCTGAGCCGAAGCTACGCGGGTGACGGGAATGCCCGAAGGGGGCTGAACCTGCGTGTTGCCGGCGATCAGCGTCACCTCGGCCCCCAGCTGCCTCGCCGCTCTGGCGACGGCAAAACCCATTTTCCCCGAAGAATCGTTGGTAATATATCGCACGGGGTCGATCCGCTCCACGGTGCCGCCGGCGGTTACAACGACTCTCTTGCCGGCCAATGGTTTCTCCGCCAATCGGGCTTGCCGCGCATAATAATCGTTAACGACCGCGACGATCGTCTCCGGCTCCTCCATCCGGCCTTTCCCCGTATATCCGCACGCCAGCAAGCCTTCGCCGGGCTCAATCATCATGACGCCGCGCGCCGCCAGATCGGCCAAATTCCGTGTAACGGCCGGGTGATCATACATATGCACGTTCATGGCCGGAGCCACCATAATCGGCGCCTGCGTTGCCAGCAACGTCGTTGACAGCATGTCATCGGCGATTCCCGCCGCCATTTTGCCGATGATGTTCGCCGTTGCCGGCGCAACCAGCACCAGATCGGCCCAATCGGCCAGATTGATGTGCGCGATCGACTCGGGATGCTTCTCGTCAAAGGTGTCGGTATACACGAAATTTTTCGATAACGCCTGCAACGTCAACTCGGTAATGAATTTCGTGGCGGACTGCGTCATGATGACGCGAACCTCCGCCCCCTCCTTTACCAGCTTGCTGCACAAGGACGCCGCCTTAAATGCGGCTATGCCGCCGGTAACGCCTAATAGAATCTTTTTTCCGGATAACATCGCTACCCCTCGCTTTCCCCAAACAGAAAAAAATAACAACCTCGCGGTTGTCAGAATAAGAAGCCCGGAGGCCAAAAAAATTATTTGTCTTTATCGTTCTCCGGGGCCGGTTCCCCGCCTTGCTTAAGCTTGATGTAATCGCCGTAGATCTCTTCCAAGGCTACGCCGACCTGCTTATGCGATCTTGGCTGCTTCAGTTCGCTCTTGTCGCCTTCGCGCAGCTGTCTGGCGCGCCGGGAGGCGGCTACGACCAGGGAATATTTACTGCCGACCTTGCCGAGCATCTTGTCAATCGATGGATACAGCATTCAGTAACACCTCTTCTTATTAGAATCATCGCTCAATCAATTCTGACACTCTTTTCTGATTTTGCAGTGTTCGGCGATGATAATGGATTGTATTCTTTTGCAAGCTAAATCGATCTCGTCATTGACGACGGCATAATCATAATTTTCCATCAGTCCGATCTCGTGTGCCGCCACGGTCATGCGATGATCGATCGTCGCCTGATTCTCCGTGCCCCGGCCTTGAATCCGGCCCTTCAGCTCATCCAGCGACGGCGGAAGCAGGAACACGAACACGCCTTCGGGAAATTTGTCCTTGACCTTCAGGGCGCCCTGAACCTCGATTTCCAAAATGATATCACGCCCGCCGGCAAGCGTCTCTTCGACGAAGTCGCGGGGAGTGCCGTAAAAATTGCCGACGTATTCCGCGTATTCCAAGAGTTGATCCTTTTCGATCATCTCGAGAAACTGTTCGCGGCTTTTGAAAAAATAGTTGACGCCGTTCTCTTCTCCCAAACGAGGCTGCCGCGTCGTGGCGGAGACGGAATAGACCAGCTCCGGCATCCGCTTGCGCAGCTCGGTGCACACCGTTCCTTTGCCGACGCCCGACGGTCCCGATAAAACGATAAGTAACCCTTTTGACATATCTCTCTCCATTTTATTCGTCGTTGTCTTCATCTTTGGTGGACAGACGATGAGCGACTGTCTCCGGTTGCACCGCCGACAAAATAACATGGTCGCTGTCCGTGATGATCACGGCGCGCGTCCGTCGCCCGTATGTAGCATCGATCAGCATATGACGGTCCCTTGCCTCTTGGATGATCCGCTTGATCGGCGCGGATTCGGGGCTGACGATCGAAATGATTCGGTTGGCCGATACGATATTTCCGAAGCCGATGTTAATAAGTTTGATTGCCATGTTCAGGTAGTTCCCCCTAATTTGCTTGACTCACCCAACGTCAAAAGTCCCGGCTTTCATTCAAGATTCGCCGCTTGCTCACGAATCTTCTCCAATTCCGCCTTCATCTCGACGACCAGGTTGACTAGAGCCAAATGATTTGCTTTAGATCCAATCGTATTGGTTTCCCGGTTCATTTCCTGTATAAGAAAATCCAGCTTGCGGCCCACCGGTTCAAAGGCTTGCAGCAGACTGCGGCACTGCTCGAAGTGACTCTTTAGCCGAATCAGCTCTTCGTCGATATTGGAGCGGTCGGCAAACACCGCCACTTCCATCGCAAATCTCTGCTCGTCATAACTTCCCTCAAGCAGTTCGGCAAGCCGCCCTTTTAGCCGGCTTCTGTACTCGTTCACGACCTCCGGCGCCAAACGGACCAGTTCGCCGTGAATCGCCTCCAGCCGGGTTAATCGCTGATTTAGATCGGAGACCAAATGCTGGCCTTCGCGCTCCCGCATGCCCAGCAGCCCGATCACCGCTTCTTCCAACCCTTCCGTTAACACCTGCTCCCATTCGGGCTCCGCGCCGGTGACCGGCGACAATAGCTCGGGAGCCGTCATTGCGTCCGGCAGGGAAAGCAAATCCATGGCAGTGATATTGGCGTCCAAGCCATATCGCTTGCCAAGCTCCTCGGCAGCCCGCAGATACGATTCCGCTACGGGGCGGTTCAATACCAACGGCAGGGCGCTGGATTCGTCGCGTTCTTTACTGATAAAGACATCGATGCGTCCCCGTTTGATATGACGCTGAACCAGACGCCTTAGCCCGTCTTCATAGCACGTCCATTCCCGCGGCATCCGCAGAACGATCTCGGCATACCGGTGATTGACGGACTTCATTTCAAATTGCATGATATAACCGCCATAAGACCTGACGGCACTACCGTATCCTGTCATACTGTGCGACAAAGGCATCACATCCGTTACCCTATTGTAATTGATTATGTGGAGCGAGACAAGTGGGCCGAGCCCCGTTTCGACTTCTCCCGGACATAATTCAATAATGCGACATTCATTTCGTAAAACATAAACGGCGTCATCAGGTATATCCCGTTAAAATGCTCCATCGCCGTATCCAGCAGCTCCTTGGCGATCTCCACGCCCATGGCCCGGCCCTCGGCGCCTTGAAGTCCTTCCATCCGCTTGCGAACCTCCTCGGACAGTTGGATTCCCGGCACCTCGTTGTGCAAATACTCGGCGTTTTTGCCGCTGGCGAGCGGCATGATGCCGATAAAGATCGGAATGTCCAGATGCGCCGTCGCCCGCTTGACCGCCACGATCAGCTCCGGGTCGTACACCGGTTGGGTCATGATGTAATCGGCCCCGGAGGCGATTTTCTTCTCCAGCCGCTCCACCGCCTTGTGCAAATGCTTCACATTGGGGTTGAATGCCGCGCCGACGACGAATTTGGCCTTTTGCTTCAGCGGTTTTCCGGAAAAAGACACCCCGTCGTTCAACTGCTTGATCATGCGAATGATTTCGAACGAAGTCAAATCGTAGACCGAGCTCGCTCCCGGCAGATCCCCGAAACGGGCCGGGTCCCCCGTCACCGCCAGCACGTGGTCGATTCCCAGCGCATCGAACCCCATCATGTGCGATTGCGTCCCGATCAGGTTCCGGTCCCGGCAGGCGATGTGCACGAGCGGGCGCAATCCCAGCTCCGACTGCACAAGATGCCCCAGCGCCATATTGCTCATCCGCGTCACGGCGAGCGAATTATCCGCCAGCGTCAGTGCGTCGACGCCCGCCTCTTTCAAAGCGGCCGCGCCTTCCATGAACTTGCCGATATCGAGGTCGCGCGGCGGATCAAGCTCAACGATGACCGTATGGCGCTCCTTCGCCAGTTCGGTCAAGCTCGGGCGGGCCTGGCCGCGGCCGCCGGAGGAGCGATCCGCTTCGGCCCCGCCTTCCGGCGCGTCCGTTCTCTCGTTCTGCCCCGCCGCCACGGTCACGGACGGCCGCGGTTCCGGCAGCTTCCGCTCCCGGGACAGCGGCGGCACGGCGTACCCGTGCAGCGCTTGGGCCGTCGCCGCGATGTGCTCCGGCGTCGTGCCGCAGCAGCCGCCGATCAGCCTTGCCCCCAAATCGGCAAACGATTTGGCGCATTCGCCGAAATACTCCGGGGTAGCCCCATATACATATTCCCCATCCACATAGTCCGCCAAACCTGCGTTCGGGAACACGGACATCGGAACGTCCAGCGGACCGTTCAGGCTGGCCATCACGCTCATGATCCCTTTAGGACCGGAATGACAGTTAAAGCCAAGCACGTCGGCGCCTTCCTGACGAAGCACCCCGAACGCTTCCGGCACCGTAAACCCGTCGAGCGTGCGCCCGACCTGATCGACGGCGAACTGGCAGATCACCGGAACGCCGCTCAGCTTGCGGGCCCGCTGCAAGGCGATCCGCATCTCCTCCAGATCGTAAAACGTCTCGAACAGCAGCGCATCGACGTCTTCGGCCAATAGCGCGGCAATCTGCCGCTCGAAATAGTCGCTCAGCTCCGCAGCGGTCACGTTCACCCGCTTCCCGCCGCGGATCGAGCCGACCGCGCCGGCGACGAACGCCTCGCTCCCCGCCGCTTCCCGCGCAATCCGCACGGCAGCCCGGTTAATCTCCTCCACCTTCGCCTCGAGGCCGAATTTGGACAATTTATAGTAATTCGCCGAAAACGTGTTGGTCTCGATCAGCCGGGCCCCGGCCTCGATGTACCGGCGGTGGATGTCACCGATCACGTCCGGGCGCAGCAAATTGAATTCTTCGTAAGAGATGCCGACCGGAAAACCCAAATGATACAGATACGTGCCCATGGCTCCGTCGCCGACGATGATTTCTTGCTCCCAAGTAGTACGCAAATCCGGTTTCATGCTTATGCCCCCCTGACTGCCTGTAATGTCTTCCGCCCCGTGTA
The DNA here is from genome assembly GCF_050565405.1 of Paenibacillus macerans. Lineage (GTDB taxonomy): Bacteria > Bacillota > Bacilli > Paenibacillales > Paenibacillaceae > Fontibacillus > Fontibacillus macerans_B. Next base: position 214,222 of record NZ_JBNYYG010000003.1, on the reverse strand, counting down.
TATCCGGTGCAAACTATTATCGTATTAATGTACCATAAATCGCTCTGATTGATAAGGTATCTCGCCCCGCCCTAGATGCAAATAAAGCCGGGGCCCCCAAACCACGGGTTCCCCGGCTTTCGCTGCTTCCTGGCAAATTAGATTTCCACGCTTCCTTTATACACCGCGGCCGCCGGCCCGGTCATGTACACGTGATTGTCCCGCTCATCCCATTCGATGAACAGGTCTCCGCCCTTCAGGCCGATCCAGGCCGCGCGGTCCGTCATCCCGTTCAGCACGGAGGAGACCAGCGTGGCGCAAGCGCCCGTGCCGCAGGCGAGCGTCGGTCCCGCTCCGCGTTCCCACACCCGCATTTCCACCCGGTCCCGGCGAGTAACGGTAGCAAACTCGACGTTGATTTTGCGCGGGAAATACGGATGCACCTCCAGCTTGGGCCCCCACGTCGTCAAATCGAAATTCGGCGCGTCGTCGACGTAAATGACGCAGTGCGGGTTGCCCATCGAGACGGCGGTAAATGCGAACTCCCTGCCGCCGGCATCGATCGGTTGATTCAGCACCGGATTGCCGGACAACGTGGTCGGCACCGCCAGACCGTCCAGGATCGGCTCGCCCATATCGACCCGGACCGTCCGCACGATGCCGTCCTCCACCTGCAAGGAGACCTGCTGTACGCCCGCGCCCAGCGTTTCGATCGTCACGTTCTCTTTATCGACCAACCCGTTATCGTACACGTATTTGGACACGCAGCGAATGGCATTGCCGCATTGCTCGGCCTCCGTGCCGTCCGAGTTGATGATGCGCATTTTGAAATCGGCCTGCTCCGACGGCAGGATGAACACCAGTCCGTCCCCGCCTACGCCGAAATACCGGTCGCACCAGCGGATCGCCAGCTCGGAAACGTTCTCCGGCAGCTCCTTTTCACCATAAAACACCAGAAAATCATTGCCCAGCCCATGCATTTTCGTAAAATCCATGTTAACCCCACTCCCGCATCCTCAGTCTATGTCAAGGGGGCGGAAACGCCCCCTTATAAATGTGTGTTCAAAAAGACAGGTTTTCAGCACTGAGAAGGTTGGATGAAGCGCTAGGGACTGAGTAGCGCAGCGTAGTTGGAGCTACGTGAGCAACGGAAGGCCCGGCTGAATTCAAGATTCGATGTCGAATCCACATCATGACCTGCATCGTGATCAAAAGATGACTTTTTGAACTACCTCTTATATAGGCTTGCCTATGGGGTTAGTCTATAGTTTGCCGGGCCGAAAAGCTATTGATTTTATGCACGAATATTTGTACTTTTCGCGGTGACGAGCGGACGCGGTCCGCCCGTCCGGCGGCGTTTGCCCGACCAGACGCTGCCGGCCCCCATCAGGAACGTCGGAATGCCTGCGGCCACCAGCGTGATCGCCCATTCGCGCGTGCCGAGCGGAACGGTCTTGAATATCGGCTGCAGCGGCTCGATGTACATCACCCCGAGCAGCAGCACGATCGATGACAAAACCGCGGCCACCAGATACTTGTTCTGCAAAATATTGCGGTGGAAAATCGACCGGGAACTGCGGCAGTCGAAGACGTGGATCAGCTGCGCCATGACCAGCGTGGCGAATGCGACCGATTGCGCTTTGACCAGCTGGGCCGGATCATCCGGCGCGGATTGCAGCGTCAGCCAGAACGCGCCCAGCGTGCACAAACCGATCAACACGCCGCGGCTGATGATCTTCCAGCCCAGCCGCCGGGCGAAAATATTCTCGTTCGCGCCGCGCGGCTTATGCTCCATCAAGTCTTTCTCCGGCTGATCGACGCCTAGCGCCATCGCCGGCAGGCCGTCCGTCACGAGATTGACCCACAAAATCTGGATCGGCAGCAGCGGCAGCGGCAAGCCGGCCAGCATGGCGAAGAACATGGTCAAAATCTCCCCGACGTTGGACGCCAGCAAATAGCGGATAAACTTGCGGATGTTCTCGTAAATGTTGCGCCCTTCCTCGATCGCCGCCACGATCGACGTGAAGTTGTCGTCGCTCAGGATAAGCGAGGAGGCTTCTTTGGACACGTCCGTGCCCGTTATCCCCATGGCGATGCCGATGTCGGCCGCCTTGATCGCCGGCGCGTCGTTGACGCCGTCGCCGGTCATCGCCACGACATGCCCGTTCCGCTGCAGCGCCTTGATGATCCGCAGCTTATGCTCCGGAGAAACCCGGGAATAAACGTAGATGTTTTCGACCTGCTTTTCCAGCTCCTCATCGCTAAGCGCCTCCAGTTGCTGCCCCGACATGGAGGAGCCGCCCCGCGGCAGGATGCCGAGATCCGTGGCGATCGCTTCGGCGGTCAGCCCGTGGTCGCCGGTGATCATCACCGTTTTGATGCCCGCCCGGCGGCATACGGTAATCGCGTCCCGCGCTTCGCGGCGCGGCGGATCGATCATCCCGGCCAATCCGACGAAGATCAACTGCGCTTCCACGCCTTCTTCATGCTCCGCGTTTTCATGCGGCTTGAGGTCGCGGTAGGCCATGCCCAGCACGCGCAGCGCGCTGCGGGCCATCTGCTCGTTGGCCGCTTGGACCCTCTGTCTTAACGTACCGGTAAACGGCACCACTTTGCCTTCCCATAAAATATACGTGCAGCGCTCCAGCAGCATATCCGGCGCCCCCTTCACCAGGGCCATCTTTCCACCTTGGTGGGATACGACGACGGACATCGCCTTGCGTTTGGAGTCGAAAGGAAATTCCTGTTCGCGTACGTACATGCCGCTTAACGAAGCGGGGGATAAGCCCATCTTCGAGGCCAGCGTCACCAGCGCGCCTTCGGTCGGATCGCCCTTCAGTTTCCACACGGGACCGGCCACGGTTTCCTCTTTCGTCTTGCGCCGTCCGCGTTTTTCCGGATCGTCATCATAAATGACGGCGTTGCTGCACAAGGCGCTGATCTGCAGCAGGCGGCGCAAGCTTTGGTCCTTGCGCAGATCGACGGGCCCTTGTTGGTCCATGATGTTGCCCACCGGTTCATAACCCTCGCCCGTGACCTGCAAAGCCCGTCCTTCCAGCCATAAACGGGTGACGGTCATTTTGTTCTGCGTCAGCGTGCCGGTTTTATCCGAGCAGATGACCGAAGCGCAGCCCAGCGTCTCGACCGACGGCAGCTTGCGGACGATCGCCTTGCGTTTGATCATGCGCTGCACGCCGAGCGCCAGGGCAATCGTGACGATCGCCGGCAGGCCTTCCGGAATCGCGGCGACCGCCAAGCTGACCCCGGCAAAAAACATGCTGCTGGCCGGCTGCCCCTGGAGAATCCCCAGCAGCACCACGACCACGGTCAAGCCGAGCGCCATATAAATCAGGATTTTGCCGAGCTGTTCCAAGCGGCGCTGCAGCGGCGTTTCCTGCACTTCGGTGTTTTGGATGAGGTCGGCGATTTTCCCCATTTCGGTATCCATGCCCGTGCGGATGACGATCCCCCGGCCCGTCCCGCGCGTAATCATCGTGCCCATGAACCCGATGTTCTTCTGGTCGCCCAGCGGCACGACGCCTTCGTTCAGAACGCCTGCATGTTTGCCGACCGGATGCGACTCGCCGGTTAACGCCGATTCTTCGACGTCCAAACTGTTGGTGGACAGCCAGCGAATATCGGCCGGAATACGGTCGCCGCTCTCCAGCACGACGATATCCCCCGGTACGAGGTCCCTGGCCGGAACATGCTTGACGGCCCCTTGCCTAAGCACGTTGGCATGCGGCGCGGACAGTTGCTTAAGGGCGCGCAGGGAACGTTCCGCCCGGAATTCCTGGATGAACCCGAGGACCCCGTTCAGAATCACGATCGCGATGATCGTGACCGCATCCAAATATTCGCCCAGAAAACCGGAAATTAGCGTAGCGCCCATCAGCACCAGCATCATAAAATCCTTGAACTGATTCAAAAACAGCAGGATCGGCGATATCCGCTCCCCTTCCTGCAGCTCGTTCCAGCCGGACTCCTCGCGTCTTCGCTCCGCTTCTTCGTCGGTCAGGCCCTGCTCACGCGTGACGCCGAAGCGTTCCAGAAGCGCTTCACTACTCCACTGGTGCCAGTTTTTTTGTTCCATCCTCCTTATTCCCCTCCCGTTGGTTTAGATATCAGAAAGTGAAGCTCCCGAAACATCTGCTGTCTGATATCGCAAGAAAAACCGCCGCTCTCCGCGGCCTGTCTCTTTTGAACGTATGCCGACAGAAGTTTTTCTCATGCAGTTTCGGCGTGAAGGCTTTTCCACCTAGGGTAAATGTATTCCGGCCAGTCCCAAATTATCACATGGGCACCCTTAAGTTTTTGCCCGAAGTATGGCATCATAGAGGAAGCGCCGCCTTTTGACGGCACCGGCTCCAACCGTTATGATTAGCCTCATATTATCGATTAAAGACAGAACAGGAGATTTCTGAACATGGCACTCGACGGCATCGTAACAAGAGCGATCGTACATGAACTGCAAGCCTGCATCGGCGGTCGCATCAGCAAAATACATCAGCCCGCGGCCAGCGACATCGTCTTTCACCTGCGGGCGCAAGCCGGCAACAAGCGGCTGCTGCTCTCGGCGAATCCCACGTACCCGCGCATTCATTTCACGGAGGAGTCCTTCCCCAATCCGCTGGAGGCGCCGATGTTCTGCATGCTTCTGCGCAAGCACTGCGAAGGCGGGACGATCGAATCCGTCGTCCAGGTCGGCATGGAGCGGATCATCCATATCGATATTCGCTCTCGCGACGAACTTGGCGATCTTTCCAGCAAACGGATCATTGTCGAAATGATGGGGCGCCACAGCAACCTGATTTTAATGGATCCGGCCACCGGGATTCAGCTCGACGGCATTCACCACGTCACGCCGGCCATCTCCAGCTTCCGGATCGTCATGCCCGGTTTCGCGTACACGGAGCCGCCGGAGCAGCATAAGCGCAATCCGCTGGAAACGGACCGGGGGGCGTTTATGGAAACCTGGCGCGAAGCCGAGGCGGAAGCGAAGGGAACCGGTTGGCTGGTCGAGGCCTTTAACGGCCTGAGCCCGTTGATCGCCGGCGAAATTTATGCCCGGGCGGGATTGGGGACCCAGGCGGTCCAAGTCGGCTTGAACCCGGACGAAGCGGAGCGGCTATGGCAGGCTTTTTCCGGACTGATGGGGGAAATCCGCACGCACGCCTACACCCCCGTCACCGGCGAGAACGCCAAAGGCAAAAGCGTCTTCTCCGCCGTCCGGCTGACGTCGATCCGGGGGGATGTCCGCACGTACCCGTCGATCAGCGAATGCATGGAGGATTACTACGGGGATAAAGCGCTACGGGATACCGTCAAGCAAAAAACGAGCGACCTGCTGCGATTTCTGCAAAACGAACGCAGCAAGAACATCAAGAAGCTGGCTAACCTCGAGAAGGATTTAAACGAGGCGGAGGACGCCGAACGCTACCGGATCTGGGGCGAGCTGCTGCTGCCTTCCCTGCATGCGATCCGGAAAGGGGACCTCTCCGCGGAGCTGGTCAATTACTACGACAAGGAGCAAAGAAGCGAAACGATCCCGCTAGATCCGCTGCTCACCCCTTCGGAGAACGCCCAGCGTTATTTCAAGCGATACAATAAATTCAAAAACAGCCTCGCCGTCATCGACGAACAGAAGGAATTGGCCAAGGGGGAAATCGTTTATCTCGAAGGATTGCTCCAGCAGTTGAACGATGCGACCTTAAGCGACATCGACGAAATCCGCGAGGAGCTGACCCAGCAGGGATATTTGCGGGATCGGGGAAAAAAGGGCAAGAAGAAGAAAAAAAACGACCGCCCCACGCTGCACGTCTATACTTCGTCGGAGGGCATCGAGATTTACGTCGGCAAAAACAACCTGCAAAACGAATATGTCACCAATCGGCTCGGCAAGCCGAACGATACCTGGCTGCATACCAAAGACATCCCGGGCTCGCATGTACTGATCCGCAGCGAATCGTTCGGCGAAGCCACTTTAAACGAAGCCGCCCAGTTGGCCGCCTATTTCAGCCAAGCGAAGCAGTCCAGCAGCGTGCCGGTCGACTGCACGCTTATCCGCCATGTCCGCAAGCCAAGCGGCGCCAAGCCCGGCTTCGTGATCTACGACCATCAGCGAACGCTGTTCGTCACGCCGGATGAACAGCTCATCAAGGCGCTGCCGAATGCCGTGAAAAACGGTTGAGCTTGCGAACACGAGAGGCTCGGGGCTTTTTGCCGCGGGCCTTCGCTGTCTGGCTGCAGCCTGCTTCGAAATGCAAAAGCTATTGCATTTGATCTTTCAAAAAAAAGCGGTGACCAACCGACTGCCACAGGCTTGTCGGAGTCACCGCTTTTTTATCCTAAACCGCCCCCTTACCGCCCGGCGAGCGCAGCTTGCCTGAGCCGGTCCACTGCGCCCGGCGGAGCGGTGCGGCTGCCGAGGTCTCCGTGGAAAACGACGCCCTGCCGCACCCCGTGGTAATCGGAGCCTCCTGTAGCAATCAGGCCATATTGTTCGGCCATCGCCATATAACGGCGCTCCTCCTCCGGACCGTGATCCGAATGATACACCTCAATGCCGGCCGGTTTGCCGCGCGCAACGATCTCTCGCACCAAGTCGTCATCCCCGTATAACCCGGGATGAGCCAGCACCGGCGCTCCTCCGGCCTCGCGAATCCAAACCATCGCTTCCCCCGGCGCGATGCGCGGCAGGGAGGCGTAGCCCGGCTTCCCTTCGGCCAAATAGCGGTCAAAGGCGTCGCGCATATCCGAGGCATAACCTTTACGGACCAGAAGATCGGCGATATGGGGCCGGCCCAGACTTTCGTCCGGACGCAGCGGCCGTGCCAATCCCGCCTTCACCTCTTCCAGCGTGATCGGAATATTCAACTGCTGCAGCTTGGCGATAATCAGCCCGTTCCGCTCATCGCGCACCGACCGCAGCCGGGCCAGACGCTCCAGCAGCCGTTCGTCCTCCGTATTCAGGAAATAACCCAGCACGTGGATGTCCTTCCCGCCCGCACGGGTGCTGATTTCGATGCCCTGAACGACCGCAAGGCCAAGCTCGGCCCCGGCCTCCTGCGCTTCGGCGACGCCGGCGACCGTGTCATGGTCGGTAATGGCCAGGCCGGCCAAGCCCTTGTCCTTGGCCAACCTGACATTGTCCGCCGGCTTGTTCATCCCGTCCGAAGCTTGCGTATGCGTATGCAGATCGTACCGCTCAAGCGCTGGTTGCCGTTCTTGTTCCAAATCATTCACTTCCTTTGATATCAGTAGCTCTTAAAGCGTCTCTTGAAATTCCCGCAAAAACGTCAGGAACGTGACCGCCGTCACCGGAAGAAGCGTCGATTTCAAGTGGATCGAATAAAACATCCGTTTGAACGAAATCCCTTCGATGTCCAGCACCTCCAGCAAGCCTAAGGCCTGCTCGTGCTTGACGGAAGACGGCGAAATGATCGTGATCCCGATCCCCGCTTCGACCGCGGATTTGACCGCCCCCGTACTGCCGAGCTCCATGACGGTTTGAAGCCGGCCGGAATCGACGCCCCGCCGCCGGAATTCCTCCTCCATCACCTGGCGGGTTCCCGAACCTTTCTCACGCAGGACGAACGGATACGCGATCACTTCCTCCAGCGTCGCGGATGGCTTGCCCGACAGCGGGTGGCCCGCCGGCACGATCAGCTTCAGCTCATCCTCCATCACCGGTTCGGATACCATATCCGGATGCTGGACCGGCGCTTCAACCAGCCCGAAATTGAGCTGGTGGCCCACGATCTCTTCAATAATTTGCGTCGTGTTAATGACCTTCATGACGATCGAAATATGCGGGTAACGTTGCCCGAAAGGCCCCAGCAAGCGCGGGAGCACATATTCCCCGATCGTCAGGCTCGAGCCGAGCTGCAGCCGGCCATCAAGCATGGAAGTATACCGGGACATCGCCTGCTCGGTCTCCCGGATCAGTTCGACACTTTGCCGGGCAAACGGAAGCAGGGTTTGGCCCGCTTCGGTCAATTCGATTTTTTTGGTGGACCGCACGAGCAGCTTGCTGCCGAAATAGTCCTCCAGCGACTGGACTTGCATCGTGACCGCCGGCTGCGTCATATGGAGCGCCTGAGCCGCGGCCGAAAAGCTGCCCCGCTGCGCAACCGTGTAAAAAATATGGAGCTGATGGTAGTTTAACGCCATAGTCCGGCCACTCCCCTTTCTTTTCCTTACAATATCATGCCCGGGCAAACAAAAAAAGCATGCCTCGCTGGCATGCTTGTCCTGAACTGCCTCAACCCTTCTTGGTTTGCCGCACGCGGTTATCTGCGTTTCCGACTGTTCTTCATCAGCGTCATCCGCCGGGAATGGCGAAGCCAAGAATAATAGGATTTCAAGTCGCGCAGTTCAATCGTCTCCGACATGCGTCCAAGGAAAGTTACGATGATCATGCGATGCATCGGCCGGCCCGCAAGATCGTATTCCCCGGGGATTTCCGCAAACTCGGCGACCATCACAAGATCGTCATCGATCAGATAAACGTCTTCTTCTTTCCGGTAATAAGGCGTTATCCGGCCCTGCTTCAAACATTCCCATGCCCAACCGGCGATCTGCTCATACCCTATGTTGTCCCGGTCGATTCTGTCGTGATATCTGAGCTTGGCATGGTTCGTTACTACGATGTCGGCAACTCTTTTGTCCCCTAGCGCAATGTGGAAAGCTTCATAGGTTCCCCAACGTTCCGTCGCCCTATCTCTCATGCCGCACCTCACATTAAATAGGTCTTTTTAACTAAGCACTTTTGCCTATTATATTACAACATCCCCCAATTTTCTACAAGGCAAGCGCTGCCAATTCAGGAGAATATAATATAAACAGCAACTCCGGTCCTATGTCCGAGGTACGCCTTTAAAACGGTTTCGACCGTTTTCCGCAAAAAAAGAAGCGTTCCGCAGCCGCTTTCGCGGCCGGAGCGCTTCCGTTCTCCAAGATGGCTATTGATCCGCTTACAATCCGTAATAACGGGTTTTGTCCGGAACGTCCTTACTGTATTCCGTCTTGATCTCCCCGCGGTAGGACCTTTCGATTTTGCGCACATAGGAAAGCTTGCGAATGTTCCGCATAATATCCTCCGCCCGGTCGGCATTCACATACATCACTACATAATGCATCCGGCGGGATAAATAGTGCACGCTTCCGTATTTGTCCAAGTTCCTTGCCGCTTTTAAATCGCTTACCCAAATGATATAGCCTGTACGCTCCGGGAACATAGCTTCCCCCTCCCGCTCTCATCAACGATTAGAAGTTATTCAAAAAGTCATCCTGTTAGCCGCAGCTGCATTTGCCGCCGCTGCCGCACCCGCCTGCCGGATTCGGATCGTTGCTCGGCACTTTGATCGAATCGGAGACGGCATAAGCGATCATTTCCGACATCTGGTGCAGGATATCGTCCAGCTCGACTTCGGCTTCCTTGAATTTGCGAACCGCCTCGAACTGCTCCAGCTCCCGCTCAACCTCGGCTACCTTGTCCTTGGCCTCGTGGTAATTCGGATGGAAATGCCCGAAACGTTCGGTTTCGCGGAACAGCTCTTTCTGAGCTTCCAGCTTCTTCACCAAAGTTTGAATGTCGCCATTCTCCTCCACGCGTTGTTTCCAGTACAAGTACTCGGAAACCGCGGCGGATTGATTTATCATATCGCCCAATTCATAGGCGTTTATCAGCACTTCGGCCATATCGACCGTGTTCTTCTCGACGACGCTCATGAATTTATTCAACTCGCTTCTGCTTAAATGTTCCACCGGAAGGTAGACGTCATTATCATATCACAATCCTTTAGCAAGCAGAAGAGGTTCATCCTTCCTAAACTCCCTGCTTAACGCCATCCGGCCGGCAGAATCAGGCGTATCCCCTGCCAATCGCCGGGAGCGAGCCACATTTCCCCTTGCGGTTCGGCAACCGCGGAAGCCGACGGGAGAACGCGCATCCTCAAACGCCAAACGGTTTCACCTTCTACATCAAGGGGCACGCAGACGACCGTATCCCCGCCGATTTGCAACGCCAGCTTCGTTCGCCATTCGAGCGCTTTGTCCACAAGCTGGCGGGCGGTAGAACTGTGATAAGAACGCATCTCTTTCCACCACATGGCCGGCACACCGGAGCAATCCGGAAAGAGCTCTTCCCGGCTGGGCGCTTCGCGATCCGGCTCGTAAAAATGCAGATCCGCTCCCTTGTATATCCAGCCTTGATTCCCGGCAGCCTGTTCCATACGAAGCCCGGAGCCGTCCCCGGCGGATTGGGCCAACTCCGCGGGCTTGGGATACTCCACCTCTGCGTCAGCGGCCGTGCGCCGGTTAGGGGGCGCTAATCTTTCGTTGTCCAGCGCTTTATAAACCTCCGTTGCGCGCTCCGCGTCCACGAGAAAGTGACGCGGCCCGATCCGCTCCAGCTTATCGCGCAAGGCGGCGATGGAGGCGATGCGGTCAGCCGCCTCCGGGTCGGCGCAGCTCAGCAGCAGCGCTTCGGTTAACGACGTGCGGCCGATTTCGCGCCCCCATTGCTCCAGCGCGCTGCGAACGGGCTCAGGTACGCCGGCGGCATGCTCCGTAAGCCAAGCGAGGATATCCTGCGGCGTACGGCCGTACCGGGAGGCCTGATCCACGCTGGCCCGGCTGAGCCGGTATACGCTCATGACGTCCGATGCGACATGTTCGGCGCAGGCCTCTAACTCGAAGCGCACCGTAAACGGCACGTCCGGCGGAACGAGCAGTTCGAAGTCGGGCTGGACGATCACCCGGCCGGCCGGGTGCGATGCTATCGGCCGGCCAAACGAAGACCCGGGATCCGCGTCCAAGGCGCCCGGATCGCCGCCTTCCGTTCCTTCTCCGGACAAAGCCGCCAGCCCTTCCCGGTCGATCAGCCAGCGAAACATCATCCCGTCCTCCGGATGATCCCCGAGCTCCAACCAACCGCAGCCGCAAAGCGCTTCCAGCCAGGCGGCGATCCAGCGCCCGCGATCCTCCGGCATGCCGCTCTCCAGCAGCCCCTGCTCCTGAAGCGCGCCGATCAGCTCCTCCAGCGAATACCAGAAGCCGGCCCGGATGTCCGCGGCAGCGAGACGCAACGCTACGTGCTGAAGCGGAGCGTCGGCCGGCACGTACCGCTGCAGCAGCTCCCGCAGCAGCGCCAGATTCATCGCCTGAATATCCAGCGCCAGCCACGAGGCCAACGCTGCGGGATTCAGCCGCCATAGCGAGCGGTCTTTGGCGATCAGTCCCCGTGCCAGCAGCAAATCCAACACGATCGCCAATGCCGGCGAATAGACGTCCGGATGGGGATAATTCAGGTCGAGCCCGGCAACGTCCCGTTCGCTGAGCCGAATCCGGGTTTCCAGTTTGCTGCGTTCCTTCTGGTGAATCGTGCCTTTGGCGGTGAGACGCAATCCGTTTCCGGCGATCCAGCACGCCGCTCGGAACAGATCGAGCGCCAAACCGGGCTTCGCCTCTCGGCGCAGCGTGATTCGCTCCGAATCCTGCGCATGCAGCTCCGCGTATTCCCACGTCTGCTGCCGCAGGAGCTGGTTCAGCGGCAAATAATACAGCTTCTCGCCCCAGGCCTTGCGAACCGCGGCCGCATGGCCGCTGCCTAGCAACGCCGGGATCGCTGCGCGGATGTCGGCGCCGCTGACGGACCCGGCAGCGGCGGCGTTCGCCTGCTCCAGCTTAAACGGCTGCCCCGCGAAGCGGCGGAACAGCTGTTTCAGCGCCGACAGCTCGATCGGCTCCAGCTGGAGTCCGGCAGGCTTCTCCGGCCAGCCGGCGGTTTCCCAAGCTTGCATGCCCGTTCCCTTGCTCATGCCTCCCACACCTCCCGATCCCGCTGGACCGCGTATTCGTACCCTTGCTCAAGCAGAAACAGCTGCCGCCGCAGGGCAAAGTCCTGTTCCCGGGTATTTTCGGACACCAGCGTATAGAAATACGCCCGGCTGCCGCCCGTTTTCGGCCGCAAAATCCGGCCGAGGCGCTGGGCCTCCTCTTGGCGCGAGCCAAAGCTGCCGGATATCTGGATGGCCACCGAGGCGTCCGGCAAATCCACGGCGAAGTTCGCCACCTTGGAGACGGCCAGCACCGGCAGTTTCCTCTCCCGGAAAGCCTGGAACAGCTTGCCCCGCTCCGCCTGCGGCATACTCCCGGTGATGAGCGGGACGCCGATGTCGTCGGCAACGCTTTGCAACTGATCCAGGTACTGCCCGATGATCAGCACCTGCCGGTCCGGATGGCGCTGGAGCAGCCGCCGCACGATTTCGTTCTTGTACGGGTTCTCGGCGGCGATCCGGAACTTGTCTTTCCCCTCGGCCCGGACGTATTTATCCTGATGGGGAAGCGGCATCGTTACGCGGATTTCCTGGCAATCGACCTGGGCGATAAAGCCGCTCTCCTCGAGATTTCTCCAGGGCACATCGTAGCGTTTGGGCCCGATCAGCGAGAAGACGTCCCGTTCGCAGCCGTCCTCCCGGACCAATGTAGCGGTCAGTCCCAACCGGCGCGTCGCCTGGATATCGGCCGTCGCCCGAAAGATCGGCGCCGGGAGCAGATGCACCTCATCGTAAATGATCAATCCCCAGTCTCTTTCGTTGAACAGGGACATATGCTTAAATCCTTCTTCCTTTCGCGACCGATGGGTCAGGATCTGGTAGGTGGAAACCGTAACGGGCTTGACCTGCTTCTTCTCCCCCGAATACTCCCCGATCGCTTCCTCCGGCAGCGTCGTCTTGGCGGCGATTTCGGACAACCACTGCCGTACCGAGGTCACATTGGAGGTCAATATGAGCGTCTCGCATTGGAATCGCTGCATTGCGGCCAGCCCGACGACCGTCTTGCCCGCTCCGCAGGGCAGCACCACCACGCCGCTGCCGCCGTCTCCCCTGCGGCCCGCAAAGGACTCGACCGCTTCCTGTTGATACGGTCTCAGCCCAAATGCCCGCCCGTCGCCGTCGGCCAACGCGTCCCGCAGCCCGAAAGCGAGCGCCCGCCCGCTGTGATACCCGGCTTCGTCAAGCACGGGATAACCGAGACGGGCCAGTTCCTGCTTCAGGATGCCACGGCAACGAGCCGGCAGCCGAAGCCGCCGCTCGCCCGCCGCCTCCAGTTTCCCGCCCGGCAGCGAAACCTGTTCGGCCAGCCGCTTCAACAGCAACGGATCAAGGCTTGCGCTCTCCAACTCCAGCTTGTCCGGTTCGTCCGGAAGCGGGTGCAACTGAAGCTGACCGTACCGTCCCACCCATTTGCGGATGTCTTCCGCGACGCCGCTGGGGAGCCCGTAACGCGCTACGGAGCGAAGCCGATCCAGAATCGTCTCCGCGTCCATCCCGCCGGCCGCCGCATTCCATAACGTGAGCGGCGTGATCCGATATGTATGATAGAAAGCCGGGCTTTTCACCAGCTCGGCAATGGAGGACACCCGCTCCCGCGCCGTTTCAAAACCGGGATGCTCCTTTTCCAGCAGCAGCGTCAAATCGCGTTGTACGATGCATGCACCCGTTTCGTTCATGGATTTCGCCCTCCTTCCGTTTACGCACCTTTAGCAAAAAGAGAAGTCCGCCGCAGCTGCCGCGAACTTCTCCTTCGCCTGTTTTTCGGCTCCGATTAATGCACCTGCTCCGAAATTTCGGATAACGCTTCGCCCGCATTGTCCGCAAAGATGTTCCGCACGGCCATGTCGCCGATCGACACGATGCCGATGAGCCGATCGCCTTCGCATACCGGCAGCCGGCGGATTTGCTGCTGGGCCATCAGGTCCGCCGCTTCATCCACCGAGGTATCTCGGGAGGCCGTTTTGATCCCCTTGGTCATGATTTCATCGACCGCCGTGGAGCCGGGGCGCTTCTCGGCGATGCCGCGAATCACCAAATCCCGGTCGGTAATGACGCCGATCAGCTTGTCGCCGCTCTCCACCACCGGGATGAATCCCGTATCGTTCTCTTTCATTTTGACGGCTACTTCAAATACATTATCCTGCGGCGTAACGGTTACCACATCTTTGGTCATGATCTCGCTGACTTTTTTCAACTGAGAATCCCTCCTTCGGACATAGAATTCCAAGGAAGGCAGATTATTATGCGTGTTCCTGCTGGTACGACTCCGCCATCGCGATCAGAAGCCCGGCCGCATGCAGCATCGCATCCTCGTCGATATCGAATTTCGGATGATGGTGCGGATAAACGGCTCCCTTGTCGGGGTTGCCCGCGCCTACGAACATGAAGCAGCCCGGCACCTTCCGCAAATAATAGGCGAAGTCCTCCGCCGGCATGATTTTGGGCGACAGCACGGCCCGAAGCCCGAATACGCTCGGCGCTTCCCGCAGAAAGCGGCCGTACTCCGCTTCATCGTTCACCAGGCTTGGGTAGCCCATCATATAGTTGATGTTCGCCTCCGCGCCATACGCCGCAGCCGTGCCTTCGGCAAGCGCGTGAATGCGGCTGCGGATCAACGACCGCGTCTCCTCGCAAAAGCAACGGACTGTCCCGGACAGTTTGCAGCGGTCGGCGATGATGTTCTGCGCCGTCCCGCCCTGAATCGCGCCGATCGTCACGACGGCCGGGTCCAGCGGATCGACCGAGCGGCTCACCACGCTCTGCAGCTGCAGCACCAACGCCGACGCCGCTACGACGCTGTCGACGGTTTTGTGCGGCATTCCCCCATGCCCTCCGCGCCCCTGAATCTCGATGAAAAATTCATCGGTCGAGGCCATCAGCGGTCCCGGAGCGCTGGCCACGGTCCCGATCGGAACCGGCGTCCACAGATGCACGCCGTAGATCACATCGACGCCATCCAGCGCCCCTTCTTCGATCATCGATTGCGCCCCGCCGGGGCAAACCTCCTCGGCCGGCTGAAAGATCAGGCGAATTTCCCCTTGCAGCTGCGATTTCCTCGCGCTAAAATATTCGGCCACCGCCAGCAGCGTTGCGGTATGCCCGTCATGCCCGCAGGCATGCATGACTCCGGGGTTTTGCGAGGCATATTCGCAGCTCTTCTCGTCCTGAATCGGCAGGGCGTCCATATCGGCCCTAAGCGCCACCGTTTTCCCCGGCAGGTCCCCGCGGATAGAGCCCACCAAGCCGAACCCGCCCACATTGACCGTGGCTTCGACCCCCAGTTCCCGCAATTTCCCCGCAATGAACGCCGACGTTTCCTTCTCCATAAAGCTCAGCTCCGGATAACGGTGAAAATGCCGCCGGCGTTCCACCATGGACGGAAACAATTCGCGAAGCTTCTCCTGTTCCATCGTCTCCACTCCTTTTCTCGCCTCCGGGAGCGTCTTTCGACGAAATGCATAGCCCGGCCGAAATCCTTTTCTCTTTATTGTAGCAGAAAAAAGGAATCGAGAATAACCGGGAGTTGGCGCAAAAAGCCGCCTTTTTCAAGCCTTCCCCCTGCTTGCACAAGCGCTGGAAACATAATATCATGGGGAAGAGACCGATAGGTTTGATGAAAATTCACATTTTGAGAGGAAGTTCAAAAAGTCATCTTTTGATCACGAAGCAGGTCAAGAAGCGGATTCGACATCGAATCTTGAATTCAGCCGGGCCTTTCCGTTGCTCACGTAGGCTCTACCTACGCTGCGCTACTCAGTCCCCGGCTTCATGCAACCTTCTCGGTGCTGAAAACCTGACTTTTTGAACACACATTTATAAGGGGGCATTCTTACGATGATCGTGGAAAACACCGGGTTGGACGGATTGAAAAGCGATTTGGCTTATTTGGACGAATCTGCGGAAAAGCTGGGTTTCGTACGCTGGCAATGGGAGTATTACCGCGCTACATACGATTATAAAATCGAATACAATAACAGCGAGTATTTCCTGCGCATCAACACGCGCGCGGTGGAAGGCAAACTGGAGCGTCCGGATACCGTACTGGCGATCGAAGCGGTCTACATGGGGCGGGCCACTTTTCCACACGGGCTGGAGTATGAATCGGAAATTCCGGCGCTGGTCATGAAAACCGCCAATCACAAATTGACGGAATTGAAGGAACTTCTCGAGGCCTAAGCGGGAACGCCATGAGAGAAGAAACAGAGAAGCCAAGACGCGGAGCCCCCGATTTCCAATTGCTCATCCTGACTTTGCTGATGGTCGGTTTCGGGATCGTCATGGTGTTCAGTTCCAGTTCCAGCATCACTTTGGTCAACAGCAGTTTCGGAAATGACCCGATGTTCTTTACGAAGAAGCAGATCATCTTCGGCTTCATCGGCCTGATCGGTATGTTCATTACGATGAATATCCCTTTCGAAAAATATAAAAAGCTGTTCGTTCCCGTCTTTATCCTGGCTATCGTCTTGCTGCTGCTCGTACCTTACGTGGGCGGGAACATCAACGGCGCGGCCAGTTGGTTCACCATCGGCACGCTCGGCATTCAGCCGACGGAGCTGGCCAAAATCACGACGATTTTGTACCTGTCGGCCTTGATCTCGAAGAAAGGCGAACGGTTTCGGGATTTGCGGACCGGGTACATCCCGGTCATGGTAATCGTCGGCTTCGTCGCCGGATTGATCATGCTCCAGCCGGACCTCGGTTCCTGCCTGATTCTCGTGGCCACCGCCGGTCTGATCATTTTCGCCGGAGGGGCCAACCTGAAGCATATCCTGGGTTCGATCGCCTTGCTCGTGGTCGGCGCAAGCATCGTAATCGGCGTCGGTACCCTGTTGGAGAAGATTAACCCGCCCGACGTGGCCGCGGCCGACAGCAACTACCGGATGGGCCGCATTCAGGCTTATCTCAATCCCTGGGAGGATACGCAAGGTATCGGCTATAACCTCATCCAATCGCTGACCGCGATCGGTCACGGGGGGATCACGGGCACCGGGTTTGGACAAGGCATCCAAAAGCTGCATTATTTGCCGAATGCCTACAACGACTTTATTTTTTCCGTGATCGGCGAAGAATTCGGTTTTATCGGCACGCTCATCTTCCTGCTATTTTACGTTTACTTTATCTGGCGGGGACTGCTGGTATCGCTGCGCTGCTCCAGCATGTTTGGCACGTTGACCGGGGTCGGCATCATGGGCCTGATCGCGATTCAGGCTTTCGTCAATATCGGCGGCGTCACGAACACGATTCCGGTTACCGGGGTCACCCTGCCGTTTATTAGCGCGGGCGGTTCCTCCTTGCTTGTCATGATGGCCTCCATGGGGATCGTGCTGAGCATCTCCCGGGAATCGGCGCTGCCGGCCAAGCAGGAACGCACCAAGTCGGTGGTGGTCCGGGAATCGACGCCGTTTGAAATGAGAAGCCAGGGAAGACGGCAGCTCTAGGAAGCCAAAAAAAGACTACGGAACGAATTCCGTAGTCTTTTTCTTATGCCAGCTGTCCGGTCTACCCGAGGCCGAAAGCGAAACTTCTATATCACTGCAGAAGGCCAAGGATCGATCAGACCTCGTCGTCCTTAAACGCGACACCCTCGACTTTCACGTTTACTTCTACAATTTTAAGCCCCGTCATGCTCTCTACCGCTTCGCGAACGTTCTGCTGAAGCATCCGGCAAACTTCGTGGATCGGCGTTTCGTACAATACGATGATGCGCAGATCAATCGCCGCCTCCAATTGACCGACTTCTACCGTGACGCCCTTTTGCACATTTTTGCCGCTTAACCGTTTTGCCCAGCCTTCGGACAGCCCGCCGGACATCGCTGCAATTCCCGGTGTCTCCAGAGCTGCCATTCCGGCGATTTTCGCAACGACATCGTCTGAAATCCGAATCAGCCCACTATCCAACTGCAGTTGTTCGGTCATGGTCATTCCTCCTTCAACCTCATTAATTTCATTGTAAATCGTAAGTCGATTTAAAGCAAATATAGACCTTTCGTTTATTTTTGAGTAAAATTGTTACATTCGGCTTTTGCCAAAAAATTACTGACCCGAGGTGTTCCATGAAAAAGGTTATTTCCCCCGCATTGCTGCTGATTTTCTTTGCACTAAGTGCCATCGGGCATTTCGCGCATTGGTCGGCGACGCTGCAATTCATCATCTCCGCCATCGCCGTCATTTTCGTAGCCGGCTTTCTCGGCAAGGCGACGGAAAGCGTGGCCCATTACGCGGGCCAACGGCTGGGCGGCTTCCTGAACGCCACGTTCGGCAATGCGGCCGAGCTGATCATCGGCATCCTGCTCGTCAGGGAGGGCCTATTCGACATGGTGAAGGCGAGCATCACCGGATCCATTATCGGCAACCTGCTGCTCGTGCTCGGGCTAAGCTTGTTCGTCGGGGGCCTCAAATTCAAAGTACAGAAATACAACGTTGCGCTGGCCGGCATGAACGGCTCGCTGATGATCGTAGCCATCATCGCCTTGTTCGTCCCGGCGATTTTCCTGCAAACCCACGTGCTTCAAGACGGTGACCGGACCTCCTTAAGCTTGGTCGTCGCGGGGATTCTTATCGCGGCTTACCTGCTGTGGCTGGTCTTCTCCATGATCACCCACAAGAACCATTTGGCCGACATCACCGATGCCGAGGAAGAAGAACTGCCGCACGAACATGCACCGGCCTGGTCCAAAGGCAAATCGATCCTCTACCTGGTGCTCGCTACCGTAATGGTGGCGTTCGTCAGCGAATGGCTTGTACATACGCTTGATACGTTTACCGCCAAGTTCGGGCTCAGCGAAATATTCGTCGGCGCCTTTGTCGTTGCCATCGTGGGCAATGCCGCCGAACATAGCGCCGCCGTCCTTCTGGCCATGAAGAACAAAATCGGCGCCGCCGTGGAAATCGCCGTCGGCAGCAGTTTGCAAATCGCCTTGTTCGTAGCCCCGGTACTGATTTTCGTCAGCCATCTGTTCGGCAGACCGATGGATATCGTCTTTACCGTGATCGAGCTAGCCGCGATCGGCGTCTCCGTATTCATCGCCAAATCGATTACGCAGGACGGCCAGACCAACTGGTACGAGGGTTTGCTGCTGCTTGCGGTCTACGCCATCCTCGGCGTTTCCTTCTATCTCGTCTAACAACACAAAACAAGCGTATGATCCGGAGCCTCCGGATGCATACGCTTGTATTATTAAGGCGCAACAGTTCGATTACTGTTTATTGTTCATGGCTTCATAGAGCGAGGCCAAATTCCGTTCAAGTCTGCTGAGGATTTGTTTGCCTACCGTTTCTTGAATAAGTCCGACGCGAACTGCGTAGTCTACCTGCCTGGAGAAACCGTACATCTGGGTATCCAGCACTTCCTCATAGAGAGGACAGTAACGTGTGGCCAAGTTCTCCATCTGTACTTCGATCAGCTTTTCTATTTTATCTGCATCTTCTTTCAGAAGATTAAGTGCTTTCAGGTTCAGTTCCTCCTGCAACTCAGATGAAGTCATGCTTCTTTCCCCCCTATGTCCAATATCGATACACAACTACTCTATTCTTAATATTAGACGAAATCGCAGACCAATACAAGAACCTCCGCAAATTAACCCGCCTGCGGAATCCGCTTCCCCCGACGATCCGAACGGCATTAAAAACGCCCCCGCCATAAGGGCAGGAGCGTTCTCCGTTAACGTTTATTCGGCGACGACTTTAACATCCAGGCCGTGCTTGGCAAAAACTTCGCTTACGGCTTTCTTTGCTTCGTCCGCATCCGGTCCGTGAACGTGAAGTTCGTAGCTCTTCGTGTTCACGAGCGTGGTGAATAGACCCAGGATGCTTTTTACGTCGATATACTTGTTGTCAGCTTGGAGCACAATGGAAGAAGTAAATTTACCCGCGGTTTGGGCGATTTCTACTACCGCTTCATTGTTCGTGGCCATAGGGATCCCTCCGTGATTAACATTGGAAATAACATACTTCAATCATACATTGAATCCGCTTTCCTAGCAAGGACATTTCTTGTTATTTCAGGTTTTCCGGATTCAGCCCCGCGAGCTCCGGAAGAACGAAAATGCCGTCTTTGCGGATCAGCACGTCATCGAAATAAATCTCCCCGCCGCCGTAATCCGGACGCTGGATCAGCACGAGATCCCAGTGAATCGACGAACGGTTCCCGTTATCCGCTTCTTCGTAGGCTTGGCCCGGCGTAAAGTGCAGGCTGCCGGCGATCTTCTCGTCGAACAGAATATCCTTCATCGGATGCAAAATATACGGGTTGAAGCCGATCGCGAACTCCCCGATATGTCTTGCCCCCTCGTCGGAATCGAGGATATCGTTCATCCGTTTCGTGTCGTTGCTCGTCGCCTCGACGATTTTCCCGTTTTCGAACCGGAATTTGATGTTTTCGAACGTAATGCCGTTGTACAAGGTCGCCGCGTTGTAGCTGATCGTGCCGTTCACCGAATCGCGAACCGGTGCGGTGTACACCTCGCCGTCCGGAATGTTCTTCTGGCCGGAGCATTTGATCGCGGCGATGTTCTTGATGGAGAAGGTCAGATCGGTGCCCGGCGCCGTAATCCGGACTTTGTCCGTCTTATTCATCAGTTCGGCAAGCGCGTCCTGCGCCCGGTCCATTTTGGCGTAATCCAGGTTGCAGACGTCAAAATAAAAATCCTCGAACGCCTCGGTGCTCGTATTGGCCAATTGCGCCATGCTGGCATTCGGGTAACGCAGCACGACCCATTTCGTGCGTTTTACCCGCTGTTCGCTATGTACCGGATGGGAATAAAGCGAATTGTACAGCTTCATCTTATCCTCGGGCACGTCGGACATGTCGTTGACGTTGGAACCCGCGCGAATCCCGATGTAGCAATCCATCAGTTGCATCCGTTTCAAATCGTATTCGGCCCAGGTTTTCATGCCTTCAGCCGTGGCATATTTAAGCTGTGAGCGCTGCACGGTGCGGTCAGTAATTTCAACGAAGGCGTTGCCGCCCTTCTTGCCTACCTCTTCCACCACCGCTTTCAACAAATCGCGTTCGTCGCCGATCATTTCGACCAGGACGTTTTCGCCGGGCTGGACGTTTACGGAATAACCGACCAGGTTCTCCGCCAGCTTTTGTACTCTAGGATCTCGCATCTGGCTCACTCTCCTCAAAAATGTAACGAGCTCTCCCCTTCGCGGACCGTCCGCTCCAAGGAACCCGCGTGTTTAACCATTGGTTAATTATTCTACTATTGTAGCACGAAAGAGGCCGGAAAGTCAGCCCGCAGGACTCTATTTATAGTCTACGAACCGGTTGTCCGTCCTCAGCACCTCCCGTTGTCTCGTACCTTGCGGGGACCAGTACTCCATCGTCGTTTCGGAGGTCAGCCTTGCCGGCAGTCCCGATTTGCGGTCAATGGTCAAGTGATACACCACGCCGGCTTCCATGGATTCGAGCCGCTGCTGAAGCTGCTCGTTCCCCGCCGTCCAAATCGACGACAACTCCTTTTGCAGCTTCACTCTCTTCTCCGGGGGAACATTTGCCAGCTTCTTGTCCCAATCCTGGCGCAGCAGCTCCATTTCCGAAAGCAGCTTATCCTTCAGCCGGATTCCGGCTTCGGCGGGATCCAGCTCGATGCGGAGCACTTTCGTTCCGCGCGCGGCGCCGCTTTCCGCGGAGATTTTCTTCGCGGCCGGGGGGATTCTGCGGATTTCCTCCAGCTGATCCAGCGGATTCAGTCGCTTCATCCCCTGCAGCAAGGCATCGCTTTCCTGCGATTGCAGCAGCCAATCGCCGTCCTCCCAGCGCAGCATAGCCTCGAAACCGGCGGATTTGCCCGTTCCTGGCGTCTGCATTCGATGAAAGCGACCGGCGGGATTGCCGCCGTCCGGCTCGGCTTTGATTTTCAGCTCCCGGTGTTCCTTCAGTTGTCCGGTATAGCTGATGCTCTCCTCCAGAACTTGTTCGCTCCCGCGCTGCAAAGCCGCAAGTCCGCGGAACGTCAAGGCGTCGCAGCCGGCCAGCCCCGACCAGGTGAAGTCGAACCACTGCTCGGGGGTTTTCGCCTCGTTGATACCACAGGAAGTTAATATGATTAATAGCAGTAGCGACCTTGCGATGTTACGATAATATCTGGTCCGTATCCGTAGCATTCCCATCGTGCAAACGCCCCTCGTCTTCGAAGTCCCCGGTTGAGATCGATCTGCCATGATCATCCAAGCTGCATTAGCAGTAGCCTGCCACCATGGTTCCGAATCTATGCAAAAAGAGCGCTCCCTGCCGGACGCAATCCGGCCGAGAAACGCTCTTTTTGTTAAGGCATGGCCCCGAAACCAAGTCACGGCGTTCCGTCCCTCATTCCGATTTGCGTTTGGTTCCGCCCGTTGTTCTTGGCTTTGTATAACGCCATATCCGCCTGGTAGAACAAGGATTCCACGCTGATCTTATCTTCTCCCTGAACCCAGTCGGCGATACCGCACGAAACGGTCACCGCCGGATCGGTATCCATCGCCACACGCAGCCGGATGGTCTCGGCGATTTGATAGCTGTTGCTCGCGTCCGCGCCGGGCAAATAGACAGCCAGCTCTTCGCCTCCCCAGCGAGCGGCGATATCGGTTTTGCGAATCGAGCTTTTGACGATGGAACAGACCTGTTTCAGGATTTTGTCTCCGGTTTGGTGGCCAAACGTGTCGTTGACCTGCTTAAACTGGTCGATATCGACGATGATCAACGAACCGCCGGCGTCTTTTTTTTGGAATTCCTGGATGGCATCATCTACGTAGTGACGTGCGTAAAGTCCGGTCAACATGTCGCGGTTTGCCATTCGGCGTACCTCGGCGTGCAACGAAGCGTTAGCGATGGCCAGACCGATATGTGAGGAAAGAACCTGAAGCAGCTTGTAATTGTCGTAAGAAAAAAAACGAGGTTGCTTGTGCGCCAGCATAATGGCCCCGATCACCTCGCCCCGGAC
Organism: Paenibacillus macerans; assembly: GCF_050565405.1. GTDB lineage: Bacteria > Bacillota > Bacilli > Paenibacillales > Paenibacillaceae > Fontibacillus > Fontibacillus macerans_B. The sequence goes on along the minus strand of NZ_JBNYYG010000003.1, from coordinate 191,475 downwards.
GATTAAAGGAGCCGTGATCAGCGAACGGGACTCCGTCTCATCCATAAACCGGGAGGATACCTTCCCGTAAGCGTGGTAGTCGGACAGGATGATCGGTTCATGCGTGGCATATACGAGTCCGCTGAAGCCGTAATTGTTCGGAAATTGCTCCTTCGACAACCCGGGGACATTGCTGGACATGATTTCGAAGATCCCCTGTTCCCGGTTGAGCTGCGAAATGCAGCAGTGCTCGGCGTTGAAAATCCTTAGCAGTTCGTCGGTAGCAAACTGGAATACTTCCTTGGGCCGCAAGCTCTGATTGAGCCGTTTGGTCAGTTCGTTGATCAACCTTAGCTCGTTGATCAGCAAATTGGACTGCTCGTACAGCTTGGCGTTCTCGAACGCCGTGCCGGCCGTATCGGCCAGCATGCCGATGAGCTGCAAATCGACGTCGTCGATTAAATTCTGCTGAATCAGCAAATGAAACACGCCGTACACGCCTTGCTTCCCGCTAAGCGGGACGGCGATTTCCACTTGGGAGGCTCCGCCCCCCTCAGGATCAGGCAACTGGTTGAGCTGCATGCGTCCCTCCATGAAAGCCCTGACGCAAATATCTTCTCCCTGGCCGTGCAGTTGAAGCGACTTGACCCGCGGGTCACGGCTGAGATGGTCTTGGGACATCAGCAGTTCCAGCTTGGCTGCGGGGTACATGCCCGAAACCCGTTCAAACACCTCCGTCAGCACGGAATCGACGTCGATCTTGTCGTGCAGCTTTTGCACGATCTGAAACAGCTTCGACCGCCGCTGCTCCTCGCGTTTGGCCCGGTGCTGGACGGACAGCAAATCGGACACGAACATGGCTTCGAAGCATTTATAGAAGCATGTCCGAAAAAGCTGCGCCGCCGTCTTCATAAACAACACGGCTGCCGGGCCGTCATAAGCCGGCAAGCAACAGGCAACTACGGCCAATAATTCCCCATGCAGGCGGGTAAAGACGGGAATCGCCGCATAAACGCCCTCCGGCGAAGCCACAGTGACCGTACCGAGCTCATGGAGGCTCGCGGATACTGCATCCTCCAGCGGCTGCGAACAACCCGCGGCTTGCTGCGTTTCCTCCGGGATGTCCGGATCGGCGAGCAGCAGTTTCCCGGCAGGGTTCGCAACAAAAAAACGAGCATCGCGAAGCTCCGGGATGTCCGAGACCAACTGGCACCATTCCGCATAAGCATTTAAAATAACAGGTTCGATGTATGGAAAATCGTAGGCAGTAATATCGATCTGCCGCAGCCAATCCGTATAATTCTCGCCATGATCAAGCTGCGGCAGGAGGTTAGCGTTATTCAAGTTCATCGTCGGGTGCCCCCTGGATTGATTGGCCATAAAAAAGCTCCTTTATACCGCGTAGTATTTGAGCCAGCGGCTTAATTGATAACACGTAACGGACAAGCGGCTCTGCCTGAATTACCGCTTGTCTGCTCTGCTTTGTCCGTTCTTGATTGCTATCTTCATTTTACTATCTTCCAAGTGGTTTTGCATTATAATTCCTTAGTTTCGAGCCGTTTTTTTAGGCCAAAAGCCCTATCGACAAAAAATCCCCTTTTCAAACAAAAACATCTTATTGACTTTATCCCACCAATTCATATAATATATATTGTTGATAAAGACTGGATAGAGTCTTGATTAGGGCGTAACGCATGCGAGCACCCTCTCGGTTTTTGTTGCTGACAGGACAGCGGCTGAACTTTCTTGTCAGAGAGCGTATTTTTCTATCCTTCGCTCGGCCATACAAAACCCGCGCAAGTAGAACCCTACACGAAATTTAACCAACAAAGGAGTCTACCTATACAATGGCACGTTACACTGGTCCTAAATTTAAACTCAGCCGCCGTCTCGGCATTTCCTTGAGCGGTACAGGCAAAGACTTGAAGCGTCCTTTCCCTCCGGGACAACACGGCGCTAACCAACGCAGAAAAATCAGCAACTACGGCGCACAGCTGCTCGAGAAACAAAAGCTCCGCCACATGTACGGTTTGGGTGAGAAGCAGTTCCGCACCCTGTTCGAGAAAGCGCAACATATGCCTGGTATCGCGGGCGAAACGTTCATGTTCCTGCTTGAAAGCCGTTTGGACAACCTCGTTTACCGTCTTGGCTTTGCGAACTCCCGCGCCGGTGCGCGTCAGCTCGTATCCCATGGCCACGTAACCGTTAACGGCAAGAAAGTGGACATCGCTTCCTATCGCGTTAGCATCGGCGACGTTATCGGCCTTCGCGAAAGAAGCCGCGGTCTTTCCTCGGTTAAAGAAGCTTTGGAAAACCGTTCGCATCTTCCGGCTTACCTGGAATTCAACGATACGGCTCTGGAAGGCAAATTCATCCGTTTGCCTGAACGTTCCGAGCTGTCCCAAGACATCGACGAGAAACAAATCGTCGAGTTCTACAACCGTTAAGATTCGCAAGCAAAACCGGCCCAAGTCGTTATCGACTTGGGCCGGTTTTTTGATGTTTGGTTCTAGTAATCAGGCTGCCAATCGACTGTAACGTTTTCCGATCCGCACGCTCTGCATGTTCGTTCAGATCGATTACGATGCCGTCCTCCACATAACGCGGAATGACGTGAAAATGAACATGCTGAATTTCTTGATCCGCTAGCGGTCCGTTACATTGAACAATATTATAGTCCGTACACAATTGACTCTCCACAAGCCACTTACATACGGTAACCAACGTATCAAACAAGTCGTTTTGCAGGGGATCGTCATCGATCAGATGCAACCGTTCAATATGCGACTTCGGAAAAATCAACAAATGTCCTTTTGTAGCCGGATATAGATCGAATATGCACAGAACGTGTGTGGACTCGTATAAAATGACGGCTTCCCGGGATTTTATAACTTCGCAAAGTATACAATCAGTCATCATCGGATCCTTTCTTTCTATGATTAAAAGAGGAACAGTAAAGTTCTGTTCCTCTTTAACTCCGATTATGCATGTTTATAAGCAAAAATTGGGATGGATCTTTATACAATGTCAGATCCTCAATTCCATTAATAATAAATGCATTTCTTCGATCTTTACAAGGTTCACATGTACCACATTGTATTTCACTATTCGTAGCACAACTCCATGTTTTTTGAAGGGGCACTCCTAATTCAGCACCTAATCGTAAAACTTCCGCTTTGCTTTTTCCTAAGAAAGGGGTATGAATCTTGAAACCTTTTCCGCACTCAATAGAAATAGCTTTAGATATTAATTTAAAGAAATCATCATTATTTTCTCTATATACAGTATCATCTTTGTGAACAGCATAGAATAAATCGCTCGCCCCCAGCTCAATTGCATAAGATGCAGCAATAGACAAAGCTATACCAGCTCCAAATCCTCTTACATGTTCATATGGGGTGGCAACTTTTCTTAGTATGTGTATGGGATCTGGTATGTCATCAAAAGCATACAAATCTTTCATTGGAGATATAAAATCTACAAACTTATGAGAACTGGAAACTTGATCTGCAATAAATTGTGAGCATTGCTTCTCAGCGTCCCCTTCCTCTTCACCGAAATTAAAAGTCAGCGAATGAAGCTCGTAACCTTGTTGTTTTACCCAATAAGCAAGTGTACTTGAATCTGGCCCACCTGACAACATAATAACTGCTTTTTCAAAATAAAACCTCCTTTACGTGAATTAGTAATATTATAACATTATATGGAATATTTTTCAATAATCTTACTTCTTGATTAATCTGACAAAAAAGGCCGGAACACACATATTCCGACCTTGTCAATCATCTTATTTGTTCACCAACAGCTTGGCGAATTTGCGCTTGCCTACCTGGATGATCTCCCCGCCTGCAAGCCAAATTTCGGCGTTCGGATCGTCGATCTTCTCTTCATTTAGTTTGACCGCGCCTTGCTGGATGCTACGTTTGGCTTCCCCGTTGGAGGCGGCGAAGTCGATCAGCGTCAGCAGCTTGATCAGGCGGATTTTCCCGTCCTCCAGCTCAGCGGCAGGAATCTCCTTCTCTTCGATGTCCTCCGGCAGCGCCCGCTGCTGAAATACGGTGACGAAATGCTCTTGAGCCGCTTCGGCCGCTTCCGCCCCGTGGTACATCCGGACCAGCGTGTAGGCCAGCTTCATTTTGGCATCGCGCGGATGCACCGCTCCCGACTGGATCCCTTCCGTCAGCACGGCCAGCTCCTCGCCCGACAAATCCGTCACGAGCTCGTAGTATTTCGTCATCAGCTCGTCCGGCACGGACATGGCTTTGCCGTAGATTTCATTCGGCGCTTCATTAATGCCGATGTAGTTGCCGAGGCTTTTGCTCATTTTCTGCACGCCGTCCAGCCCTTCGATGATCGGGGTCATGATCGCGACCTGCGTGTCCTTGCCGTACTCCTTCTGCAGCGTACGTCCCATCAGCAGGTTGAACTTCTGGTCCGTTCCCCCAAGCTCGATGTCGCTCTCCAGCGCCACCGAATCCATGCCCTGCATCAGCGGGTAGAAAAACTCATGGATGCTGATCGGCTGGCCGCTCGTGTAGCGCTTCGTGAAATCGTCACGCTCGAGCATCCGCGCCACCGTCACTTTGGCGGACAGCTTCACGACGTCGGCAAACGTCATCGGCGCCAGCCATTCGGAGTTAAAGTTAACCTGCGTTTTGGCAGGGTCCAAAATTTTGAAAATTTGCTGGCGGTACGTTTCGGCATTCCGCTGCACGTCTTCTTCCGTCAGCTGCTTGCGGGTTTCCGATTTACCGGTGGGATCGCCGATCCGCCCCGTAAAGTCGCCGATGATCAACTGCACCTGATGGCCCATCTCCTGGAACTGGCGAAGCTTCTGCATGACCACCGTATGCCCGACGTGAATATCCGGCGCCGACGGGTCGAGCCCCAGCTTGACTTTCAACGCTTTGCCGGTCACGACCGATTTCATGACCTTCCGCTTCAATTCGTCCTCCGGCACAATTTCCACCACGCCGCGGGAAATCACCTTCAACTGGCGTTCCACCTCGGCCTGCTGCGCCGCGCTTAATTCTTCCCACTTCATTTGCTCATTCCTCCATCCAATATGTTCGGGCTGCCTATCGAAAAACGCAAAAAAGCTCCTTCTCATCCCAAGGGACGAGAAGGAGCGCTCGCGTTACCACCCTAATTAAAACCGCCTGCCGACGCAACGGCAAACTGCCGGCGATCCGCATCACGGTTTTCACTTCATTCGTATAACGGGTTATCCCGGTACCGGACTACTGGCGCGCTTATCGCTTCGCGCGTTCCCCCGGACGGCTCCAGACGGTAATTCAAAAGGGATCCGCCCGTTCGGTTCGCAGCGACCACCGATTCTCTGAGCGGCGGGATTCCGCCTTCTACTTAGTCTTTCCAAGCCTTTGTCGATATGCGATTAAGTTATTTTATAACATAGATGCATTTCCAAAGTCAAACCTCCCGAAACTAATAAGGCCGGATCATTTTCGAGGGATCGCCGCGGAGGTTCACCGGTCCTATTTTCGCGATAAAACGCTCCAAACCACGCCAAAATAGGCTGAAACAACATCCAAATCCCCTTTTTTATGCTATAATGTTGCTGTTTGAAAAGGAGGATCATTCATGGCTCATGAGAACGACAAAAGCTCCGGCAAGCAAGGGCGAAAAACCCGCAGCGACAAGCCGGCCCGACGGCGCAAAAAAGGCCGCTTAGCCTGGGCGATCGTAGGTTGGCTCGTCGTGCTGGGTTTTGCCGGTGCGTTGTTTGCCGGGGGCGCCGTATTCGGATACGTATCCTCCATCGTCAAGGACGATCCGGTGCGGTCGCGTACCGACATTGAAGAGAAGATCAACCATAACGAGATGACGGGATTCGCTTATTTCCGCGACGGACAGCCCATCGGCCAGCTCCGCTCGGAAGAAGACCGCCGCCCCGTCGCTTACAAGGAAATTCCCCAGACGGTGCTCGATGCGGTGATCGCCATCGAGGACAACCATTTCGAGGAGCATATCGGCATCGACTTTAAGGGTACGCTGCGCGCGGTCAAGCAAAGGCTTCTCCACGAGGACGTTCAGACCGGCGGCAGTACGCTGACGCAGCAGTTGGCGCGGCGCGTGTTCCTGAACCTGGACAAGACGGAAGACCGTAAGGTCAAGGAGATGCTGCTGGCGCTCCGGCTGGAACGTTTTTTATCCAAGGAAGAAATCATTACGGCTTATTTGAATAAGGTTCCGTTCGGCAACGGCTCCAACGGGTACCAAGTGTACGGCATCAAAGCCGCGGCCAAGGGGATCTTCAACGTCGCCAATCTGGAGGACCTGAACATTGCGCAAGCGGCGTATTTGGCCGGGTTGCCGCAGTTGCCCTCCTCCTATTCCGCCTTTAACGGCAAAGGGGAATTCAACGAGGAAGCCTTCGGGCGGGCGGTAAAACGCCAGCAGTTGGTGCTGCAGCGCATGCTGGAAGAGAACAAAATCACGTCGGCCCAGTATAACGAAGCGCTCGCCTTCGACATCAAGGGATCGCTGGCCGAGCCGACCAAAAAGGCTTACGACACCTTCCCTTACCTGATGCTGGAAACGGAACGGCAAGGCGCGATCGTCATCGGCATGCTGAACAATCCGGAGATGACCAAGGAGGAAGTGGCCGCCAACTCGCAAATTTTGGAGGAAGCCCGGCAGGAGCTGTTGACCGGGGGCTACCGCGTGTACACGACCATCGACAAGCAGGTTTACAATTCGATGCACAAGGTCTCGGACAACGAGGAGAATTTCTCCCCTTACAGCGAGAAAAAAGGCCTGGAACAGGTCGCCGCGATGATGATCGACAACAAGTCCGGCGCGATTCTCGGCATGATCGAAGGCCGGGATTTCTATACGGAGCAGATGAACTACGCGACGCAAATGAAACGTCAACCGGGTTCGACGATGAAGCCGATCGCCGCCTATTTGCCGGCCATCGACGCCGGTTTGATTCAGCCGGCCAGCATCATCGACGATTCGCCGATCATTTTGAAGGACTATCAAAAGGGGTTCCATATTCCGGTGAACTCGAGCGGCGGCTACAAGGGCCTCGTAACGGCCCGGACCGCGCTTAACGAATCCCGGAACATTCCGGCGCTGCGGGTGTTCAACGATATCGTCGGCATCGACAAGGCCTGGGACTTCGCCAAGAAGCTGGGCATCACCACGCTGGAGGACGAGGATTACAGCGCGCAAACTGGCGTGCTCGGCGGTTTGAAATACGGCGTGACGGTCGAAGAATTGACCAATGCCTACAGCGCGATCCCCAATGGCGGAGAGTTCACCGACGCGTACATGATCGAGAAAATCGCCGATGCCAAAGGGAATATCGTCTACAAGCATGAAGTCAAACCGCAACGGGTATTCTCCGAGCAAACGGCTTACCTGATGACCGATATGCTGCGCACCGTCATCAAAGACGGCACGGGCAAATCGATCAAAAGCGACTTTAAAAACTACGGCAAGATCCCGGTCGTCGGCAAAACGGGCACGACGCAAAACTATGCCGACGTCTGGTTTATGGGCTATTCGCCGGACGTGACTCTAGGCGTCTGGGTCGGCTATAAGGAACCGGTCAACACGCTCTCGGAAGCCGGCAAATCGCGGGCCCGCAAAATTTGGGCGCAGGTCATGAGCGAGGTGACCGAAAACGAACAGGGTCTGTTCGTTACCAAAGAATTCGCCAAACCGGACGGCATCGTGTCCAAAACGGTGTCCGGCTACAGCGGCAAACTGCCGACCCAGTTGACGCAGCAGGCCGGCAAGCTGGTTACGGATATTTTCAACGCCAAATTCGTGCCGACGGAACCGGACGATGTCCTGATCCGAGCGAAATACGTTACCTATGAAGGCATCAACTACGTGCCGCTGGAGAAGACGCCGTCCGATATGCTGCGGGAGAAGGTCGTCGTTCGCCGCGAGACGCCGATCCAGGTGCTCAAAGAAGAGCTCGAGAAAGCCTTTGCCGGTATGTCCGGCGGCCATAAACCGCTGAGCTTCTACATGCCGAAGGATGCCGGCGAAGACGCGCCGTATAAGCCGGATCCGCGCACCGACGACGGCCAGGCACCGGCTTCTCCGCAGGGCGTCAACCTGTCGAACGGCGGAGGCGCGGTCACGATCACGTTTAGCGAGAACCGTGAAAAAGACGTCGTCGGTTACCGCTTATACCGCGCGGACGACGGCGTAACGTTCCAATACACCGGGAAAGCGGCCTTAACCGGGGATCCGGCCTCGATTGCCGATTCCGGTTCCGCGGGCTTTAGCACCGCCTATTATGTGACGGCGGTCGATGTCGCCGGTCATGAATCATCGCCAAGCGCGATCGTCAGCTATCTCGGCGGAAGCGTGCTACCGGACGACTCCGGATCGACGCCGGACAGCCAAGGCAATACTCCGGATGGAGACGGCACGATCGGGGACAACGGTTCGGACGGCCCTCTCCCCGCCTCACCGGCCGGGGTGAACGTCCAGAAGGGCGACCGCGGGTTTACGGTGAGCTGGGAGGCCAATGGCGCCTTGGACCTCGTAACGAGCTACAACGTCTACGTATCCGATGCCGAAAGCGGCTCCTACACGAAGGTCGGCTCCACCTCGGATACGCACTATTCGTTCAAAACCGATTCCAGCACCGTCTGGATCCAGGTCACCTCCGTCAACGTGCTGGGCGAATCCCCGCCGTCATCGCCGGTGCAGTACAGTAAATAAAGCAAAAGCAGCAGGTTCTGAGAAGAGCCTGCTGCTTTTTTAACGGGCAAATGTTCAAACTAAGACTTGTGCGACTGAGGGTCCCGGCTTTGTTATCGATACAAGGACCTGCCTTGTTAATCGGCCAACAAATTCTCCGTCTTGGTCAAAAACTGCTCTACTGCTCGGCCGACATCCATGTCCAGGCGCTCTGCCAGAATGATCAGCCACCATACACACTCGCCAAGCTTATGCTCCAGTTCGGATTCCGTCTCCCCCGGAACGGGCCAGCGCCCTTGCTGCGACATCGTCAGACGGCCGACCAGCCCGGCATCGGTTAGAAAAGCCAACGCATCCTCTTCCACCGTCCATTCCTGTTCATGGTAGCGTCGCTCCAACTGATGATAAAGTTGTCTGATCCGTAAGGAACGCTCAACGGCTTCACTAAATTTCATGTCATTCATAGATCCGATCTTCCCTTCATTAATTAGCCCTATAGTTAGCACATACAAGGAATCATACGCTACTTAACTTGACGACGGTCTGTCATATTAAGAGAGCTATAACAAAACAAAGGACTCGCCCGGCAACGAATCGTTGCTAGCGAGTCCGTTTCTTTATAGCAGCTTACTTTTCATGCTTGATTTAAGATTGAACCCTCCACCTACACATGTCTTTAAAATCTTCATAGCAGTCGGGACAGATCCAGTAATACTTATCCTCCGTCGTGTATCCTTTGCAGAGTTCCTCGGGAACATTGGCCCAGCAAAACTCGAATGATCATGGTCCCATTTTGGATTTGCTGGTGAATACACCGCCAACCGCAGTTTCATACCCGATAGATAATCAGACTGATGGCGAAAACGCCAATTTGGATGTCCCATATCCCTCTCTCACCTTCACTCCAGCACCTCGAACTCTCCCGACATAGCTACACTTTGGGTTAAATCATCGAATAAGAGCTCTATTGCGCAGAATCCTTGGTCCGTTTATTTTCGCAGTCAACCATCAAGCCTTTTTGAGCCCAATGGAACGCATCTTGAAACTGGTTCAGCTTAATATAGCAATAAATTACATCGTTAATGCATCTATATTTTGAGGATCGATTTGATGGGATATTATAAAGGCGGCTAATGCTTCATGATAGTCCTTCATTCGAAGCAAAGCCAATCCTAAAACACTGGTTGCATCATAATGGTTAGAGTCAAGAGAATAAGCTTTGAAGTCCATACAATCTTCTCTCTCTATTACCTCCAGTCATCGCTACCTCAGCCTGCTCAAAGAAATATGTTTGTCCTTAAAATGCACCAGCAGCGTTGCCCCGGATGCGAATAGAATTTCATGCGATAGGGTGTCGTGATCTACAGCCGCAAACTCATCATAACCCCAATGATCCAAACCTCTTCCGATCTCATAAGAAGAGGTCCCCGAGATAAAATCCAGGCTTATTCTCGAAACCCTGCTATAAGCGATCGTCCATTTATCATCGCTATTGGAGACAATCAGTACCACCGAAACCGGGAACTTCGGACCGTTTTGGGTTTGCGTTATTTTGAAATCCACGATTCGATAATCATGAAAATCATTCTTTTGAAAAAATTCAGAAATATCCCGTGGTAATCTTGTTCGCAAACCCTCATAATCACGGGCATAAAGCTCCGCATTTGCCCTCCATTCGGATCGGGCTTTCTCTCTTTCATCCAAACGGTCGCTGTTGATCAAGTCCCATAATTGATCGGTAAAATATGATGCCGAGCCAATTTGCCCCTTAACCATCGCCGTTGTCGCCTATATTTATGAGAAAATATCATTTTTGTTTATTATATAATTTCGGAGAATTTTCACAGTTTAAAACAGGTATATTGTAGCTTGACTATCGAACTATAGCGGTAGCACGGAGCGGGGCTTGTTGTTTCAGACGCATTCTGACAAATCTCTGGTTTGTGTGAATGACAGACAGTAGCTTAAATATGATGTTTCGAACATAATCCGCTGTGAACCAAAAGTTTGGTGGAGTATGATCGATTTTTCGCACAAAATATCAAGGTTGAGGCTCCATAGGAACGATTGTGTATGATATTTCATATACAACGCGGTGAATTGGCTAAATATAAGCGAATATGTACGATTTTTCGCATATAATCGGATCCCGGTGGCCCAGAGGGGGCAAATCCCCAAAAAAGAGGCCCCTCAAGCTGCCGCTTGAGGGGGCCTTACCTTCCATAAATCGACGCCCTTAATCCTCGATCGTCGACAAATCGCCGGCCGGGAGGTTGAGCTCCCAGGCTTTGAGCACGCGGCGCATGATTTTGCCGGAGCGGGTTTTGGGCAGTTTGTCTTTGAACTCGATTTCGCGCGGGGCAGCGTGGGCGGACAGCCCTTCCTTGACGAACTTGGCGATCTCCGCCTTCAGTTCTTCGGACGGCGTAAAGCCTTCGCGCAGCGAAATGAACGCCTTGATGATCTCCCCGCGCACGGGATCGGGTTTCCCGATTACCCCGGCTTCGGCGACGGCAGGATGCTCGACGAGCTTGCTTTCGACCTCGAACGGGCCGATGCGCTCGCCGGAGGAGTTGATCACGTCGTCGATCCGGCCCTGGAACCAGAAATACCCGTCCTCGTCCATATAGGCCGTATCGCCGGAGATATACCAGCCGGGAATGCGGAAATATTCCTCGTATTTCGGCGCATTGTTCCAGATTAGCCGCATCATCGACGGCCATGGGGTGCGGATGGCCAGGTTCCCCATCCGGTACGGCGGCAGCTCCTTGCCGTTATCGTCGATGATCGCCGCCTGGATGCCGGGCACCGGCTTGCCCATCGAGCCGGGTTTGATCGGCATCGACGGATAGTTGCAGATCAGCTGTCCGCCCGTTTCGGTCATCCACCACGTATCGTGAATGCGATGATTATATACCTTCATCCCCCAACGCACGACCTCGGGGTTCAGCGGTTCGCCGACCGACATCACGTGGCGCAGCGAGGAGAGATCATATTGCTTGATCACGTCCTGCCCGGCTCCCATCAACATACGGAATGCAGTTGGCGCGCTGTACCAGATAGTCACCTGGTTTTTCTGAATCGTCTCGTACCAATCGGCCGGGCTGAAGCGTCCGCCGCGCACGACGTTCGTCACCCCGTGCAGCCACGGGGCAAAGATGCCGTAAGACGTCCCGGTGACCCACCCGGGGTCCGCCGTGCACCAATACACGTCCCCTTCCTTCAGGTCCAGCACGACGTTCCCGGTATGGTAGTGCTGAATCATCGCGTTGTGCACATGATAAACGCCTTTCGGCTTGCCGGTGGAGCCGGACGTATAATGCAAAATCAGGCCGTCCTCGCGGTTCACCCATTCGATCTCGGCCTCCGGGGACGCCGCTTCCATCTCCGCTTTGAAATCGACGATCCCGTCCCCTGCAGCGACCTCGTCGCCAACGACGAAGATCGTCCGCAGCGTCGGCAGTTCCTCGCGCTTCACCCGCGGCAGCAACGCCGGGGTCGTTACTAGCGCCACCGCCCCGCTGTCCTCCAGCCGGTCCTTGACCGCCGTCTCCATAAACGCCTCGAACAGCGGCCCCACAACCGCCCCCACTTTGATCGTCCCGAGCACGCTCACGTACAACTCCGGCGTCCGCGGCATAAACACGAAGACCCGGTCGCCCTTGGTGACCCCGTACTTGCGCAGCACATTGGCAAACCGGCCCGTCAGTCCTTGCAGCTCCTCGTAAGTGTACGTCTCCTCCCGCGCCGGATCGCTGAAGCGCAGCGCTACACGATCGCCTTTGCCGGCGTCCACGTGGCGGTCGATCGCCTCGTAAGCCATATTCACTTTGCCTGTGGCGTACCAGGAAAATTGCTTCTCTACGCCATCCCAATTGAAGTTTTCGTAAGCCTCTTCATAGCTGTTCATGTTGGACGACGGAACGCCCGCCGAAATGATTTCCCCTTGCAGTTGACTCATCGTTTCATCCTCCCTTAATCTTTGGAAATACCCTAACAATAGATCAAAGTTTATGAAAACGGATACATGGCAGTGTAAGGTGAAAGGTTTCTTTCAGCGTCATTGGGTGAAGGCATCCGTTTCGATCGAAAAAGCAAGCAACGATAGATGAAAAAGCTATTTTTCGAGAACAACAATCACACAAGTGGCTTGTAAATGTGAAAATTTTATGTCGGAGAACATTATAGCACACGTTTTCGCGCACAGGCTACACTTTTCAATTTTTCATTTTTCTGTTATAAGTGAGGGGAACGAGCAAAGGAGGCGGTTCCATGGAACACCTTAAAACCTATATCCGCCACACCCTGCCCCATCAGCATCGTGAGATCGTCTTGGAGGGACCGGTGGCCCCTTCGCAGCTCCAAACCTTAAAAATGCACCCGGATCTGGACGCGTTCCGCAAGCCTGCCGATCAGCATGAAGCGCTGGTGGAGATCGCCGGGCTCCCGGAGGGCCGCATCATCCTGGCCCGGGAGGAGTCGACCATCGTCGGTTATGTAACCTTTCATTATCCCGACGAGCTGGAGCGCTGGTCGCAGGGCCGCATGTCCGACCTGATCGAGCTGGGAGCCATTGAGGTGGCCGACGACTACCGTTCGTTGGGTCTCGGGTCGAAGATGATCCGGACGGCGTTCGAGGGCGGCCAGATGGAGAGATATATCGTGTTTACGACCGAATATTACTGGCATTGGGATTTGAAAAACAGCGGCTTGTCCGTTTGGGATTACCGTAACATGATGGAGCGCCTGATGAAAACGGTCGACATGGTCTGGTATGCCACCGACGACCCGGAAATTTGCTCCCATCCGGCCAATTGCCTGATGGTGCGGATCGGTAAAGAGGTTCCCCTCTCCTCCGAGGAGCAGTTTGACCGAATCCGCTTCCAGCAGCGATTTATGTATTGAATCTCAAACCGTTCGTGGCCGTTCGCTGTGAGCGATCAAGAAAGAAAGGCGGGTGATCCCGTGCCTGGAAGCGCTTTATTCGTCCACCATGAGCAAGCGATGAACTATCGCTTCCATGACAGCCATCCGTTTCACCCGATCCGGCTGGAATTGACGATGGATTTGCTGCGGGAGCTCGGCGCGCTAGCGCCGCATCAAATGCTCCCGTCGCGGCCGGCGACCGACGAAGAGCTGCTGTGGATCCATCAGCCGGCATACCTTGAAGCCGTCAAGCGGCTCAGCGCTCCGGCTCCGGAACCGGAGTGGATCAACCGGGGCGAGCAATTCGGGCTGCTGGATGAAGATACCCCGTATTTTCCCGGCATGCACGAGGCGGCCTCCTGGGTCGTCGGCGGGACGATTACGGCGGTGGAAACGGTCCTCTCCGGCGCCAGCACCCACGCCCTGCATCTGGGCGGCGGGCTGCATCACGCTTTGTCGGCGAAAGCGGCCGGCTTCTGCATTTACAACGACGCCGCGGTGGCGATCGATTATGCCCGCCGCCGCTACGGCGCGCGCGTCTTGTACGTGGACACGGATGTGCACCACGGAGACGGGGTTCAGTGGAGCTTCTATTCGGACCCGGACGTATGCACCTATTCCATTCACGAAACGGGCAAATACCTGTTCCCAGGGACCGGATTTTTGCCGGAGCGCGGCGAGCATCAGGGCTACGGCGCCTGCATGAACCTGCCGCTGCAGCCTTATACCGAAGACGATTCCTGGCTGGAATGCTTCGAGGAGTCGATACGGCGGCTGACGGCCTATTATCAGCCGGACCTGATCGTCAGCCTGCACGGCTGCGATGCCCATGCCCTGGACCCGTTATCCCACATGCATTGCAGCATGGCGATTTTCCGGGAAATGCCAGCGATCCTGCACGAGCTGGCCCATACTTACTGCGAGGGACGATGGGTTGCCATGGGCGGCGGCGGATATGATTTCTGGCGGGTCGTTCCCCGCGCCTGGAGCTTGTTGTGGCTGGAGATGAGCGACCACCCTTTGAAGGAAAGCCTGCGGAAAAATCCGCAGCTGCCTCTCCCCAAAGCCTGGATCGATCGTTGGCAGCCGCAAACGCCCTTCTCCCTGCCTGAAGCCTGGCTCGACGACCTCTCGCATTGGGAGGGGATTCCCCGCCGGGTCGAAATCACGGCAAAAAACCGCGAGAGTCTCGCGGTCGCCTTGCAGGATTATCCTTAATTAGCCTGGTCTCATCGTTCTAAATGCTCGATCATATCGTTCAAAATCGCAAACGAGCGCTGCGAAGCCAGCACGGTAAATTCGGCGAAATTCACGTCCGCCGAACCGTCGGCTTTATCCGAGATCGAACGAAGGACGATAAACGGCACCTGGTTCATATGGCAAACCTGGGCCAGCGCAGCCCCTTCCATTTCGACGCAAGCGCCGCCCAGCTCCCCATGCAGCACCGAGGCTACAAAGCCATGATCGGCGATAAATTGATCGCCGGACAGCACCCGGCCGATCATATGCTTGTGATCGGTGCCCTGGCGGGCACAGGCGCTCTCCGCCAAGCGGATGAACGCCGGTTCCGCCGGGTAATCGGATACCTCCTGATACGGAGTTACGCCGCGCGGGAACCCCAGCGGCCTGACGTCCATGTCGTGCTGCCGGCAGGACGAGGAGATAACGACGTCGCCCACGTCCAAATCCGGATGGACTGCACCGGCTACCCCGGTAAACCACACCGCGTCTACGCCGAATCGGCCGATCAAAATTTGCGCGGTCGCCGCCGCGTTGACTTTGCCGACGCCCGATTTGCATACGACCACCTCCCGGCCATGCAGCACGCCTTTGACGAACCGGATTCCGGCGACGATGACCGGCTCCTGCCGCTCCACCTTCTCCAGCAGCAACGCAATTTCCTCATCCATCGCTCCCATCAAGCCAATCGTTTTGATCATGGTTTCGCTCACTCCTGTTCTCCCCATAACGAAGGGGCAAGATATCGGGTCCCCGAATACTCAAAAAAGCTCCTGAGAAGGAGCTTTTTCCGTTGTATAACCTTTTTCATATATATTTTTCTATGTGTACATTATCTCTCTATCGGCTCTTCCGTATGCCCCTTGTACCCGATCAAACGTGGCTTACGGACAAGCGCAAAATCGTCTCATGCGGCAAAATGACCCGCGGGTTCTCGACCGCTTCCTTCTTCATCAGCTTCGTCAGCAAGCGCATCGCTACCGCGCCGAGGTCGTACATCGGCTGAGCCACCGTCGTCAGCTGCGGACGCACCATCGAGGCCATGCGAATGTTATCGACGCTGATGATCGAGAAGTCGTCAGGCACTTTCAAGCCTTCGTCCTGAATGCTGTGGATCGCGCCGATCGCCATTTCGTCCGTCGCCGCAAAAATCGCCGTCGGGCGCTTCTTCAGCCCCAGGAAATACTTCATCGCTTCCACGCCGGATTCGTAGCGGTAATTCCCGATCCGTACCAGATCCTCCTGATACTGAATTCCCGCCGTTTCCAAAGCGCGTTTGTAGCCTTGGAACCGGGCATAGCCGTTCGCCGGATCCTGCAGCGTTCCGCTGATCATCGCAATCTCGCGATGCCCATGGCGAATCAACGTACTGACGGCATCGAAAGCCGCTGCCTCATGGTCGATATCTACCGATGGGTAAAGTCCGTTCTCGTCGCTCGTTGCGCAAAGCACGATGGGTACCGCGGACGTCTGGAACGCTTGAATATGCTCCTCGGTTACGGTGCCGCCCATGAACAGAAGCCCGTCCACCTGCTTCTCCAGCAGCGTGTTAATGACGCGGATCTCCTTCTCTTTGCGTTTGTCGGCGTTACACAAAATAATGTTATAGTGATACATGTTCGCAATATCTTCGATGCCCCGGGCGATTTCCGCAAAAATCGAATTCGAAATATCGGGGATCACCACGCCAACCGTGGTGGTCTTCTTGCTGGCAAGACCCCTAGCCACAGCATTAGGCCGATAGCCTAACCGTTCAATCGCTTCGTAAACCTTTTTCCGGGTCTGCGGCTTCACATTCGGATTGTTGTTGACAACCCGGGAAACCGTGGCCATCGAGACGCCTGCTTCACGTGCCACATCGTAAATGGTAACCGTCACATTCTTCTCTCCATTGCCATAGATTTTCACTCGTTCATCCGGTAAAGTTCCAGAGCTCCAATTAAATTTATGATACGACAAAATACTACTTTATGCAATGATAACGCTTCAATCAGGCCAAAATCTCCTGCAGCGCCGTCTTCTTAATCTTTGAATGGGAGGTGTGCCAGACGGGTTGTCCGCCCTTGACCAGAATCGCCTGAGGCGATTCGTGCTTTACGCCAAGCCGGTCCGCCGTCTCATTCGACACGTCTCTGTCCTCAATGACGTAAATCAGTCCGTATGTAACGTCTTCACGCGGAGTCCCGTTCAAATAAGCCTCGACTTCCCTGTGCGCCCCGGCGCTGATCGGGCATCGGGTGCTGTGCTTGAAGAGCAGGAGCGGCTGGCTTGCGGAGCGTTCCAATGCGGCATGGAGCTCCTGGATCGATTGTATTCTTATCAATTCGGACATGACGTTTCATCCCCTTAATTTCGAATAAGAATCTCCAGATGTTCTGTAGATATCTTAACAAAAAGCGAAATGAAAATACAACATCATTTGCAAAAACATTTTCAAAATACGGGCAAATGCGTCAATTGGCTTTGGAAAGCTGCCGATTTTTTACGTATTTAGACAATTGGGATAAACGTTTGGAAATCTCGTCCATCCAATCCACATCGCCGATGCTTTTGGCCCCGCCGTACAAATCCAGCAGCAGGTTGATTCTTTCTTGGCATTGCTGCTCCAGCATGCTTTCGAAGGAAGCGTTTTCGGTTCGGTTCCACTGGCGGTAAATTCCGAAAATCAGATCGGCCAGTTCGTTTATCTCGGTGAAGTAAATTCGTCCGTTAGGCTGCTCTTTCTTCAGCTCGGCCAGGATGTCCGTCAGATCCGTTTTCACCTCGGGAAGCACCTCGTAATAGCTGCAATCCTCGCACTCGTAAATAGGAACGCGGTCGATTTCGTAGATTCCTTCAAAAATAACCAGCCTGAAGCCAAGGTTCATTGTTTCCCCGCAATGACAGTGCTTTCGCACAGTACCACCTCATCTTAGTCCTCAACGTTATAGTTCGTTCAATTTCTTTAGTTTGATTTCGATGATTTTTGATGATTATAGAATTATAGACGTTTCTATTAGTTTCTTTTACATGTTTACATGAATAATAGTTCTATTCGACCTGCCTGCGGAGTTCTCCTTCTATTAGAGAAAGATACTTAAAATTACCACGTTTGGAAAGGATGCCAAAACCGCAGGACATAGAAATAGTTATCATTTTTGATACAATTAAAATATTGAAACGGCTTTTCGTCAAGAGCCGCAAAAGCAAGGAGGAGATGGATTTGAGACTTACTGGTAAAAAGATCATCGCTCTGGTCGATGAAGAATTCGAGGATTTGGAGCTGTGGTACCCGATCTACCGCGTTCGCGAGGAGGGGGCCGAGGTGCATTTGGCCGGTCCGGAGAAAGGGAAAAAATACATCGGCAAGTACGGCGTGCCCGCCGAAGCGCAGTACGCCTTCGAGGAAATCGATGCCAGCCGCTACGACGGCATTCTCGTTCCCGGAGGCTGGGCTCCGGACAAGCTCCGGCGTTACGGCAAAGTGCTCGAGATCGTTCGCGAGCTGCACGAAGCGAAGAAACCGATCGGGCAAATTTGCCATGCCGGTTGGGTGTTGATCTCCGCCGGAATTCTCCAAGGCGTAACCGTCACCTCCACGCCGGGCATCCGCGACGATATGCAAAATGCCGGGGCGATCTGGAAGGACGAACCCGTCGTCGTGGACGGGCACATCGTCTCCGCCCGCCGTCCGCCGGACCTGCCGCCTTACGGCAAGGCGTTTGTCGACGCGGTCGCCAAGGAGGGCTAACCGGCAAATCAAATGCACATTTGCATTTGCGGTAGCATGGCTACCGCTTTAACGAAACAGGCCGTCCCCGGTCATTTTCTGACCTTGGGGACGGCCTGTTTTTTTGTAATCCCGCGCCTATTTGCCCAGACGCTCCTGCTCCAGCTCGTGCCCGAAACGCACCAGCTCGGATTCGACCTGGTCGCTGGTCGACAGGCGGTAGCACGCCGCGCCGATCCCCTTGCTCTCTTGCGCGTCAGAGTTCAGGATCCGGTGCTTGACGCGCAGCAGTGCCTGCGGCGACATGCTCAAGTCGGTAACACCCAGGTGCAGCCACAGCGGGACGGCCTTCTCGTCCCCGGCCATCTCCCCGCATACGCTCACCGGAATGCCCGCTTCTTTCGCGGCCAGCACCGTCTGCCGCAGCAAGCGCAGCACGGCCGGATGGAACGGGTGGTACATGTGCGCGATCTTCTCGTTCATCCGGTCGACGGCCAGCACGTATTGGACCAAATCGTTGGTCCCGATGCTGAAGAAGTCGGCTTCCTGAGCCAACAGATCGGCGATCGCCGCCGCCGCGGGAATCTCGATCATGATGCCGACCTGGATCTCGGGATCATAGCGGAGCCCCCGCGACATCAAATCCCGTTTGGCGTCCTCCAAAATAGCGTTGGCCGCGCGGATTTCCTCCAGCGAAGAGATCATCGGGTACAGGATTTTCATTTTGCCGTACGCGCTGGCGCGCAAAATCGCGCTCAGCTGGGTCTGGAACAGCTCCCGGCTGTCCAGGCTAATGCGGATCCCCCGGTAACCCAGCACCGGGTTATCCTCTTCCTGCAATTCGAAATACTCCAGCTGCTTATCGCCGCCGATATCCAAAGTCCGGATGACGACGGGATGACCTCCGGCCTTCTCCGCAACCTGCCGATACACCTCGAATTGCTCGTCTTCCCCGGGAAACGTGGCCCGGTCCATATACAAAAATTCCGTCCGGAACAGGCCGACGCCTTCCGCCCCGTGCTTGACGGCCAGCTCCAAGTCTTTAACGGAGCTGATGTTGCCCGCGAGCCGCAGGCGCACGCCGTCCTTGGTGACCGCTTCGACCGCGGCCAGCAACTGCAGCTGCTCTTTCCGGCGGCGCTGCTTCTCGGCGAGCTCCGTATACCGCGTCACCACGGCCGGCTCGGGGTACAAATACACAAGGCCTTCGTCGCCGTCAATGACCAAGAAGTCTCCGGTCTGCAGCGGCTCCGCCAGTTTATGCTCCAAGCCGGAGACCAGCGGAATGCCCAGCGCCCGGGCCATGATGGCGGAGTGCGACGTTTTGCCGCCGGCCATCGTCACCATGCCCAGCACGTTGTCCGGGTTCAAATGGACCAGCTGGGATGGCGACAGCTCCTTGGCGACCAGGATATAAGGCTGGGTGTCCGCAGGCAGCGTGATGTCCGGCGTGCCCAGCAAATGCTTCAGCAACCGGTTGCCGACATCCTTGATGTCGAGCGCGCGTTCTTTCATATATTCATCGTCCAGCAGGTCGAACATCGTCACAAAATGATCGATCGCTTCCTTAACGGCCACTTCGGCCGCCTTATACTGGCGTTCGATAATCCCCTGGATCTCGCTCATAAAGACGGGATCCTCCAATATCGCCAGATGGGCGTCGAAAATGCCCGACTCCTCCGCGCCTACCGTTTCCTTGATCTCGTTCTTCATTACTTCGATTTCGGTCTTCGACGTGCGAATGCCTTCGTATAACCGTTCGAATTCCTTGGCGAGATCCACCTTCTCCATCCGGCGATCCGGTACGTCCCATTCCCAGGCGGGCAGTACGAAAGCTTTGCCGATCGCTACTCCCGCTGCTGCTCCGATCCCCTGTATCATGTATTGACCCCCTATGTCCTGCTTATGAGTTCCTGTTACGAAGTTCCCGTTATAATGTATCTCTTTTAGGATACCCTCTATCTATTTCATTATCGTAATCCCAGCCCGACAAATTTGTCAAAGGAAAAAGCGCAAGCCAAAAAGGGCCCCACAAAACGAGACGGGTCCCCTAGGCTTGGCAATGTTAGTTCCGTTTTCCGATCAGAATGCTGTCCTCTACCTTGATGCATCGGTCCATGATGACCGTAAGGCCGCCCTTCGAGGCGATCTCGTACGCTTCCTCGCTGACGATTCCGAGCTGCAGCCACAGCACGCGTGCTCCGATCTTCACCGCTTCCTCCGCCACCGGCGGCGTTTGCTCACTGCGGCGGAACACATTGACGATATCGACCTTCTCCGGGATGTCCGACAGGGAGGCATACACCTTCTCGCCAAGGATTTCCCCGGTCACCGTCGGATTCACGGGAATGATGCGATAACCGTTGTTTTGCAATGCCTGCGCAACCATATACGAAGTGCGGTCGGTTTTATCGGACAACCCCACCACCGCGATGTTTCCGGCGTTCAGCAGGATTTCCTTGATTTCCTCGCGGCTTGGATTCTCAAATGCCATCTCAATTTCCTCCTTTGCTAGCGTACATTTTTACGCTTCGCTATTCATAACAAGTTTATTCTACCCGTTCCACGGATGCGCCAAGCGCGGCGATATGGTCGAAAAATTGCGGGTACGACTTGGCGACGTGATGCGCGTCCTTGATCACCAGCGGCTGACGGCAGCGCAACCCCACGACGGTCAAAGCCATAATGACCCGGTGGTCGTAATGGGCGTTGATCTCCACGCCGCCTTCCAGCCCGGACGGACGGCCGTGCACGATAATTTCCGCCTGGCGTTCCTCGACGTCGGCCCCGGCTTTTTTCAGTTCCGTCAAATAGTCGGTAATGCGATCGCATTCCTTATAGCGCAAATTTTCCACATTGTAAAACCGGGACGTGCCTTCGGCAAATACGGCGGCGGCGACCATCGCCAGCACGGCGTCCGTCGCGGCGTCCCCGTCGAATTCGACCGGCCGCAGCCGGCCGTTCCCCTGCACGTGCACGACGCCGTCCTGATGGGTCAGCGGTACGTCCATCATCTGCAGCACGTCGACCACCGCGCGTTCCCCTTGCTTGCTGCGTTCCGCAAGCCGGTGCACCTTCACGTCCGATTTCGTCACCGCGGCTGCGGCCAAGATCGCCGCCGAGCCGGGGTAATCGCCCTGCACGGTGTAGGTCTTCGCCTGATAGGTTTGCCGTCCCGGCACCCGGAAATGCATGTAATCGTCGCTGGCGTGAATGACGATTCCCGCTTGCTCCAGCACCTCCAGGGTTTGCCCGACGACCACCTTCGATTTCAGATCGTCCAGCACCTCGATCTCGCTGTCCTCCGCCAGCAAAGGCGTCAGGAACAGCAGCGCGCTCAAATACTGGGAGCTGACCGCGCCGGACACGCGGATCTTGCCGCCCTTCGGCGCCCCGCCGCGAATCGTGATCGGCAATCGGCCTTCTTGGTGGCTCACCTCTACCCCAAGCTGCCCCAGCGCATCGATCAAGTCATCGTGCGGACGTTTGCCCAACGAATCCGGATACGCGTTCACGAACGTCACTTCCGGGCACAGCGCGGCGATCGCCATCAGGAAGCGCAGCACCGCTCCCGCGTTGCCGACGTTCAGCTCCTTGACCTTCTTGGGGCGGGAACCGAAGCCGGTAATCACGATTTTCTCCTCGTCCTCTACCAGCACAGCGCCAAGATCGGCAATGCAGCGGCGCATCGCGTCGCTGTCTTCGCTATGGGCCGGATAATAAACGGTGCTTGTCCCTTCCGCTAGGGCGGCGACAAGCAAATAACGCGTCGTGTAGTTTTTGGAGGATAATGCTCCGATTTCGCCTTTCAGCGCAGGCGTTGGCCTTACGATAACGTCCATGTTTCCATTCCCCTTTTTCTTATAATATCAGGAACCGCGGTAATGCGTTAAAATCTCGGCAGCTACCTGTTCCACGTTTTTTTCCGTCGTTTCGATGGTATGATGGGCGAAATCATACGCTCCCTTCCGTTCCTCCAGCAACGCCGTAACGCGTTCCCGGACGCCTCCGGCAAGCAAAGGCCGATTTTCGTCCTGGCCGACCCGGGCGATGATTTCCTCCGCAGTCGCTTTCAGCGCGAACACCTGGCCACCCTCAAGCATGACGCGGCGATTCGCCTCCCGCAATACCACGCCGCCGCCGGTAGCCAAGACGATGCCCCGCTCTCTCAGCACTTGGGTCAGCAGGGAGGACTCCAACTCGCGAAAATAAGCCTCGCCCTTCCCGGCGAATATTTGCGGGATCGCCTCCCCGGCCTCCTCCACGATCCGCTGATCGAGATCGACGAGCTTAAGGCCGGCCGCTGCCGCCAAATGAGCCCCTACGGTGGTTTTCCCCGTTCCCATCATGCCGACCAGCACGATATTGTTCATCGAATCCTGCAATTCCTTCACCACCTTGATCTTCTAAGCGGGCAGTAAACTTTTTCATATCATAACACAGGCCGATCAATTTTCAACACGAAAAAGAAGCCGGACGAGACGCTTTCGTCCCTCCGGCTTCCGGGTCACCCGACATTCGGTTTAGAACCACTGATGGTGGAAGACGCCTTCCTTGTCGACGCGTTTGAAGGTGTGGGCGCCGAAATAATCGCGCTGCGCTTGCAGCAGATTGGCCGGCAAGCGTTCCGTGCGGTAGCTGTCGTAATAAGACAGGGCGCTGGCGAAGCCTGGCACTGGGATTCCGTTTTCCACGGCCGCGGAAATCACTTTGCGCCATGCTCCCTGGTAGCTTTCCACCACGTTTTTGAAGTACGGGTCAAGCAGCAGGTTTTTGAGCGCGGGATCGCGGTCGTAAGCTTCTTTGATGTTATGCAGGAACTGCGAACGGATAATGCAGCCACCGCGGAAAATCATCGCGATGTTGCCGTATTTCAAGTCCCAGCCGTATTCGTCGGAAGCGGCGCGCATTTGCGCAAACCCTTGGGCATAGGAGACGATTTTGGACGCGAACAGCGCTTTGCGCACGTTCTCGATGAACTCCTGCTTGTTGCCGCCAAATGCTTGCTTCGCCGGTCCGTTCAGAATCTTGCTCGCTGCGACGCGTTCTTCCTTCATCGCCGACAGGAAGCGGGAGAATACCGATTCGGTGATCATGGAGAGCGGAACGCCCAGGTCAAGTGCGCTTTGGCTCGTCCATTTCCCGGTGCCTTTTTGCCCCGCGGCGTCCAGGATGACGTCCACCATCGGTTTGCCGGTTTCTTGATCGTACTGCGAGAAGATGTCGGCGGTAATCTCGATCAGGTAGCTATCCAGCTCGCCTTTGTTCCATTCGGTGAAAATCTCGTGCAATTCCTTGGAGTCCACGCCCAGCACGTCTTTCAGCAAATGATAGGCTTCGCCGATCAACTGCATGTCACCGTATTCGATGCCGTTGTGCACCATTTTGACGTAATGGCCGGCGCCGTCCGGACCAATATATGTACAGCAAGGATCGCCGTTCACTTTCGCGGAAATCGCCGTCAGGATCGGCTCGACCAGTTTATAGGCGCTTTCTTGTCCGCCCGGCATGATCGCAGGCCCCTTCAGCGCGCCCTCTTCTCCGCCGGATACCCCGGTGCCGATGAAGCGGAAGCCTTTGGCTTCAAGATCTTTGCTGCGGCGTTGGGTGTCCGGGAAGTGCGCGTTGCCTCCGTCGATGATGATATCGCCTTGATCCAGGAAAGGAAGCAATTGCTCGATCGTGGCATCGGTTGCCGGACCGGCTTGTACCATAATTAAAATTTTGCGCGGCGTTTCCAGCGAGTTCACGAACTCTTCGATGGAAAACGTGCCGACGAGATTTTTGCCTTTGCCTTCATGCTCCAGCAGGTCATGCGTTTTTTCCGGGGAGCGGTTGAAAACCGATACGGAAAAGCCCCGGCTTTCAATATTAAGGGCCAAATTTTTGCCCATGACGGCTAAGCCGATAACGCCGATTTGTTGTTTTGACATGGTCTCCATCCTTTGCACACTATATTTTTTTCAATATTATCATTTTAACTCTTTGGTGTACAGAAGTGAACCCCGGACCGGCTGCCCAAAAAACAACCCCCAACGCCGTGGGAGCTGATATTTGCCGTACTATTCCGTTTGATTTATGCTAAGCTTCCGTCCGGTTTTCTCCACTTTAGGATGAGCCAAACCAGCGCCTACCATTCAAGACGAAGCAATTCGATCCGCAGTTTGCGCAGCTTCTCCTTACAGGCTTCCGTCGTTTCGCGGTCTCCTTGCTGCAACGCCTCGAACAGTCTCTCCAACTCCGCGTCGAGCTCCTGCTGCAGATGGGCAAGCTGCTGCTCCGCCGATTCGGAGGCGAACATCTCGGCCATTTGCGCCGTATCGACGGTCGGCCCCTTCTGATAGATGACCCGGTGCTCCATGCCGGAGATTTCGACCAGACGGATCACTTCGCCGAACAGAATGTTCTCGATCAGAATCTGCCGGTCCTTGAACCGCTTCACTACCGCGTGTCCGCGCAGGTCGCCGATCAGCTTCTCCAGCCACTCCGCCAGCTTGGCGTCCCGGATCACATAGTCGCCTACCAGCTTGTATCCTTTGGCGAGACGCTGAAACCGCAGTTTGGTCAGCTTTCGTCCGGTGCGTACGGAAATGATAAAGAGCGATTCGTTCTCACTCCAATATAAAGAATACCCGTCTTGGATCAAATCGCGGATCAATTGTTGAATGTGCCGGCGGTCGAATCGGAGTTCCAGGTTACAGTATTCCACTTCGTAACTTTTATTCACGGCACTCCCTCCTCAAAGTTTGGTGAGCATCGAAAGCATGAATCAAGTTGGCTGAGCGCGCTTCCGGTCTGCTCTTCGAACTAAACGCTGCGGCTTACCTTATCTTATACTCCATCTTATGTAATGGAACTTGGTTTATTGATTATTTTTAACCGTTTCCGGGCAGGGTTGACGCATGAAATATGTTATACTGGTAGCGGTACGTAAACATATGATTCCGCATGGATGGAGCTGGAGGTATAGAGGATGTCATTCCAAGGATTTACGACGCATGATTTCGACGCATTAACCGTTCCCGGCCTGGAGCCCCGGATGGAAGCGATCATCGGCCGCATTCGCCCCAAGCTGGAGACGCTGGGCACGGAGCTGGCTCCTTACTTGTCCGCCCTCTGCGGCGAAGAGATGCATCCGCATGTCGCCAAGCACGCTCGCCGGAAGGTGAATCCGCCGAACGATACCTGGGTGGCGTGGGCGGCCAGCAAGCGCGGCTACAAAGCGCTGCCGCATTTTCAAGTGGGCATGTTCTCCACCCACCTGTTCATCATTTTCGCCGTCATTTATGAAAGCCCCAATAAACCGGTGTTTGCTAGATATTTGGACAAGCAGGCCGCACAGGTGAAGAAAACGGTGCCGGATGGCTTCTATTGGTCCCTGGACCATATGGATCCCGGCGGCACGCCGCATCAGGAAACCGGCACCAAGGAGCTGAAGGCGTGGGCCGAGCAACTGCGGACGGTCAAGAAGGCCGAAATCATGTGCGGGCTGCACCTCGAACGGGACAACCCCCTCGTCGGCGACGGCGCCAAGCTGACCCGAACGATCGAGGAAACGTTCCAAACGCTGCTGCCTCTCTATAAAGGCGCTTATTAAGAGGTTAGTTCACAGGAAAGCCTCTCCGAACTCAAGGATTCGGAGAGGCTTTTGCTTTGCGGGCCAGGCCGATATGCAGAAGGAATAGCAGCGCCATCATGGCCGAGCTGGCCAGAAACGGCGCCGACGGCCCGATCAGGTCCCACATTTTTCCGGAAATGATCGGGCCCGCCACCATGCCGGAGCCTTGTATCGTGAGGAAGAAACCCCATACCGTCCCTTTTTCCCCTTCCGGCAGCAGATGCGAAATCATCGTATCCCAGGTGGGAAGGATTAAAGCGTAGCTCAAACCGATCAACATGATGAACAACCAGATCAGCGAAACTTCGCGGGTTACGGCAAACATGCCGATCGAGGCAGCCGCCATGGCAAATCCGATATGCAAAAACCATCGCGTCCCCAGGCGGTCCACCAGCTTCCCGATCGGAATCAGTCCGATGACGGTTATCCCGCCGCCGACTACCAGCATGGCGCTGAACGTTTCCGGCGACAGCCCCAGCTCGGAACGCACGTACAGCGTAATGACCGGCGTCAGCAGCCCGATCGCAAACGACTGGAGAAACAGGGCCGGATACAGCAGCGGACTGACATGCAGGTGGGTCCGGATGTGCCGGATCGAAGCGCGGACGTTGCGGAGCAGCCCCCCTTGCCGCAGGGAAGGGTTGTCCTGGGGCTTCCCGTGGTTGGCAGCGCCTTTTGCTTTTGCGGCTCCGCTTCCGGCTTTACCCGGCAAAAACAAGGATACCAGGACGACCAATGCCATGCAGCCGAGCAGAAACCAAAAGACGGGACGAAACGAATCGTGCAGAAAAAAATTGATGATGACCGGTCCAAGCCCTGTTCCCCCCAGGCTGGAAATTTGAATGACGCCCATCGCCGTCGCAAAATTGTTGTTCTCTTCCGTGACCGCCGTGATCCCCATCAGGACGCACGGCCACAACGGGGCCGTCCCGATGCCCAGCAGCGCGCATCCCAGCACGAGGAAACCCATCGTGTGCAAGAAGGCGATCATTGCTACGGCCCCTAGCGTGATAAATAGGCCCAGCGTCATCGTCGTGCGAAAGCCGATCCGTTCGATCAGCCATCCCGCCGGGCTGCGGAAGACGTTGTCGCCGATATACTGCATCGAAAACGATAGTCCGATCGCAAAAGCGCTAAGCTTCAGGACATCGCCCATATAGACCGGCAAAATCGCCACGATCAGCGCCCCCTTGACGAATTCGACCAAAAACATGATGATCCAAAGGCTTGCGAACGTTGGATTCAGTAGTTTTTTGCGCGCGATTCCGGAAGTCAGTTCCACGAAATTGCCCCCTCTTCTTCATTCCCGAACATGGCTTCAACTTATATAAGTTGTACTAATATTATACGGATGGAGGCAGCCGTGTGAAATGTTCTTACGATCGCTGTTGTTTGCGGACTTCTCTGATTTTCCTAAATTCAGATAGAGTAGAAATCCGCTCACAAAGGCGAAAGCTCCGCTTCTTCAGAATCATTTCACCTAGGTTCAATATTCTAAAATGCTGTGCCTTGGAATATTGAACCCTCTTGCCAGTTTTCCGTTCCTTTATTTGGTTTAACTTCTATTCTGTCCGTTTTTTTCGGCAAATTAACCTGCTTTCCGTCAAAATTGCGTTAAATCCCCACGGTTCGCTTGCATTCCGGGCGCATTTTGCTATACTCAAGCTTGTTTGAAAATTTTATCGACGAAAGGCAGGGATGGCCCGTATGGATCATCAAAGCACGCCGCTCTTCACCGCACTCAAAAAGCACGCGGCCGGCAATCCCGTTCAGTTTCACATTCCCGGGCACAAAAAGGGGCTCGGCACCGATAAAGAATTCCGCGAGTTTATTGGCGATAACGCTTTGTCCATCGATTTGATCAACATCGCTCCCCTGGACGACCTGCATCAGCCGACCGGCGTGATTGAAGAGGCTCAGAAGCTGGCCGCCGACGCGTTTGGCGCCGATTATACCTATTTCTCGGTGCAAGGGACCAGCGGAGCCATCATGACCATGATACTATCCGTTTGTTCTCCGGGTGATAAAATTATCGTCCCGAGAAATATTCATAAATCCGTCATGTCGGCGATCATTTTCGCCGGGGCAAAACCCGTGTTCGTCTCCCCGGCACAAGACGCCAATCTCGGCATCGATCACGGCATTACGACGAATTCCGTCCGCCGGGCGCTGCAGCGGCATCCGGACGCCAAAGCGGTCGTGGTGATCAATCCGACTTATTTCGGCGTTTGCGCCAACCTCAAGGAGATCGTAGATCTCGCCCACAGTTTCCATGTGCCGGTGCTGGTCGACGAAGCGCACGGGGTTCACATCCATTTTCATGAGAAGCTGCCGATGTCGGCGATGCAAGCGGGAGCCGATATGGCGGCCACGAGCGTGCATAAGCTCGGCGGCTCGATGACGCAAAGCTCGATCCTGAACCTGAACACGAAAAACGGCTACGTCAACCCGCAGCGCGTGCAGACGATCATCAGCATGCTGACGACGACGTCGACTTCGTATTTGCTGCTCGCCTCCCTGGACACGGCCCGGCGCAATCTGGCGCTGCATGGCCGCGAACTGGCCGAGCAGGCGATGGATCTGGCGCATTACTTACGCCGGGAAATCAATCAAATCGAGGGGCTTTATTGCTTCGGACGCGAGATTTTGGGCGGAGAAGCGACGTATGACCACGATCCGACCAAAGTCACGATTCATGTGCGCCATTTGGGCATCACCGGCTACGAGACGGAAAATTGGCTGCGCGAACACTACAACATCGAAGTCGAGCTCAGCGATATGTACAACATCCTGTGCCTGATCACGCCGGGAGATACGCAGGAGACGGCCGATATTCTGCTCACGGCGTTGCGCGAATTATCGCAAATCTACTACAAGGAAAACAACGCCAACGAGCTGATCGTCAAAATCCCGGAAATCCCGCAGCTCTCGCTGATTCCGCGCGATGCCTTCTATGCGGATACCGAAGTGGTTCCGTTCCGGGAATCGGCCGGCCGGATCATCGCCGAATTCATTTACGTTTACCCGCCGGGCATCCCGATTTTGCTCCCGGGCGAGGTGATTTCCCAGGACAACATCGATTATATCGTCGACCACGTCGAGGTCGGCCTGCCGGTGAAAGGACCGGAGGACCGGTATATCGACAAGGTCAAGGTTATCGTCGAAGCCGATCCGATCTTCTGAATGCATATAAGAAAGCTCCCCGGTTCCCGGGGAGCTTTAAGCTTTGTTTATTGAATCGGCCGACCTCAATCAGGCTTCGTCCATCTGGGAGACAAGCTCGTTGTAAGCTTCTTCTACCTGCTGCCATTCCTGTTCGTCCTCGATATTGTAAAGCACCATTTCTTCGTTTTCTTCTTCCATGCGGAGAATGATGCCGTCCGCCTCCGGATTATTGCGTTCCAGCAGCAATGCGTATACTTTCTCGCCTACGTCGAACGTTTCGACGAGAACCATTTCCACGTCATTTCCTTGTTCGTCCGTCAACGTCAGCACAAACTCTTCGTGTTCATGATCGTGTTCATGATCGTGGCCGCAGCCGCACGCTTCGCCGTGTTCATGATTGTGGTCGCTCATTCAATTACCTCGCTTTGACTGTGTTTTTGAAGGGTGAAGTTTGTGAATTGCTTCATTCCCCCCGTATCGTATCATTTTAGGGTGGACAGGTCAATTTTCGAAAACGCTGCCCGTTTGGACGGAATTCCGGCTATTTCAGGACGTTGATGCCCTTTTCCGAGATCAGCACGAAATCCGCTCCGCTCGATGCCTGCATGTAGAACCCGATCGTATAGCGGCCCGACGATTTGAAATCATAGGTGTAATCCTTTGTCCGGAACCAGAAGTTATCCCGCTGCTCCTTGATTTCGTCGGTCTGGATTTCCTTGGTCGTGCCGTCCGGCGCCGTGATCGAGACCCGCACCGCGCTGATGCTCGTGCGCAAATTATCGATTTGTGAAAATACGTTGAACTTTAGTTTGCCCGTCTTTTTGACGTCGCCAAACACCCCTTCATCCGTAAACAAAAACATGTGGACGTTGGGTTTATAATAACTCACCGTTTTGGTGTCATCGTTATATTCGACCAATCCCTCGAGATTGCGCACGGGAACATAGGTTTTCCCGTCGATGATATAACCGCCGTCTTCCATGTCGCGGCCGTTGAGCAGCAGTTTGACCTTCTGGCTCGCCGCATCGGCAAACAGCAATGACCCGCCCATCAGAGAGAAAGCAACCACCAGTAATGCAACTCTTCTCCATTTCATTGGTATGAACCTCCATTTGATTCATGTTGATGTAAAGTTATACTCGACGAGCCGAAGCAAGTTGCGGTGTTTTCTGGTAATTGGCGGAACTTTTTTTCAATCGGGGACATGGCTTTCGTTTCGCTTGGAAATTGTGTACATTAATGGTGGAGCGCTTACTTATAGAAGGAGGTCTGGGATGCCACTACGACTGCAAATGCTGGGCACGGGCGGCGCGTTCGCCAAAAAATACTTCAACAATAACGGTCTGCTCTACTCAAACGATTTCACGCTTCTGATCGATTGCGGAATCACGGCCCCGCTGGCGCTGCACGCGATCGGCAAACCGCTCGATGATATCGACGCCGTGCTGATTACCCATATCCATGGGGATCATGTCGGAGGGCTCGAGGAGCTGGCTTTTCGCATGAAATACGGTTCCGGCCGGAAACCCGTGCTTTACGTCGCCGATAAGCTGGTCGGGCCATTATGGGAAAATACGCTGAAGGGCGGGCTGAGCCAGGATGGCGTGATCCATTCCCTGGACGACGTGTTCGAGGTTCGAACCTTGAAGGAAGGCACGCGGGTTCAGTTGACGCCGGACCTGTCCGTGGAGTTGATCCAAACGCCGCATATTCCGGGTAAAACCAGCTATTCGCTCTATTTCAATAACGAGATATTCTACAGTGCGGATAAAACGTTTCAGCCGGAGCTTTTGGAACGGCTCGTGCGCGAGCGCGGCTGCCGCAAAATTCTCCATGAGGTGCAATTGACCGGCCCGGGCGAGGTACATACGACGCTCCAGGAGCTGTTATCCCTCCCTGAGGACATCCAAAGCCGGATCCTGCTGATGCATTACGGCGACGATATGGAGTCCTACGTTGGGGCAACCGGAAAAATGGAATTCCTGCGCCAGCACGAAATCTATACGTTGTGATGCGCAAAAAACAACCCTCTGGCTGCATCCTTAGACGGAGGGTTGTTCCACTTGTTTGCCCGGTTTATTCAAAACCCGGCAGATTGTCGAGATTATTGGACGGGTCTCCGTCGGCATCCCCGCGGATGTACATCTCCCCGTCCCGTCCTTTAAACACATTAACGCCGGCGATCGCACCGGCCTTCACTTCCTGCAGCGCCTGCTGGTACTCGAGTACGCGTCCGCTGGACGTTTTAAACGCCTCCAGGTCGCCATCGCCGTTCTTCCGGACGGCAATAAACGTTTCTCTGGTGTTCAGGGCCATCTGCTATCACTCTCCTCTATAAAGTATGGAGTTAGATTGCCCCGATGCCGGAGAAACTATGATTTCAGCGGTTTGACCATGCGCACGTGCGGAATCCCGGCGTCATCGAACGGTTCGGTCGAGATCGTCTCGTAGCCCAGCTTGGCGTAGAACCCTTCGGCATGGCACTGCGCGTCGAGCACCGATTGGGTCAGTCCCAGCTCGCGCGCCAGCTCTTCCATGGCCAGCAGCAGGATTTTGCCGACCCCTTGCGAGCGAAAAGCCTCTCGTACGGCAATCCGCTGCATTTTGGCGGCGTTATCCTTATAGTAAATCAGTCTGCCCGTCGCGGCATACTCCCCGTCCAGCTCGATCAGCACATGATGCGCGTCCGGGCCGATTTGATCGTATTCGTCGATTTCCAAGTCGATCGGAACCTTTTGCTCCTCCACGAATACTTCCTTGCGGATGTCCAGGCATTTCTGCAATTGGTCTTCCGTCTTTACCGGTATAATCGTTGCAGCCGACATTTCTTTCCCTCCCAGCGTTCCCTTGTCCATTGGTTTGTCTAAACTGCATCATTATACAAAAAAATAGTTTTCATGTATAGTTGTGGTATCGAATGGGAGGGAAAGGAGCTGTCCGGGAGATATGGTTATGGGCGTTACGATCGCTGCCGCGGCATTGATCGCCGTATTGCTGATTGCTTCCATGTTTTACGTCACGAAAAAAGGCTATTCCCGCAAATGGGACGAGGAATAAGCCGGACGGGTCACTCCGCGGAGTAGACATCCTCCACGATGGTCGGCGAATACACCTCGTCCGAGACGGAGGAGCCGAAGGGCCATGGGAAAGCGCGGGCCTGCCGGTTCATCGTCTCCTGGTCGGGCGACAGGCTGCAGGCGCTGATCATCGTTAGCAACAGGATGGCCGCCGCAGCGGCCGCCCGGCGAACCGGCTTACCCGGGATGCTCCGAGACGAGCTCAATCCGTTGTTCCTCCGGATACGCATGTTTAATCATTCCTTTCCTATATCGAATACGGACCTGAGGTTCCGGTCACTCCTGTTAAGCCATTGTTGTCTCCTCTCCGGTTCCTTATACGCAAAAAAAGGTTTGACAGGGCTCCCCTCGCCTGTTATGATTAATTTTGTCTTCACTAATATTTTGATCTGCTAGCTCAGCTGGGAGAGCACTATCTTGACAGGGTAGGGGTCAGAGGTTCGAGCCCTCTGCAGATCATACGGGAAGAACCCTTACAATGTAAGGGTTCTTTTGTCTTATTAAGAGGAGTAATAATTCGAAAATATTAGACATTATTGTTACTGTTTTGGGCGCCATCGACTTTGATTTCTAACTTTAGTCCATCATCCATTAGCAGTTAATATAACTTTGATCGGTCAAATTGTATTTATTTTAGGATTACTTACTCAAATCATATCTAAGATAGGGAAAAAGCAAAAAAATAAGAAATTCGCGACTCCGCGCTGGCAGTTATGTTAAAATGAACTCTATAAAGCTCGAAGGGACGGAACTTATGGATAGTGAATTAAAGGATATGCTGCGTTCTGTTATTAAAGAGGAACTGGCCCCGGTCAATCAACGTTTGGATCGGATGGATCAACGGTTGGATTGGATGGATCAACGGTTCGATTTAGTCGACCAACGGCTCGACCGTATCGAGGATGAGCAGCAAAAAATGAAACACGAAATCGGCGTTATCAAACAAGATATCCAAGAAATAAAACAAGATATCCAAGAAATCAAAGAAGATCAGCATTTAATCAAACGCGCGGTGTTGGATACGAATGAGCGGGTGATGAAAATGGAAACCATCCTGGATAACCAGCATCAAATCATCGAATTGCTATCGGCCCGATCCATCCAGCAGGAAGCCGAACTGAAAAGAATCAAATAAATCCGATGCCGAAGCATCGGATTTTTCTTTAACCTTCAGATGTGGACGTCCCCTATCCCCGCGAAATCTCCACCCTAAACTGCGCCGCCTCCACCCACTCGCCACGGGCAAAGTCCCGGCCGCGTACGAGGACGTGATCGCGATAAACTTCCACGTAGTAACCTTGGCTGCCGTCCTTGTGCTCATCCGCGTCGGTCCACAAATAGGCTACGGAAGCCGCGTTAAACATCGCCGGCAGCTTTCCCTGCCCGTCGAAATAGTTGTGGGGCGCCTCCAGCTCCCAATGGGTATGCCCCGTGAACAGGATCGCTTGCGGATGGCGCGCCAGCACGGCTTTCAACTCGGCATCCTGCACGACGCCGTACCAACGCTGCGCTTCGTAGGAGCCGGCCACCGTATTTAACAACGGCTGGTGCAGGAACACGAACACGGGGCGGTCTCCCGCGGCGTTTTCGCCCAGCTTGTCGTCCAACCAGGCCAATTGTTCCTCGGACAGCGAGCTGAACAACTCCAACCCCTCCTCGGTTCCGAGAAAGATAAAATGGTACCCCGCGATCCAGTGATCATGATAGATTCCTTCCGCCCCGGTGCCGCGCAAAAATTGCCCCAAACGCTCCTCCCAGTTACCCAACCCGACGTCGTGATTGCCCATCGTCATATACAGCGGCGGCAGAGAACCGTCAAACTGCTCCAGGATCCGCTGCCACTCCTCGTACTCCGCCGGAAACCCGTGATCGGTCACGTCCCCGACGTGCATGATCCCGGCGCTGCTTGCGCCGTGAGTCGCGATGTCACGCAAGGCGCGCTCCAGATTCGCGTTATGCGTATGTTCCGCATCCGCCCGAACATGCGTGTCGGTAATCACCTGGAAAACGAGCAGCGCCTCCTCGTCCTGCCGTTTCCCGCTTCCCCCTGCCTCTTCCGATCTCGTCACCCGTTCATCCTCCCTTGCCGCTCATATTCAAACCGATGACCCCGATGACGATAATGCCGATCCAAAGCATCGAGGGCAGCGACAGTTTTTCCTGAAACACGAGTCCTCCCACCAAAGAAATCAGCACAATGCCGATTCCCGACCAAACCGCGTACACGGTACTTACCTTCATATAACCCAACGCGAAATTCAAGCACGTAAAGCTGGCCCCGTAAAAAACGAACATCAGCACCGAGGGAGCCCAGCGGGTAAAGCTTTCCGACAGCTTCATCGACACCGTGCCGGACAACTCCAGCACAATGGCCAGAGCCAGGAATAACCAACCCATTACTTTTCCACCTTCCATTACTCCCCTTTGCGGACATCCAGCTCGCGGTACGAGGCCACGACGGCGTCCGCTTCCGGGAAACCGCCTTTGCCCGCCGCATGCCCGGGATCCAAACCGATGGCTGCCGCCGTACCCGCCGAGCGGGCCATGAGCATATCTCCATTCGTGTCGCCGATGACGGCCGTCCGCGACATTTCCACATCGATCCTGCGGCAGGCGAGCTCCACCATGTCGGGAAACGGCTTTCCACGGCTGACCCGGTCCGCGCCGATGCACACCGAGAAAAACGATCGAATGCCCAGCCACCCCAAATGCTTCTCGGCCGACTCCGTCTCATCGGAGGTGACGATCCCCAGCCGGATCCCGGCCAGTTTGCATTGCTCGAGAAAAGGCAATACGTCCGGGAGCAGCCTGGCCGTTCGGGACCGTTCCAGGGCTTCGTCGGCTTCCTGGCGGCACTCAGCCGCCAGCACCCTTGCCTCGGCCCAGCTAAGGCCCGACTTATACCCTTCCAGAGCCAATAACGTCAGGAGATCATCCACCGTTCCCATCGATAAAGGGCTGTTCCGGTCATAGCCGGCGATCTCCCCGTCTTCGTCATACCCGATTCCCCATTCATTCAATAAACGGGAAGGCAACTCCTTCATGCCCCGCCGTTTCAGCTCGGAGGAGAAACGGGCGAGCAGCAGCTCGCCCCAGGTTCCCCAAGTATGGATGAAATCGAGCAACGTCCCGTCCTTGTCGAACAAGATGGCTTGAACGTCGAACTTCTTTCCCTGTACGGCCAACCGGGCCGACGGGAACCGGCTATTTACCCAATCGTTCGAGTTCACGCTGCGCGGTCTCCTTTGCTTCCTTCAGCGCCTCGGCGGCGGGCACGTTACTGATTTGGACCTTGTCTGCCGCAATTTTCAGCGCATCGGTGATTTTGCCGCCCGTCGGATCCTGGAACGGCTTGGACGCATGCGTCGCCTGCTTCAGCGGCACGGTCGCCTGCGGGTTTTGCTCGCTGAAGGCCACGAATTCCGGATTGTCCAGCGCCGATTGGCGAACGGCGATATAGCCGGTGTTCATCGACCAGAAGGCCGTGTTCTCCGCGTTCATAAAGAAGCTGTACCATTTCATCGCCGCTTGCTGCTGCTCCGGACTGGCCGAGGCCGGAATGCCGGCCATGATCGCCTCTGCAACCGGTTTGCCTTCGCCGACGCCCTCCCAGCCCGGCTGTTCCATCGCCGCGACGACACTGAAGTCGAGGTCCCCCTGGTCGCCGCTGGAACCGGTATATCCGGCCGCCTGACCTTTCATGACGTCGTCGATCGTTTTGTACCAATACTCCCAGCCTTGGCCGCCGGAGTGGATGCGCATGATTTTGTCTTCATGGATCCATTTGCGGAATAGCTCCCACGTCTCTACCCATTCCGGGGAGTCGATCAGTACGGTTTTGCCGTCATCGCTCAAGATTTTGCCGCCCTTGCCATACACGGCATCGATCATGTTGCCGGAGCCCCACATCGGCTCCCAGCCGTAAAACACGGTTTTGCCGCCCTCTTTGACGGTCATCTTCGCCGCCGCGTCGGCCAAAGCCTCCCATGTCTTGAGATCCTCGGCTTGGATACCCTGCTTCTCCAGCGCATCCTTACGGTAGTACATCACCTGCGTCGTTCCGTACATCGGCAGGAAGAACTGCTGGCCGTCCACCTTCCCTTGTTCCAGGAACGTCTGCACGACATCGCCCGGATTGAAATCCGGGGTCGCGGCGATCAGCTCGTCAAGCGGAGCGTAGTAGCCTTTGCGCGCCCAATCCGCGTTGGACGACAACACCGCGGCCGGCACGGTGCCGGAAGCGATCGCGGCCTGAAGCTTTTGCTCGGTTTCGCTGTAATCGGCTTGCACGACCGGCTTAACGATAACCTCCTTCTGGGAGCTGTTGAATTTATCGATCAAAGCCTGCATATTTTCGCCCAGCTTGCCGCCAAGCCCGTACCAGAACTCGATCGTGACCGGTTCGGCCGGAGTCGCGGTTTCCGTTCCTGCCGTATTTCCTTCCGCCGCAGCCTGAGCCGGTTCCGCGGTGTTTCCGCCGGCCGAGCCGGAACCGCCTCCGCATGCGCTGATCAATAGGAAGATGCATGTCATTACGATTCCGAAAAACGGTTTTTTCCAATTAGCCATTTCATAACCTCCAAGGTTCATAGTCGTTTCCTTACCCCTTGCTTGCACCTGCGGACAAATTGACGCTTTGCATGATCGTTTTCTGGGTCAGCGCGAACAACGCGAGCAGCGGAGCGATCGTGAAGGCGCTGGCGGCCATAATCAGCGGCCATTTCAGCCCGTAAGCACCCCCTTCCACGAAAAAGCTGCGCAGTCCGGCCGAAACAAGCTGCAAATCCTGGCTTTTGGTAATGAGCATCGGCCAGAAATAATTGTTATATTGCTCGATGAAGGTGATGAGCCCCAGGACCGCAAAAGAGGAGCGCGTCAGCGGCAGCAGAATCGTCCATAGGATGCGGAAATGCGAAGCCCCGTCGATTTGCCCGGCCTCCACCATTTCATGCGACACCTGGAGGAACGCCTGCCGGATCAGGAAGATCGAAAACACGCTGACGCAGTTGGACAAAATCAATCCGGCGTAAGAGTCCAGCAAGCCCAGCTTGCCAAGCACGATATAGCCCGGCAAATACACCGCCGTGCTCGGCACCATGTACCCGATCAGAACCAGCGCGGTGAACGTCCCTTTCAACCGGAATTTCATATGGGTCAAAGCGTAAGCCATCATCCCGGAATTGACTACCTGCAGCGCGACGATCGAAACGGCGACGAAGATGCTGTTGAACATATAGCGTTCAAAAGGGGCCGCTGCCCAAGCCTCGGCAAACTGCCCCCATTTCGGGCTCTGCGGCCAGATCGTCGGGGGAAACTGCCAGATTTCGTCGTTGCTCTTCAGCGCGCTGGTCACCATCCAGTAGAACGGAAACGCCATCAGCAGCGATGCCGTGGCCAGCAGCAGGTGGCGAAGCGCCTTACCCAGTTTCTCGATACCTTGCATAAGTGGTTCGTCCCCTTCCCATGGGAATCTTAAGTATAATGGACCGTACGCCGGCCGACCCAGAACGAGAGCAGCGACAGCGCCACGCAGCCGATAACCAGCGTGATCGCCACCGATGAAGCTTCCCCGATTTGAAACGAATCGAAAGCGGATTGATAATAAAGGTAAAGCAAGGTACGGGTAGAGCCGGCCGGACCGCCCTGGGTCAGCACGTTGATTTGATCGTACGCCTGAAGCGCTTGAATCACCTGAACCACGACAAGGAAAAACGTCGTTGGCGAGATCAGCGGCAGCGTAACGCTCCTGAATTTGCGCCACCGGCCCGCTCCGTCCAGCTCGGCGGCCTCCAGCAAATCCGCGGGCACGTTCCTGAGCGCGACAAGGTAGAAAATCATGCCCCAACCGGCCGATTTCCAGACGGTCACGAGCAGAATGCCCACGAGCGCCCAATTCGGGTCCTCCAACCAGCGAATGCCGCTCAGGCCCACCCATTGCAAAAGACTGTTCGCCAACCCGACCTCAGGCTCGAAGATCCACGACCAAACGATCGATACGGCCACCGTCGGGGTTACCCAAGGCGAAAACATCAGCATGCGGTAAAGCGAGCCCACTTTCATGTTCCGGTTCAGGAGCAGCGCGAGCCCCAGCCCGATCACGACCACAGGCAACACGCTGCCGAGGCAGAACAGCAACGAAACCCGCAGCGATTGATAGAAAGCCGGATTGGCCAATAAATCGCCGTAGTTTTGCAACCCCACGAACACCTTGTCCGGGCTCATGAAGTCCCATTCCATGAAACTGAGGTAGATGATGTACCCGAGCGGATAAAACCAGAACAACGCCAGCGGAACCATCGCGGGAAGCGTAAACAGCAACGCCCGAAGGTCTTCCGCCCATAAAGAACGTTTCATGAATCCTCCTTATCTCTCATTCAATATTTTTTGAATGTTTGCTATAATTGACTTGAAAACGGCATTCCTTTATCTTTGTTCAATTTTTATTGTACGTTCAAAACAAATATAAAGGGTTATCTCTACGTGAAACGATGATTAACTTTTTGTAAAATTTCGAGGCAGGTGTAACGATGAAAAAACCAACTTCGGGGAAAATGAGGGATCCGCTCAATTTTCGGGAAGAACTGCGAGCCCGGGTGATCGACGCGATCGCGCAAACGATGGACTTGTACGGCGTCAATTACTCCTATGGGCAGCTGTACGGCATCATGTTTTTTGAGGACCGGCCGATGACGCTGGAGGAAATGCAGCAAAGCATGAATATGAGCAAAAGCAATATGAGCTATGCCGTCCGTTCCCTGATCGAATCCAAAATGGTGGCCAAGCTGGACGAAAAAGAAGCGCGCAAAGATCTATACGCCGCGGAAACGGATTTCTTCAAGGCGTTCCAGGCGTTTTTCGCCACCAAGCTGCAGCGGGAAATCGACGTGATGCGCGGATCGCTGGATGCCGTCGTCCCTTTGCTGTCGGAAGCGATCCTGGACATCGGCACTTCGGAAGAGGAGCGCAAGCTTTGCCTGGAGGATTTTCACAAGCTGAAGCATGCCGTAAGTTATTATGAATGGCTGCAGCAGTTCGTCGATCGTTTGCAAAGCGGGCAATATTTTGAACCCCCTCAGGTTTCCTCCCGAGAAGGATAAAATGGCCAACCTCCAGCCAAACTAATCGAACAGTGTTAAAGCTGCAGGCAAGCGATGCGCTTCAAATCGGCCTGGAAGATCAAGTTTACACGATGGAGGAACATATAGCTGATGTCAAAACACAAATGGGGTGCGGTGTTGGCCGCAGTCTTGACGACCGCCCTCTTGTCCTCTCAGGCGGAAGCCTCCCCGTATTCCCGGTCGCGGGAACGAAGCTACTACGAGGAGCGGGGCGATATCGTATGGGAAGTCCCGACACAGGAAAAGTTCATAGCCCTCACATTCGACGATGGTCCGGATGGGAAGCAAACCCCGAAAATTCTGAGCATCCTGGAGCAGTATGGGGCCAAAGCGACCTTTTTTGTCGTCGGGGACCGGGTTAAACGATTTCCCGAGATCGTGCAGATGGAGCTCGCCAAAGGGCATGAGATCGGCAACCATTCCTTTCACCATCCTGCCTTTAACCGAGTGACGCAAAGCGTAGTATTGGAGGAGCTGACTCAAACGCAGGAGGCCGTCCAAGAGATTACCGGGAAGACGCCGGTGTTGTTTCGGCCGCCGGGCGGATATTACAACGAACGTATCGTAGAGCTCTCGAAGCATAATCATTTACAGATGATCCTGTGGTCCTGGCATCAGGACACGAAGGATTGGGCTTCCCCCGGGGTATACTCTATCGTGCGAAAAGTGCTGAACAACGCCCGGAACGGCGATATCATCCTGATGCATGATTATGTCCATAACAGCACGCAGACGGCCGAAGCATTGAAAGTGATTTTGCCCGATTTGAAAAGCAGGGGGTATACGTTCGTTACCGTCTCCGAATTGCTGAGCCATAAGGTAACCCCGGATAATCATATTAAGGTCAACCATTAAACAGGTTGAAGCCCCAACTCAGGCCGAAAGGAGCTAAGACGTTATGGAAAAAGATAAGGAATACCTGGGACACGGTCCCGGCGTCGATCCGATTCCCGTTCCGAAGCACCCCGTAGCCGCCACGGAGAAGGCCGAAGATTTCGTCGGCGAGATGATGGAGGAATGGAGCGAGACGTTAACAGGCGACCACGACGATAAGAAAGCCATACGCGAATCGAAAGACAGATGAAAAAGCAGCAAGTCCTTGGGGTAATCCAAAGGCTTGCTGTTTCTTTTATCCCGGCCGACTTTTCTTCTGCCATTTGTCTTAAATTTTATTTACTTAATTTTAAGTATTTGTGATTTAAATCACATATAATGTGAAAAATATCACTTATACTAAAGACATCAAAGATGATCATCCTTAAAAACAAAAACGAACGATAAACCAAAAGGAGTGGGTATCATGTTTAACAATTTCCTGAGAACAAACAAAGCGGCCATGTGGCTCCTAACCGTCATTCGCGTCTACCTCGGCTACCAATGGATCGAAGCCGGCTACCATAAAATCACCGGCGGCTTCGATGCCGCTGGCTTCCTGAACGGAGCGATTGCGAACAGCGCTGGCGACCATCCGGCCGTGCAAGGCTGGTGGGCGGCATTCCTGCAGCACTTCGCGCTCCCTAACGTCGACCTCTTCAACGTCCTTGTACCGTACGGCGAATTCCTGGTCGGCCTGGGGCTGATCCTCGGTACCTTCACCACCTTTGCCGCTCTGATGGGCCTGGTGATGAACGCCGCGTTCCTCTTCTCGGGTACGGTAAGCACGAACGCGCAAATGCTGATCCTTGAAGTACTGGTGGTCGTCGCCGCCGCCAACGCCGGTAAAATCGGGTTCGACTACTACGTGCTTCCTTACCTCCGCAAGCTGTTCCACAAAAAAGCGGATGCCGGAACGCCAACGCCGACGCCGAAACAGCCGCTTAACGTCAAACACACCGCCTAATCGGCGAACCGCCAAAAAAGAGAGTTCTCTCATTCGAGAGGACTCTCTTTTTCATAAACGATACGCTACTGAATTATCGCCGCCGAACGGCAACATACGAGCATAACAAGGCGATGAACGCCCCCGCCAAGAAGCCGCCGGCAATGTCGCTGGCGTAATGCACTCCGAGATATAGCCG
This sequence comes from Paenibacillus macerans, assembly GCF_050565405.1. Classification (GTDB taxonomy): domain Bacteria; phylum Bacillota; class Bacilli; order Paenibacillales; family Paenibacillaceae; genus Fontibacillus; species Fontibacillus macerans_B. The sequence goes on along the minus strand of NZ_JBNYYG010000003.1, from coordinate 149,938 downwards.
GCTGATTCCGACCAACAGGACGATGAATACGACAATGACGCCCCACACCTTGTTGCCGGTTTTCTTCGAACGTAACAATAGGATGGCAATCAGTCCGTAGAAGGCCGCCGAGATCATCGCGTTGCCGCTCGGGAAACTGTATCCGTCAGGAGCAACAAGGCTATCCCATAAGTCGGGGCGCTCCCGGGCATACAAAGCTTTCAACCCTTTATTCAGCAGCCATGCCCCTGCCAGGCTAACCGTCAGCCAAATGGCGTACCTGCCGCTGCGTACATACAGCAGCACCCACGCAAGCACAATCACAAGGGCGACAACGAAGCCCGTGGTCGTCCCCAACTCCGCGAAGCCTTGGACAAACGGAGTTATGCTCTCCGTTCGCAGCCGGTAAAAGAAGTCGCCGATGCTCTTGTCGATCGACCGCAACCCTTCAGTATGTATCGATGAACCTAACGCAATAAAACAGACGGCAAGCAGAGCCGCCCAAATCCATTTTTGCAAAACCGCTTCCTCCTCTCCCCTGCAATCCATCGAATCCAGAATATTTTACCGATTTCCCTTTTCCCCGGCAACCCGTTATTTCAAATTTAACTAAATTTCCGTCTTGAAATAGGTGACAGGATAGAATATCCACTAGACCCATGTTAATATACTTACTATACTTAAATATTGACTAAGCTTAGCAAGTTCAACTAAAATGCAGTAGAATCCAACATCCCCAAGACCGTTACATCAATTGCCCGGTCTGCAATCTTCAGCACGTTTGCTGCGAGGAATGTGAAGCTGAGCACCAAGGCTTCTGTTCGGAAGCCTGCCGGGAGTCGGCGCTCGCCGTCAAGCAAGGCTGAGGCTTAGGCTGAACATTTCACCCGAAAGGGAGTGCACCCATGAATTCGAACAAAGAGCTGTCCACCCGCGAACGGATCCTGCATATGATGAAAACCGACGGGCCCCGGAGCGCCAAGGAAATCACGACGGAGCTGCAAATTACGGAAATGGCCGTGCGCCGGCACCTCGGCACGATGGAACGGGACGGATTGATCGAATCGAAAATGATTCGGCAGACGCTTGGCCGGCCGACGGCGGTCTACGGATTGACGGAGACGGCCGAGGGGCTTTTTCCCAAAAAATATCATTCGTTGACGCTCGATTTGCTGGACGAACTGGCCGAGGAAAGCGGCGAGCAGATGGTCGACCGCCTGTTCGACCGCCGCAAGGACAAACTGAACCGCAAGTATCTGGCCGAAATGGAGGGCAAATCGCTGCCCGAAAAGGTACGGCGACTGTCGGAAATTCAGAACGACAACGGATATATGACCGAGCTTACGCAAAGCGATAACGGCGAATACGTCCTGATGGAGCACAATTGCCCGATTTCGCAAATCGCCAACCGGTACAACCATGCCTGCGACTGCGAGCTGAATCTGTTCGAGTCGCTGCTGGATGCGGACGTCGAACGCACGGAATGTTTGGCCCAACAGGGCAAAAAATGCGTGTATGTGATCCGGCGGCGGAGCGAGTAGCCCATCGTTCGCAAAACGTTCAAATTAAGCAAAAAGCAGCCTGCAGGCTGCTTTTTTCGTTATATATCATAGACTCGCAATTCGTCTTCTATAGCTTGCTTCACGAGCTGAACGCACTCCTCCGTCGTTTTGGCGACAATCCGCTTGCCGTTGACCAGCGCATACGGTCTGATTTTGCACAAACCGCATAAACTGAGACAGTCCGCGCGCATCACGGCGATCTCCGGATATTCGTCTTCCAACAGCTCCAGCTCGAGAGCGCTCATCAGGTTGCTGTCGCAAACCTCGACGATGACGATGCCCATTCCCATGCGGTCCTCACCCCAAACTTTACAATGTCCTTGCTCGAACAACCATTATGAGGAACGGCGAGGGTTTTGTCAATGTCTGTGAACGATTTAACATACTTAATATACATTTATGTTGACTAAGTTGGAGTTGAGCTTTATAATAGGGTTTGTCGGAATTACTACTACATATAAAGATGAGAAAGGATTGATTTAGAAATGGCACATCAATTACCTGCTTTGCCTTACGCGAACAACGCTCTTGAACCTCATATCGATGAAACAACGATGATGATTCACCACGATCGTCACCATAATACGTACGTTACGAACCTGAACGCGGCTCTGGAGTCCGCTCCTGAACTGCAAACGAAATCCGTGGAAGAACTGATTGCCGACCTGGACAGCGTTCCGGAAGGTATCCGTAGCGCAGTCCGTAACAACGGCGGCGGCCATGCCAACCACTCCCTGTTCTGGGAAACGATCGGCCCGAATGGCGGCGGCCTACCCTCCGGCAAGCTGGCTGAAGCGATCGGCAGCGAACTGGGCGGCTTCGACAAATTCAAAGAGGATTTCTCCAAAGCGGCAACGACCCGTTTCGGCAGCGGTTGGGCATTCCTGGCGGTAGACGCCAACGGCAAATTGTCCGTATACAGCTTGCCGAACCAAGACTCCCCGATCATGGAAGGCAAAACGCCGATCCTTGGCCTTGACGTATGGGAGCACGCTTACTACCTGAAATACCAAAACAAACGTCCCGATTACATCGCCGCTTTCTTCAACGTCATCAACTGGTCCGAAGTGGAGAAACGTTACGAAGCTGCGCTGGGCAAATAAGCAAGCAGGATCGCAGGCCAACCCGCCTGCAATCTGAAGAGGGGTGTCCGAAGAGCCGAAGTCCGGCTTCAGGGACACCCCTTTTTGATCTGCCATGTTGGCATCTTCTAGGCTTGCCTTGGCTTGACGGAATCGCGAACCACCAAAGTCGGCTGCACCTGCCAATGGATCGCTTCCCGGGTTCTGCCCAGGTCCGACAGCAGCAAGGCGATGGCCGCATCGCACATCCGCTCCTTCTCCACCCGCATCGTCGTCATGCGCAGCCCTTCCCCGCCGGCATAATGCAAGTCGTCAAATCCGGCGATCGAGATTTCCTCCGGCGGCCGTTTGTGCCGTTCCTTCAGCAGCCCGGCGAGCAAATAAGCGATCCGGTCGTTTCCGCAAAAAAAAGCCGTCGGCCATTCGCCCATTCCATCCAGAAATGCGGCGATTTCCCCCGCGGTATATTCATAACCCCGAGAGATCGTCAAGCAAAAATCCCCGTGAATCTCCAGGCTCCGCTCCTGCATCGCTTTCCAGTATCCAAACCAGCGCTCCTCATGGCTCGTCGACAGGTTCGTCGGGCCGATAAAGCCGATCTGCCGGTGTCCGGCCTTAATCAGATGAGACACGGCCGCAGCAGCCCCCTCCATATTTGCCGACGTCACGGCAGGACACGGAAGGTCGCGGTGGTAAGAGTCCATAAGCACGAGCGGCGTATCCATCTCCCAAATCAGCCGGGCATAATCCGGATCGGCAATGCCGAATAATATAACGCCCCGGTACGGAATATCGGCAAACTGCCCGGGTAGCGTTAACGATGACTCCATCTCCCGGTCCAGCGGCGTAATCACCGCGTTGTATCCTTTTTTGCGCGCGCTTCGCTCCAACCCCCAAATCATATCGTGAAAAAATTGGAAGTGGTCGTTGTCCTGATAACTCATGATCCGTTCCGGGACCAGCACCAGGATATTCGCATTCCCGCCGTCTTTGACGGCATAAGGGCCATACCCCATGTCCCGCGCCGTTTGCTGCACGAGGCTGCGCATCTCCTCGCTGACTCCCTTTTTGTTCATCAGCGCCAGCGATACCGCATTTTTCGAAATCTGGAGCCTGTCGGCGATATCCTGCATGGATATTTTCTTTTTCCGGCCCATTCTTTTCATTCCTTTCGAAACATGCTACACTTAGCCTGAATAATACTTTACAAAATCATCGTTTGTCAAGTTCGTCAAGTTGTGATGATACTTTTTTAGGGTTAACAGGAGGAATGTACGTTGAGTTACGCAATAGGAATCGACATCGGCGGCACCAAAACCGCCATCGGTTTGGTGAACGCGGAGGGCTTCGTTCAGGCTAAAGCTTCCCTGCCTACGGATCAAGCGGTCACCCCCGAGGTCATGATCGACCGAATGGCTGCCGCGATCAAAGAAATGCTCGCCGAGCAAGGCGTAGCCGAATCCGAGGTGCTTGGCATCGGCGTAGGAGCGCCCGGACCGCTGAACACGAAGGAAGGCAAAATTGCCGAGCCGCCCAATTTGCCAAGCTGGTGGAACTTTCCCGTCGTTGCAATGCTGCAGCGCCATTTCAGCTTGCCGATCCGGCTGGAGAACGACGCCACCGCCGCCGCCTTGGCCGAGAAATGGCTGGGGGCCGCGAAAGATGCGGAGCATTTCGTGTTTATTACGATCAGCACGGGCATCGGCGCGGGCATTTATTCCCACGGCAAGCTGATTACCGGGGCCTCCGGCAACGCCGGCGACGTGGGGCATGTCGTGATCGATCCGGCCGCCGGGACCTGCGTCTGCGGGCAAAAGGGCTGTTGGGAATACGTGGCCTCCGGCACGGCGGTCGCTCGCCAGGCTTCCGCTTTGCTTGGCCGCGAGGTTTCCTCCAAAGAAGCCTTCGATCTGGCGGAAGCCGGGAATCCTCAAATTCAGGCGCTGGTACAGCGAATTTTCGAATATATCGGCGTAGGCTGCGTGACGCTCATCAACACGCTCGACCCCGAGAAGCTGGTCATCGGCGGCGGCGTCTCCCAGGTCGGCGCTCCGTTGTTCGATGCCGTGCGGGATTACGTCTCCAAATACGCGCTGAACCCTTCCGGGCGGAAGACGCCGATCGTGCCGGCCGCCCTTCATCAGGACGCCGGATTGATCGGCGCTGCCGCTTTAATTCACATCCCATACTGAAGAAAATAGAGACAAAGGAGTTCGATATACGATGAATGAACCGATTTTTTTGCAGCCGATTTTCCAGGAACGCATTTGGGGAGGCACGAAGCTGAGGGATTTGTTCGGCTATGACATTCCGAATGACCATACCGGCGAATGCTGGGCGGTGTCCGCGCATCCCAACGGGCAAAGCGTCGTGAAGAACGGCCCGCACCAAGGTATGAAGCTCGGCGACCTATGGACCTCGCAACCGGAGCTGTTCCGTTCCGAGTCCAAGGTGTTCCCGCTGCTTACGAAAATCCTCGACGCCTCCGACGACCTGTCGGTGCAGGTGCATCCGAACGACGAATATGCCGGCAAGCATGAGAACGGCGAGCTCGGCAAAACCGAATGCTGGTATATCGTCGACGCCGAACCCGGGTCCGTCATCATCTACGGCCATGAAGCCAAATCGAAAGAAGAGCTCGTGCGGATGATCGAAAACGGCGAATGGGACGACTTCTTGACCAAGGTGCCGGTGAAGCCGGGGGACTTCTTCTACGTGCCGAGCGGTACCCTGCATGCCTTGGGCAAAGGCATCGTGGTGCTCGAGACGCAGCAGAGTTCGGACACGACGTATCGCGTCTACGATTACGACCGCAAGGACAAGAACGGCAACACCCGGGAGCTGCATCTGGAAAAAGCGATCGACGTGACCGCCGTGCCGCAAGCCTATGAGCCTGTCGCGTACGATACCTTCAGCAAGGACGGCCTGACGGTCACCTCCTTCGTATCCAACGACTTCTTCACGGTGGAAAAATGGCAGGTTTCCGGCGAAGCCGCTTTATCCGCGAACGAGAAATATACGATCTTTAGCGTACTCGCCGGCAGCGGTACGCTTTCCGTGGACGGCCAAAGCTATGCGTTGGCCAAAGGGGAGCATTTTATCCTTCCGGCCGGTTTTGGCCCTTACCGGCTTAGCGGGGAGCTTGAGTTCATCATAGCCCACGAATAAACAAAGAAACGGACGAAACGGTCATCCGCCAGGATAAGGCGAAGGGTGGCCGTTTCGTCCGTTTTTGTATAGAGACCGCGTTAAGCCTGCGCGTACCGCTCCCGCAAAATGCTAAAGTGGTGATGCGCATGGCCCGCGATAATGTAGGCGAGCGCGCGGGCGGAAACCGGTCCGCCGCTGGCCGTGCCAAGCCGCAACCATGCGGCGTCGTCCAGTTGGCGGACTAACGCCAACGTCGACTCCCGCACGACGGCGAATCCGTCCAGCAGTTCCGCTATGGTCTGCCGGCCGAAGGAGGCGTGGCTGACGAACAACTCCTCGTCGAAGCCCGGCAGCGGCGTGGCGTCGCCCCTGGCAATGCGCAGCAGCCGGTAGCTCATCACCCGCTCCGTATCGGCGATATGCCCGAGCACTTCCTTCACGCTCCATTTTCCCTCGGCGTAGCGGTAATCTCCCTGCGCTTCCGTCAGGCCGCCGCATTCCCGCCGCAGCAGCTCCGGCTGCGACTCCAAGAATGCGAGCAGGTCGCCTTCAGGAACCTCGTTGATATATTCCGCAAAATGATCCGCATATTCTCCTGGCTGCGGTCTGGTTAACATGAGCATCACTCCCCGATTTGATTTTACATCGCAAACGCTACTCTTCTTCCCAAACTTCTTCCATCAATTCGCGGATGCTGCGGCTTCTCCGCTCGGTTTCCCGAAGGTTTGCCACCCATTTCCCGCCGTTCCATTCCACGACGTCCCCCGGTTTGACCGCGGGATCCACCTGAGCCCGGGGGATATTCCGGGTCTTTCCGTCCGATTCGAGGATGCAGACGTCGCCTTCAAATCCCTCTACGATATGTAGGACCATACTCAGTTATCACCTTTCAGTAGTGATTTCGTATTCCCGTCCATCGCTGGAAATCTCCATGGTTCCCTGCAAGTCGTTGCGGAACACCTCCACCCGCTGCTTGTCCAGCCGGTCAAGCACGGTTTTCGTCGGATGCCCGTAATTGTTGTCACCTACCTGGATCACCGCGTATTTCGGCTTGACCGCGTTCAAAAACCGTGCCGTGGTCGATGATTTCGAGCCATGATGCCCCACCAGCAGGACATCGGCCCTTAGGTTTGCGCCAGACTCGACCATCGCCCGTTCGCTTTCGCTTTCGGCATCTCCCGTCAACAAAAAGGAGGTCTCGCCGTAAGTCACCTTCACGACCGCGCTCATATTGTTATTATCGTCGGTCACCGTGACAGGGGCAAGTATCTTCGCTTGTACCTGTTCATCCCATACCAATTCCACCCCGGCCTTGGCCGTCTTCACTTTCAGTCCCTTATCGCGAATCGATTCCAGCAGCGATTCGAACGTCTTGGTATTGGACTGGATCCGCGGCATATAAATCTCTCCGATATCCAATTGGTCGATCACCCGATCCAAACCGCCGATATGGTCGGCGTCCGGGTGCGTGCCGATCACGATATCCAGCCGGTTGACCCCATAAGCCTGCAGATAGCGCAGCATGGCTTCTTCCTGGTCGTTGTTCCCCGCATCGATCAACATCGTTTTGCCGGTGGGACCGATCAACAGCTGCGAGGCGCCTTGACCCACGTCCAGGAAAATAACCCGGAGCCGATCCGCCCCCTCTCCCTGCGAAGCCAAGGAGGTTGTCTTTGCCGGTTGCAAATCCGCCGGCATGAAGTCGTCCAGCGCACAGCCCGAAAGCAGGCTGCACAACAAAATCAATAACAAACTGACTACGTTCCATCTTGCTTTCTGCCTAATCATCGATGTCGTCCTTCTCCCAGAACATTTGTTCTAATTATAGGGGATGCCCTAAGTGAAAATCAACCAAAACTTGCTAATCCGCCAAAAAAAGAGCCCGCCTTATCCGGAAAGGCAGACTCTTTAGTGCCATAAATTCTATTTTACCGATACGCTGACCGTTACCGTTTTGCCGCCGTACTTCGCTTTGATCGAGGCGGAGCCTTTGGCCACCGCTTCGATTTTGCCGGCCGTCACTTTGGCGACGGCTGCCTTGGAAGTGGTCCAAGTGGCGCTGCCGGTCACGGTAGTAACCTTGCCGGTATCATAGGTCGCCGTGAGCACCAGCGTTTTGGCCGAACCCGGAGCCATCTGCAATCTTTTCTCGCTGACTTCGAGCTTCGTCAGCTTCGGCACTACGTTCACTTTTACAGTGACGGTTTGGCCTTGGTATGAACCGGTTAACGTCACCGAACCTTCGGCAACGGCTTTGACCGATGAAGATGAAATCGTCGCAACTGCCTCATTCGAAGACACCCAACCCATTTTGGTCGATAACGTCACCTTTGTGCCATCCGTGTAATACCCTGTCACTTTGATCGATTTGGACTTTTTGATATTGAGTTCAATCGAAGTCGGTTCAACGACGATTTTCGCGATTTTCTTTTCGATCGTCACGGAGATGCTGACCGTCTTGTTCGAGTAGGTACCCTTAAGCGTGGCCGAGCCTTTCGTTAGCCCTTTGATTTTTTTGCCGTCCGCCGTCGTCTTCAGAACCGCGTTCGAACCCGTCAAGGTCCATTCCACATCGGACAGGTCGGCAACCTCTTCCCCATTCTCAAATACGGCGGTTACCTTCGGCAGGGCCGTTTCCTCGCCGATGACGATGCTCATTTTCTCTTCCGACGCCAGCAAGGTCAGAACCTTTTCCTTGACGGTCACTTTTACGGTCACTTTGCTGTTGTCCGTTCCCCGGATCGGAAAAGCCCCATTCGGCGTTAAGCCCGCATCCGCTTCCGGGAGAGTGCCCGTAATGGTTACGATAGCCGACAGCGTCGTATCGTCCGTATCCTTCGTCACGATTTTCCCGTCTTCGATCGTCGCTATATCTTCGCGATCCGAGGTCCAGACGATTTGATCGCTGAAATCCATCGTCTCCCCATCCAGCTTCGTTGCCGTGACTTTCGGTAAGCTGGCCGATTCGCCCTTCAACAGCTCTAGCTCGGTTTTCTCCGCTTCCAGCTTGGTGATGGTCGGTTGAACCGTCAATTTAAAGCTTTTGCTTATGCCTTGGTAGCTGGCTTTAATCGTGGTCGTTCCGGCCGTCTTCGCCGTGATGACGCCGTCTTCGACCGTAGCGATCAATTTGTTGGAGGAAGACCAATCCGCTTGGGTCCGAACATCCTCCGTGGAGTTGGCATTGCTTCTCACGCCGGCCTGCACCGCAAGCGTCTCGCCGATAAACAGCAGCTGATCGCCGGACGGAGTTAGCAGTATGGCTTCATAAGGCGCGCGAACGTAAATATCTACCGTCGCCTGATCGCCGAGATAGGTGGCGGTGATCGTCGTTTTGCCGGTAGACACGATCGTCACTTTCCCGTCCTTCACGGTAGCCACGCCGGCATCCGAGGTTGTCCAGGTTGCTTTCTCCGAAACGTCGGCCGCAGATTTGTCGCTGGCCAGAACGGTTTTCACCAGGAGATCGATCTCTTTGTCGGCCACGATCAGCTCCAGATCTTCCTTCTCTCCGATCTCAACGTCCGTAGCCCCGTTCACGCGATATAGCTTTAATCCGGAATACGGAGAAGTTACCGTCGCTTTAAAAGTAGCGGTCAATCCGGAGTATTTCGCCATGATCGTCGCTTCCCCGGCAGCGACCAGGGTGATCTTGCCTTTCTCGATCGTCAGTACGCCCGTATTGGACGAAGTCCAATCGGCGTCCTCCGTCACGTCCTTCGGCTCAACCAAAGTGCTGTCGACTTTCGCCTTGGCCGTAACGACGAGATCCGCCTCAGGGGTGTCGAGGCTGTATTTCCCGTCCAACTTATAATCTAACGTTAACGCCGAATATGTATCGATGGTTTTGATCGTCATGATGGATACGGAACCGGAATAACTTGCTTTGACCGTCGCCGTACCGCTTTTAATGGCCGTAATCAAGCCCTCGTCCACTTTAAGGATGCTATCGTCGGAGGAAGTCCATGTCACCGCCGCCGTAACGTCCTTTTTCGAAGTAGATCCTTCTACAGTAGCCCAAACCTTCAACTGCTTCGTCTTGCCGATTGCGAGCTCAATCGTGGTGTTTTCTCCATCAATCGCAATGGAATTGATGTCGCCGGTGGCTGCGAAAGCGCCTGTCGGCAGCATCACCGAAAGGAGCAAAGCCATAATGAGCAGCCAATATGTCACTTTCCTGTTAGCAATCATTGATTTCTCTCCTTTTATTTGTTGCTGATTACCGGAACCTTTTTCCAGCCTTATGCGTTTTATATCGACATTTGGTAGGAAATTCGTAACCTTTTCCACCGAAATTAATTCCTTTGTCCTATAAAAAAATCCCGGCACGCTCAAATGAAAAAAGCCCGACACGGCGGAAATCCGATTAGGCGCTCGCTTATCCGGCAACAAAAAAAGAGCGCATTCGTGGAATGCCTCTTCGCAAAATGATTATGCCGAGGACCGGGCTCGAACCGGTACGGTTGTCACCAACCGCAGGATTTTAAGTCCGCACTCGCAATAAACCGCGCTATTACTGCGTTTGTAGCAATATTATACGATTCCTGTACGCTAGGTACCCGAGAACCTCTCCGTTCATTTATTACGTGATGTGTTTCGCAAGCTCCCGCTACTGTGCGGTTACTTACGCTTAATTATACGTCACGAATCGCGGAAGGACAAGTATATTTTACAGTAATTACCATCGAGTATTTTTCGTTATGCGCATTGGGCGGGGGCCTGGTGAGCGGCCGGCGAGGGGGCGGCTTGGGGTCAGCGCTTTCGCCTTATTCGTAATCGTTACGATATACATTCGTATTCATTCCGCGACTACACAGGATTCATAATCCTTGGCGGACGATCAACGCCGCGAACCCGCACCACTACGCCATTTGCGCCTGCTCTGAATAAATCAGCGTTATTCACCGCATATACATTTCCAGTGTATTCCGTATAATGTCGCGGCTTAACGGATTTTGCGCTGGTAAATTATTCACTGCGGATCGAGGCGTTTATACACCGTTTATGCAGCGTGATCGAGCGCTAACCCCGTGAGTTTTAGAGCCGCGTCCACCCTGCGCCGCCAGCCCGTGAAAAGTTTCCGGAGGGGCACGCGTCTCGACCCCCGTGCAGGAAAATCGCTCGAAACGTCAAGTTTTGGGACGCTAATTGTCCCGGTATAAAACGCACATAATCCGCGTTGTATCAACGGTTTGAGCGCACGCGCACGAACACATCCGCACTTTCGACTCGCTTTACATTACGCAATCAATCCGTGTATTCTAAGCCTATCCTCGATGTCCCGCGCGGTCATAGCGTACTTAACGTTCGCGTTTAACCACCGCTGATGTGCTTCCATCTTCTGGCGCATCGCCTTATCGAGTTCACGCGTAAAGTCCCGGCGCAGTCGCCAACGGTACAACGTTCGTCTATCCACCGTACATGCCCGCGCAATCTCTTCGAGGTTTGGCGTCGGCACCGTCGTCAATAGTTCAATCGCGTAGTAATGGCGTTCATCGAGCGGAGTCACCGGCCGGCCCCGCTTCGTTTTCCGCGGCATATTCGTCCACCTCCGTATACAAAAATAAAACCGCCCCGGAGGACGGCTCGTTATGTTATTTACTCAACTGCGCTTGTAATTCCGCAATCTCCGCGTTGGCTGCGTCGATTTTCGCTTGATATTCGGCGATCTCCGCCTGTGCCTTTTTTAACTTCTCCTCCGCGCTGGACGTACTCATTTTAATGAGCTCATCGTCTACGGTTGCGTTCCATTTCTCGGCCTCTTCAATAGCCGACTGTGCTTGCTTAACTAGCTCGTTATTCCCTTCGATCGTTGCTTGCCAAACCGATATGTTATATTGAAGTGTGCTAATCCGCGATTTCGCTTGTAACTCTTTTACGATGGCATCTTCGCTTTGTGTCTCTGTTCCTGTCATGTTCACCTTTCCTCCCTCGATTGCGATAGAGTATCCAGCAGCTTCCGAAAAACTGCGGGCCGGGACATATGTTGTTCCGTCGATGATAACCGCGTCCTTAACTGGCTTTCCGTTCACCGTGAACTCTATCACATTTTGAACCTTCTTACCGATTAGCGAGTTCGTGGCCGCGGATGCGATTGCGGTTAAAGTTCCGAGGAGTAAAAGGCTGACGACAGCCGAGATTAGAATCTTTTTCATAATTTTACCTCCGCTTCATTTTAACCACAGTATACAACGTTAACCGAACCTTGTCATTTAAGGTATGTTTACCGTAGCTAAAGTCGCGCCGGTCGCGCTATATAGTTTCAAGTTTCGCGTGGTCGGGTCAAAATTCATGTTTGTTGCTGTTTCCGAAAGACTTGGAACGTTAGCTAATTTGGAGTTGATAGTATTAAGTTGAGACTGCAGGCCGCTGACACTTGAAATAGAGATGCCGCTTACGCCGCCGTCAAACTCTACACCGTCGTTAAATCGCGTATATCCCTGCATGGTTATTGTCCGACCAGGGGCCGCTATCATAATGTCCGAGAGTGACGTAATCTGGAACAGCGAATCACCGCCGTTAATATACCCGAGCGCAGAACCGTCCGACCGCGCAAAGGAAATCGCGCTCATTCCGTATTGATTGTTAATGTCGATGCTGATCCGCTGACGATTCGACGAGTCATATGTACGCCAACCGGTCGAACTCGCTTCAAACCGCGCCCCGCTCTCTGCCGTACGCAAGAGCGCGCCGGTAATGGTGCCGCCCACAATGTTCGACTGTTCGATTTGGCCCGTTAACGTAATTTTCCGCGCGACAACGTTACCGTACATATCCGCATGTAGTGACGCGCCTTTAATCGGCCACATCCGCAGCGGCTTCGTATCGCGTATCGGACGGACAACGCACTCAACACCGCCAGGCTTTACGGTATACCTTACGAGGTTTCCGCCGATAACTTCGTTCGCAAGGCGCTCGTATGTCCGGAGGATCGCGGTATCGATCGGTATGTTCCGCCCGGCCAATTTCGCAATATGGGCGAGCGCCTCCTCGGATCGAGCGGCGACCGCGAATAACTCCTGATTGTTCGGGACCTGGCGCTCGATCTTAAAATCGTCGATATAGCGTAATTGGTAATATACCGGCACGCCGTCCTCGATCGCGTGGACGTACGCGCCGAACTCAATACCGAACTTGCCGCCGTCATAGTCCGGATTCGCGCGTTTGAAATCGTTATAGGCTTTGCGGGCGGCTTCCGCAATATCTTCGACCGTACTCCGCTCATTGATGACCGCGAATAGGTTTTCGCATATTTCAAGCTCGCCGGACGTGAATACTACTTTGTCGCCTACTTCGCGCAGCTTATTGTAATTGTCGTGGACATAATAACTCCGACCGTTTTTGTACGCCGAAACGCGTGTATCCGCGAATACGTAAATATTTCCGTTAAGGTAGAACGAAACGCACAAACTCAAATGAACCCCTCCGTCATTAAAGAGCCAGCGCATCACGTACGCCGGCCCCCGTTATATTATCGCGTCTTAACACCTTCCGTTTGCAACCGCTGAACAACGCGCGCACGTTCGTCGAAGAATTGGCGAGCCGTCGCCGAGTCCTCTATTACGATTTCTTCCGCACCCATATCGATGTTGTACGTGTTTTGCGTAACGGCTCCGGCCGGTTGCGTAACTGGCCGCGCAGACACGCCGGACAACGCCTCGAAAAGCACCGCCTGTTGTTGCGCATTGAGAACCATCTCGCCCGCGTGCGCTTGTACCATAACCGGTTCGCCGTTCTGTCCGCGCACAATACCGCCGACTTTGAACGACTGCAAGCGGCCCGTATCTTGCGTAATCCCGTACTGGTCGCGGATCGCTTGATTACGCGCACGTAGTCGCTCCATTTCCGCCCGGTCGCCCCGTGCTGCCGCTGCGTCATATGCGTCCTTATTCGCGTTGTATTCCGCAAGGTCGGCCGCTTGGTTCGCCGCCGTTACGGTCGCCATTTTAGCGGAATATTGCGCGACGAATGCGTCGAGGTCGGCGAGAATTGTCGCGTTCGCCTTTGCGGCTTCGGATACGCGGAATTCACTGATTGCGGCCTCGATCGTCTTAATGTCGCCGCCGTACGAGCTAAAAGCGTCAAGTAGCGCGTCATATTGCGCCTCGGTCCGGCTGATCTCCGCGTCGAATGCGGCCTCTTGCGCGTCGCGTTCCCTCTCAAGTCCGGACTTCTGCTCCTCAAGACTGCGCTTTTGCAGGTCGCGGTCATGTTCGAGTTTCATCCGTTCGATTTCCTTGAGCAAATCCTCGCGCTCTTGGATACCTTCGGGGCCGACTGCGGACGCCAAAAGGTCGGCGCGCGCCTGTTTCTCGCGGAGTTCCGTCTCGTAATCGATATCCGCGTTGAGCTGGTCCTGTTTCGCCATGAGCTCGTCAATGGCGTCGATCTCCGCATTATACTTGTCGAGCGCGGCCTGCTTACTCTTTTTGAGTGCGTCGAGTTCGCGCTTTTTCGCGTCGTCGATTCGCGTTTTCTCCGTTTTAACCAGGTCGTTACTTAACTCGATCGTTTTCGCGGTTAAGTCCTTACGGGCCCGATACAGTTCTTCATCCGCGCGCTTGTACATTTCCGTATCCTTGGCGTAACGATCACGGACGCGGGTCCAGGCGTCGAACTTCATGCGGGCGATTTCCTGCTCCGTTTTACCGGATTCCTCCATGCGCCGTTCCTCGCGGTCGATCCATTCCGCCGAGAAGTCGAATTGCGATTGCGCGCTGTCCTCTTGCAGACGTTTTAGCTGCAGATTAAGCGTCCGGCGGTCGTCGATCGACTCTTTCAAATACTTCGAGTGCGTTTTCTGCAGCTTCTCGTACGCTTGAATTTGTCGATCGGCGGACCAGTCGAACATCTCCGTTTGATATTGGATCGTCGCGAGGTCCGTCTCGAACGCCTTACGCCGGGCCTCTGCCGCCTTCTCCGCCGCTGTTTTCGTCGATCCGGCCTTGCCTGACGCCTTATTATCCGCGGCGGCTCCGGTTGTTGACGTCGACGTTACGAACTTATCGAACGCGCCGGCGGTGATGTTCTGGATATCCTTGTCGAGCTCGTTAATCTGCAACTGGTACTGGTTGGCCTTTGTCTGCAACGCCTTTTCCGTACCCTCGGTGACGTTATCGACATACGCGGCGAGAGCGGACGGCAACTTCGGATTTGAAACCGACGCGCTTTCGACGCCCATCAGCGCTTCCAACTGCGACCGCGCGAGTTTAAGTTTGGCTTCCGTCTCTCTGCGCCAGTTTTCGAGCCGGCTTTTTGACGCCTGGGCCGACGCATCGACAGAATTTCGCTCCGCCGTAATCAAGTCGCCTAGCGCGTCATAGTTTTTGATGTGCCAGCGGTTTTCCTCGTCCAAGTTGCTCACAAGGCTCGGGTATTCCTGCGTCAAAGCCTTTACGACTTCACTAAGGCGCTGCTTCTGTTCGGCCGACAGCTTCTCCTTCGCGTTGAGGTCCTCGTACTCTTTTTTGAGCATGTTAACCTTGTCGATGTGCTGAACCTGTGCCGCCACGTTCGCGAGCTGTTCCCGTTCCATCGCGGCCAGCGCCGGGATCGAGTCGTTAATTGCGTCTTTCATTTCGCGGGCTTTGGCGGCCGCGTCGTCGAACGTATCGTAACCCATACCGTAAAGCTGCTTGTCGATCTTCTCAAGCGCGTCACTGATGTCCAGCGCCTCGGACAGTAAGGCCGGCGTCCCTTCCCCACGCTCGCCAAACGCCTCAATCTCGTTAAGACGTTCCTGCAGCTTGGCGCGTTCTTCGAGAACCGGATTAAGCTCCTCTAACGACTTCTGCAGCGCCTTTACATCGTCAACGGAGCGCCCGTACGGAGCCTCACGCAATGTTTGGTTAAGCGATTGCTGCGCGTCGTCATGCGCTTTGACCGCCTCGGCCGCTTCCTTATTCCGTGCAATCAACGCAGACAGGCCGCCAACCACGACGCCAATCGCGAGCGAGATAACGCCGAATACGCCGGCCGACGCCTGCATCCCCTTGAGCGCGATACTTAACGCTTTGACGACGCTCGTTGCCGTCAATAACGCGGTTACAAGCGCGAGAACCGTCGTTGTCCCGGTAGCCAGCCCCGCGACGAGCTCCTTGTTGTCGTCCGCCCACTCCGCGAAAGAAACGATGACCGGCGTGATCGAGCGCATGATTTCCTCAAATACCGGTTTCAGGCCGTCGCCGAGCGCCACCTTCGCGTTGGTGATGGACTGCGTAAACTCTGCGGAAGCTCCGGTATAGCCCTGCATTGCGGTGTCTGCGTTGCCGGCGTAGAGTGCGGCCTCGGATAGGAAACCGTTCAGAGCGGCTTGCGACTTCTCCGCGTCCGTCAGTTTGGCAGCGGACTTTCCGAGCGTGGCCGCATAGCGTTCGTACATGACGGAGAGGTTCGTCGTGATCCCGACCGCGTCCGTCAATTCGCTATTTTGGTTCTTGATCCCTTGCAGCGACGCCAAGACTGCTCCGGCCATATCGTAATGACTTTGCCGGTTGAATGCGGCCGCATCCGACATGGAATTGATTAGCTTCGTCGCTTCCTCAAGCGAGTAACCGGTAGCCAGCGCAGTTTTATACGCTTCGGCCGCGTCCGCCATACTCATAAATCCCTTGGCCGCGAGATCCTGCGCCGCCTTTGTTACGGCGTTGACGTCCTGGCCGAGTCCTTTTGATAGCTCGCGCAGACCGGTCAATGCGTTGTACATTTTGTTCGACTCCGACACGACTTCGCGCATAATGCCGATCATCTTGCCGAGTGCGGTCCCGGCCCCGAGCGCTGCGATTGCCTCGCCCATACCGCCGAAACTCCGCGTCGCTTTGTCCGCGGAATCACCGAGCTCGCGTGTCTTGGCCTTCGCCTTATCGATCGCCGTACGGTAATCGGAAATATCCGCTGAAATTTTTGCGCGAATACCCCCGACGTCTACCATTTCAGACATTAGGCAACCACCGCCTCAAGCCCGGCCAGAATCTGCGCGCCGAAAAAGGTGATTGCTTCCTCGCGCTGTTCGTCCGTTAAATCCGCCTCAATCAGCCCGGATGCCTGCGCCTTATCGAGCATAATCGCGCAAGCTTGCCGGATGGCCTGCGCCCGTTTATCCGCGTCCCCTTCTGATATTGCGAGGGCAATAACGCCCATCACGTCGCCCATCACTTCCAAAAGGTGAGCTGCCAGTTTCTCATCGTTCATCTCTCTTTGACCCCCTCCGAAATTAAAAAGAAGCCAGCGCAGTTACGCGCCAGCCTCATATTTATACTTTGTTATTCAGATTGCGCGGCATCATCGCTTGTCTCTCCTCTAAGAGAGGCTAACCTTTGCTCTAAAAGGTCCGCAACCCTTTGATGCGCTTCGACAGCTTTCCTACTTGCTTCATCGTAAGCCTTCATAGATTGTGCATATCCGGTGGAATCACTTCCGATTTCATTGGTCTTCTTTGGGACTTGCTCCAATATCGGACGTTCAGCTTCATTCGCGGCGAAATAGTCGTCGGTATTGTTGATGAACGACCCATAGCGCACGCCCAACGCATTGTTTACCGACTCGCGAACCGTTTCGATAAAAAACGCAGATTCATCCATAGAGGCGGCGGATTCCAATGTCCCCCTCGCTGCTGTTGCGTCCGGTGACTCGTATTTCGCGGTCAATCCGCTAAAGTGCTGGGACAATTCGAGGCGCATTTTCATTGCCTCTTCCTTCGGAGTGATTGCGAGGATAGAACCGGATAGTTCCCCGAATTGCTCGGATACTTTATGTGCGAGATACGGATCGTCAATCCCTTCGATAAATTGCGTAAGTTTAGCCGCCGCTGTCTTTGAGTCGACCGCCAGCATGACCTCCGTTTTCAGTACGCGTAGAGCCTCTTCGAAACGTCCGAGTTTTGTCGCGTCAGGCTGCGGGATTTTGGCGTAAATAACGTCCTCGGCGTGCTTCTTCGCATCGGCCAAGTGCTGACGGAACTCATGGCGGCGCTTGTAAATCTCCTGCATAAGCTCTTTGCCGCGTTTCTCCTTAATCTCCTTCACTTTAGCCGCCTGGCCCTCTGCGGAGAGGTTGCGGTCTGACCGGACTGCGCTAATTTCTCCGCGTACCTTGTCGTTAAACTCGCGATAAAAGCGAGTATTATCATTCCGGAGCTCGTGGGCCTTTACGATACTTTCTTTTGCTTTTTGTTGACTCATTAAATTGTCCCCCTCAAATTATTAGTAAATTACTTTTTGCGTAGCGACTTCGCTTTCGCTGATATAGGCGTCACGGTTAGCCGCGAAACTGATGTCGAGACTAGCAATATGTGCGCCCGGCGCGTATCGCTGAATAACGTGATCCTGGCGTTTGCCGGACTCGTTCGCAATCTCGTGTGCCCGCTCCTTCAAATCAGCCAGCGCGGTAAAGTAGGCGTGTTTTGCGTCGCGCATCTGCTGCAACAACGGATCAATCTCCGCCTGCTTTGCGTCATCAAGATACGCGTTCCAGCCATTGACCTGCATAATAGCACTCTCCGTAATTGTCTGGCCGTTAGTAAAGTCGATATCCGTTGGTGTATAAAGTGTGTTCAGCTCCATCTAGCATCTTCCTCTCGATATTTATTAGATTTTTACCGCATAACCTTCCGCAGCCAATCCGTCGATAAAGTCCTGCTGTCGCGGAATAAACGCGCTGATCATTACCGGCTGCCGGGCCCGTAGTGACTCCGCGCGCACAACTGCCCCCGCCTGGTCGACCGCCTCAAACGTCACCGTCGCGTACATATCGCCCGGACTCGTTTTAACCCGACGGCGCACCGTTAACGTCTGCTGCGGTTGTTTCGCTGGTTCCGGCGTGATCCGGCGCGGCGTAATACCGGAATCTCCGCCGATTAAGCCCCGCGCGGTAATCATTGCGCTAACCTCACGTTCTTGGCCGTTGGCTTGCCGCGCTTATCTTCGCCAATTTCAAACGTTACGCGGTCGCCGATTTGCGGTTTGCCAGCGCTTTGAACTGCGCTAATATGAAAGTGAACGTCCTTCGCCCCTTCGCGCCCGATAAATCCATACTTCTGATCATCGTAATACCGTCGGACATAGCCGCACAGGCGCTTTACTTTCGGCTCTTTCGGTTGTTCACTCCTCGGTGAATAACCCAAACTGGGGCCGATCCGCGAATATACTTCCGTCATATCCTCGCCCTTTAATCCGTCCCATACCTCTCCCGCAATAAACATCCGTTATTCCTCCGATTCTTCTTCGTCGTCTTCCGGTTCATCCGGCGCCGGGTCCGCCCATTGCAGACGCACCTTTTTCTCCGCTTTACCGAATCGCGGATGCCAGACCAGTTCGCCCTTAAATCCGCCCGACGTCGCCGTATATTCAAACCGGCCGCGAATATTGCAGTCGTAAATGACGCAATCCGGCGATAGACTGCGCTTGAGTACCCGAAGCATATACTGCGCATGCTCCTCCGCAATTTGCTTGAGCGGATACGCCTCATAATTCGCGATATTCCGGTCGAGTACCGCACCGGCGTCGTTTATGATCGTCGTATGTACGCGAGTCCGAGTTTCGTCCGCGAATACGTATTGATAAACCGTGACCATTCCGCGTCACCTCCGGCAAATTTTCGTATCCAAGTAGCGGCACCGGATCGAGTCAGCACCGCGCCAAACTTTGCAGCGGATATCGTCCTTGCTCATCCCCGCCAACAAAGCGCACGTACAATCTCCGTGAAAATAAGGACAGTAACGTTTCGCGTCGTCTTGCTTCTCATTCACTTTCCGCCCTCCCTCCTATTAAATCAGCGCATATTCGGTACCCTTTTCTGCAATTTCCCACGATTTTAAGCACACCAAAAAGCCCGGCAGGGTATTCCATCCTCCGAGCAATAAACGCGCTAAAACTGCGCAATATTCACGATAAAGGTACACCGAACAAATGCCGCGCCGACCGCTTACGATCGGAAGGAATCCGGTATTGCCGCGCATAGATAACGCCGTCTTTTTGATACGTGGCCATCTCCGCGAAATCCGGATACGAGCGCTTAATCTTCCGCATGACGTCCGCGTCCTCGGTATAGCCGGCCAGAAACGCCGGGTTAAGCCGCCAGATTGCGTTATTCATCGCGAACGCCTCCATTTAGAACGAAAGTCGCGTCAGTAAGCTTGTACGATTCCGGCCACTCTCCGGCGGCGACGGCGGCCTGCAGCGCGAATAAAACGATGCCGCGGATTTCCTGCTTACTTACGCCCCAATTCGCGGCCGGCGAGAAGCGGCGGCAGGCCATGACGGACAAACGCTCGACCAGCGCCCACAATTTCGATTCCTCCATTTTCGCGATGTGATGCGGGGCGTTCGATTCGTGTTCAACGAAGCCGATTACCTCCGCGACAATTTCGCGATCCTGTGCGGAGTTAATGACGAACGGCTCGATCTTGAGCGGCCGCTTATCCTCCGCGTATTTGACGATAATTACGTGCTCATCCTGGCTTATTGTAACAGCCATCTTACTCCCATCCATTCAGCGGCCTAGCAGTTTTGCCGTGGATTTTCCCTGCGTGTTGCCCGAGGGTATGCCGCCTCGTTCGGCGTTCAGTTTAAACCGTAAGCTGTTCGGACATTTTTGCGCGACGGATCATCTCAACCGCGTCATCGTCACCATACAGTTGACTGACACGGATGCGCACTCTGTCGGATACGGGACGTCTTTCTTTCTCTATTTCGCACAACCATGTCGGGCTAATGCCCAAAGTATCCGCGAACTCACGCTGGGACATGTTTTTACTGATGCGGATTGCCCTAATTGCAAAGCCATTCATTAGGTTCTACTCCCCTTTCTTATATAATCTTCGCTTTGACCCCAAATAAAAAATTGATGTTTAGACGGTATTAACCCGTCTATATAGTATTGGAAAACGGTTCGATTACGCGGCAGCCTTCTTATGCTTCCGGAGGACCGCTAGCGCCCTGTCCCGTTCGACCTGGCAGAAAAATTTCGCCTTAAACTGCGGATGCACCATAATCTCGCACAGCTTAACCCGCCCCGGCTGCGGAGAGTGCGAATAGAAGGCGTTCCCGCACACGACACACGTACGCACGCGGCGCATATCCAGCGCTTCGATCGCCGCCCGCACGTTTTCCGGAGTCCGCCGCTTCACGGTGTTATCTCGGTTCCATGCGCCGCCGTCCGCATACTTCCGGATGAACGCCGCCGGATTACGCTTAATCTGCGATAACATTCCGATTAGGTGTTCGGCCGCCATTGACACCGGTTCATCAAACAGCGCTGATTCGACGGGCCGGTCTGTGATAAACGTATCCTCGTATATGCCGCGTTCCTCCGGGTCGCCCTCATCCGGCCGCTCCGTCAAAAGCTTCGATTCTAGCACCTGGCGACGCAATGCTCCGCGATATTCACGCTCCGGACCGTGTACCGGATACTCCGTTTTCCGTTCGGGGATCTCGCGTACGTTCATAATATAATCCGCGAGAATATCGCCGATCGTTTGAGGGGGCGCGCCTTTCCGGAGTAATGCAGGGTGAGACATGCGCCACGTCCAGAAGGCTAGCCGCGGGCATCCCTTATCGAATAGCTCGTCCGTAAATTGTCGGACAAGTTCGGCGCGCCAGGCGGTCGGCGAATCTTTATTTTCAATCAAAAATTTTTGCACGGCTTCGTACGTTTCTTTTCTCGTCATCATTTGCAGCCTCCTGACCCAGGGCAGCGATTCCCGTAAACGGAGTCGGCCCTATCTATCGTTTTATATTCTTCGAATACACTCTTTTACGCGAATAGAAATGTATTAATATATCCCTTATCCGGTCCGCGAGGTTCAATGAGCGTAAGCGAATTTAACCGATGCGGTATATTTATTCTTGTTATTCGTTATTGTTAAGTTCGTTCTTATTACTTTCCTGTAAACGGATTGCGACGATTCCCGTAAACGGATTTAGGCCGCTCCGTCTGCGGGAATTGCTTCCTCAAGAGGGTAATATAAGGGCAGGTAAACGCTCTTTGAGTTTCCGCGCCAAGGTATTTTCTTTTTAATTAGGAGCCCCTCGGTTTCAAGAATCTTGCATAGCGGTTTGATTCGGTCGCCGTGAATCCCGGTATCCTTGCGAATCTGTGCCACGGTCGGAAATGCCCACATATAGTAGTCGTTCGATTCCGTTCCGTTCGCGTAAGCATGGAGATACAAAAGCAGGAATATCGCATCCCGCGCCGTCACCTTATCGTACTTTGCGCCAAGCTCTCGCAACTGGACGCGGAATAAATCGTGGAGAGACGGAGAGTATCCGCCCCTCCCACGTTCTAATACGGTTTCCTTCTGCTGGATCGCAATTTGCGCCAGGCGTTTCAATTCGCTCATGTTCGCGCCTCCCCCTTTTTATTTGGCGGAAATTCCGCCTTCACTTACCTTGTTTCCGGCCGATTCGATTTCTCGCATAATTCGGCCAACTTTCTTCACGGCCATCACTTATACCGACGTAGACCGGCACGCTTCCGCACAATCAAAGTATTATTGCCACGAAAATTTAAGTTCGCGCGCCCTACTTATACATCCGACGCCAAATATCACTTCGCACACTTAAATTAACGCCGCTCGATCTACTTTCGTACACTTTTCGGGGATTTTTCGCCCACAATATTTTATAGAACATCCGCACACCCCCTCGCACATCAATTACGCATTTTTCTTCTCACTTAATATAAGGACAAAAATTCGTTGATTTGGGACATTCATAAACATACGGACAGAAATTTCGAAGATTGGGACATTCGCGAACAAAAAAAGAGATGCCCGATCCATGACCGACACCTCTCACTATAAGGATAGCCCGCTACCCCGGTTTTGTTAACGAGAACTTTCCAAAATAACGAAAGAGACGCCCGCCCGTCGCGTCCCTTTACGTATGTTTGTCTGCCGGTAGTTGGCGCTACCGAACGGACGTTATATCACGCGAGATATTCCGCAAGCTCCCCGTCCTTTTCCGCGTTATAGAACTTCCGGAGCCGCCGGAGTGGTCGTAAAACGGTGTTGTGGTGGAGCCCGGCCCGACCGGCCACCGAGCTGATCGACTCCCTACCGTCGGTTTGAAGCGTCATACTCACGATGAGTGCCGCCGTCTTGTCACCGCTCCGATCAAGAAGTTCGCGAATAAGACCCACACGGTCCGACTCGACTCGATCAAACGTTGCGCCGAACTCCTCGTATTCCTCCGGGTAATACGTATGATCACGCCACCGTGCCGTCTTATGGTACAGACGGATTCGTGCGTAACGGAGATGTATGTAAAGCAGTCGTCGAATGTCAACAACGTCGTCTCTCTTCGCGAGCATGAATAGGATATCGTCGAATGATGAGTCCGAGTCATAAATGTCGCCCGCCCTCGTCGAAATGATCTTCGACCGGTGCCGCGATTTCACGTCGGCCAATGTGTTGTATAAGTCCGTAAAACTGGCGTTGTCCTGCGCCTCCCTATATCGCAAATAACCTTCTTGCGCGTGTGTGTCGATTACGTTCATATCGAATCCCCCTCGATTTGAGCAAGTAGTTTCAATGCGATCCAGTTACCGCCTTTCGTGCGGACGTATAGCTGCTCCTTAATGCGTTTTCCTCCGCGAAATATAGTGACCACCCCTTGTCCTAAAAATTCGCATGACAAATAAGCAGAAAACAGTGGATTTTTCTGGAATGGCAATGTATAATCTAACTTGTCGACATATCAAAATGTCAACATGTTGTGCATGGTTCTATAGTACACCGTGTTATTCAGCATGTCAACATGTTGTGCAAGAAAAATGGAGGATTACTATGTCTGTTCGTTGTCGTCTTGGGGATATCATGAAAGAGATGGGACTTTCAAATAAAGAGGTCGTTGAATTAACCGGTATAAGCCGCAATACAATAACATCGTTGGCCGCGAATGCTACGAAAAGAATTGACTATGACACGCTTGAGGGATTATGTCGAGGTCTTCGAGTTACACCTGGGGATTTGATCGAGTACATTCCGGAAGATGACGAAATGACCGTCGTAAAATTTAACGTGTAATTTTTCCGCCGCCGACCGTTGAGGTTAGCGGTCTTTTATTTACCGCGCGTTTCCCGCAAAATTTGCGGCGAATTAGCGGCTTTCACTAGCGCGTAGTATAAACGAAGGGTAAAGGGATCGAGGTGGGGAAATCGAGGAAAATAAAAAGGACTCGCGCGAGGATGTTGCGGAGCCCGGTGTTCGAGAAATATATTGTTTAATAACTACTTTTAACACCCGCGAGCATGTGTCTCCGACGCTCGTTGCTTTGTATCGGTATTGTTTTTCATTTCTGTCTATTCGTGAAATTATCAATGACAATTGATGCTAGAACCCCAATAACAATTATTTCCAAGCCTTTTGATATTATAATTTGAATCGACGATGTAATCATTAATAAATAATTTGAAGTGAACAGATTATCTAAGGCGCTATTTAAAGGAAGTGAGTAATTTATAGAGAAAGCAGCATAAATACTATTAATCATATTGGTATCTGTCCCTATAAGATCAAAAAACAGGAAGTATACTACTCCAAATGAAAAGTTAAATACCAAGAGTAAAAGTGCTATTTGGAAAATAAGAAGTTCTACAGATTTTTTAAGCAACCCATTAACAGCATAGTAAATAAATTCTCCTGCTTGAAGAAATAACCATAAAATAGTTGCTGTAATAATAAATAATTTAATCCATAATACACTACCTATAAAAGTCTCTTGAACAAATTGTAGAGATAGAAAATTAAATATAACTGGGTATACCAGGACTGTAGTAACCAACCTTGATATATTACCTTGTACATTCTGTTCACGAAGTAATTTGAAATACTTGATAATAAACTCCATACAAAACCTCTTTTTTCTTGAACTTAGGGTGGGATTACTAGTCCCCCTTGGTCAAGCGGTAATATTTTTTCATCAACTCTTCTCTATACTTATCCAAATCTGAATGTATATCAACGGCTTTGTCAAGGTATCCATCAACAACAGATCTCATCGACAGATAACCATCTCTTTTTAAGTAAAATTCAAGGCTTCGATGATAAACTAGGAATCCAGCTAAAAATTTGAGTTTCAACTCTATGGTATGAACAATCTTCCAATCGACTGAACTGATTAACTCGGGGAGTTTACTATTCATTTTATCTATAAAATCCTTAATATAATCAGCATGCATACGTAAGGTATCTCTATTATCGACCTCCCCGTCTCGATCTTCAGCAAACTCATACAAATGAACATTAATGATATATCGAGTTTCGGAAATGACGGAGTAAAGCTCTTTCATCTCTTTGTGATATCGATCTAAGAATCTTTCTTTTGTTTGTTGACTTAAAGTCTTTTTTACGCCAAGCCAAGTGATTAACCCACCAATAATTGAACCTACAAAGGCAAGAAAATCCCAGTCATTTATTGAAATGTGAGGAACAAGAGTAAGAATCATAGAAATTAATATACAAGTACAGCATACCGTCGAGAAAGCGAGAAAAGAGATTATAAGTATTTTTTTAGTTTTTTCAAATATCACAATAACTCATCCTAACCTGCGTATTTAAACGTACACACCGCGCGAAGAAACCGCTCGTCTCCGATCTTAACGCTATTCTCCGTTATTTCCGCGATCTTTCCGCTGCCAACGAGCTCGTCCGCGATAAAAACGACGACGGGCGTCCGATCCATTTGCGCGGTGAATAGGTGAATATCGGACGTTAGCGGACGCATAAAACGTTTAGAGCGTTGTAAACGCATTTCGACGGCCCCTTTCGAACATTCTACCGAAATTTTACCATATTACGCGGATTTATGTACGACTTTTTGCCTACTCGAAATGACGCAGAAAAGGGGCGCAGGCCAAACGGATATTACTCCGCAGGCCCACGCCCCTCTTACATAATTTTCACGCTAAATTAGCGACCTTATGCGCTTGCCCTTCCGTTTACCCTTGGACGCGATTAGAACGGCTAATTTCGCGGTGAATGAGCGGATAGAGAGTGATATATGACGTCTATTTTCGTTCCCTTCGACTATTATCGACTTTCGTCTTTCTCTTTGTTTTCTCCGCGAGTAACGTATTTAAAGGACTGGCCTTTTCATGCGTCGCTTTTAGATCGTTGTCGGCTAGAGCTATATATCCCTTCGTAACCTCCATTGTCGTATGTCCAAGCGCCTTTTGGACGGCGAAGGCATTAGCCCCGTTACGAATGAACTCCAGCGCGAATACGTGCCTAAGATCGTAAGGGCGTATCTTCCGGCCGATCATATTGCTATAAAGCTCCATTCTATCTCCCCATGTGTGCCTGTTCAACTGCTTTCCTTCCCATGTGCAGAAGATTGGAACATTCTCACCCCACTCCAACGGTCGGACCGATAGCAACTTCTTAATCGCGCGAACCGTCTCCGAGGATATCGGCAGTGTTCGAGAAACGCGAGTCTTTGCCACTTTGGCAGGAACGTATATCTCACGTGCAGCCGCGTTAAAATCACATGGTAGGAGCGAGAGAGCTTCTTTTGGGCGAATGCCGGAATCTAAGGTTAAAAGTATAAGACCGTAATCTCGCAGACCTACAAATGTCGATTGATCGGGCGCGTCCAACAGTTCACGCAATACCTCCGCTTCAATAGCGACGATCCGGCTTTCCGCTTTTCTCTTCTTAATATTCGCGAGAGGATTCGCGTCAATCTTTCCAGTCTCTACGCACCATTTGAAAAATGTCCGCAGATAAATTAAACGGTTGTTAAACGTCGCCGGCATAATGTCCTCGGATAGATGCGCGTACGCTGCGTCCTTTAACTTATCGTCCGATTCCCACGCATCCGGAAACCGTTTAAAAAATAGCCGCGTTGTCCGATTATAATCTGACCGCGTTTGCTCGCTCAGACCTTCCACTCGTTTGAGTTCGAGAAACTCCGATAAAGCATCCGTCCATTTGCCGCGCTTAAAATTCTCATCGTCAATCTTACGTAATCTTGCCATAAAAAATACGCCCCCTCCGCTAGAATTGAATAAACGGAGATGAGCGTATAACTTCGGGTCCTGTGCGTTAGGATTTCGCAATCTCACAACTACGCAGAACCTTCGCGATCTCAACGCTCATTTAACGTTGATGTGACCGCGTTTTTACGTGGGATGCCGAGGACCGGGCTCGAACCGGTACGGTTGTCACCAACCGCAGGATTTTAAGTCCTGTGCGTCTGCCTATTCCGCCACCCCGGCAAAAAATAAGCACTCTTAAGATTATATATACAATTCCGCGCAAATTCAACAGAAATTAATTACATTACAAACCCGATAATTTTAGTTGAGATATTTATGATAAGTTAAGATCAGCAGATGGAAGGCTTCTTACAAAGCAGAAAGGTGAGTTCACATGCATGAGTTAAAAATGGCGGTTACGCTCGGCCACCAGGTTGTGGTGCAATTACATAGCGGGCAGATGATGAGCGGACTGCCCAAATGGGGTTCCGCGCCGGACAAGGTCCAATTGCGAACCATGGAAGGCGCCGTATGGGTTCAGTTGGACGAAATCGCGCACGTAACCCGTATCATCCCTTTCGGGAAATAATTATTTGAGGACGTTGCAACATTTTCCAAGTCTCCCCGTCTAGAAGGTTGTCAAATAAACCAGACGAGGTGATATCAACATGTTGAAACGAAATTTAGCCCTGTTGTCCGCTGCAGCCCTCCTGAGTTTGTCGCTGGCCGGCGAAACCTTTGCGGCCGCAGGCTCCTTTAAAGACGTAAGCCAGTCGGCTGCCAAAGACAGCATCTCCGCCCTGCAAGCCAAAGGAATCGTTCGCGGCGTAAGCGCCGATAGCTTCCTCCCGGATCATCTGTTGACGACCGGCCAAGGGATTCAACTAATCGTGAACGTGCTTGGCCTTGAACAGGATCAGAAAAGCGGCACCGACGCCTCTGCGGCCAGTGAACTTTTCGCCAACGTTCAGGATGATGCCTGGTACGCCCAAGCGCTTGTGATCGCGCAGAACAGCGGTTTCGACCTGGCCGCCGATCTGAATCCGGACAAGCCGATGACGCGCGAGGAGTTTACGCACCAGCTGATTTTAGCGATGGAAAAACATGGCGATTTGCCGATGATCAATATCGTTCCGGTCGAATTCGCGGATGACGATCAGCTTACCGTTTCCTATCAGGGAACGGTGCAGCGCGCGCTCGTGCTTGGCATTGCCAAGCTGGATGACAGCAACGAGTTCCATCCGGGCGACCAAATTACCCGGGCCGAAGCGGCCGTGCTGGCCCATAACGCCGTCGAATATCTGGCTGCGCACCCTGGTCCGTCCAAGTAACGTCCAATACCAGAGTTCGTCCGGCAACATGATCGTGGCTTACGCATCAAACTTGTCTTCTGAAAACAAAAAGGACCGCAGTTGCGGCCCTTTTTGTTCCCCCGTCCTTATTCGCTATATTTCGTCAATTCCTCTTATGAATTGCTTCTCCGACAGCACCTGGATCCCTTCTTTTCGCAAAAGCGCCACCGTCACGCCGCCGCCGATCCTTTTCTCGCCGGAAAACGTTCCGTCATAGATCATTTGGCTGCCGCAGGAAGGACTAAATTCTTTGAGGACTACCTTGTCTGCACCGACGTCCCGGGCTATTCGCAGCGTTTCGTAGGCCCCTCTGAGATACATCTCCGTGACGTCTCTCCCCGATCGATCAACCACCCTGGCGTTTCCCTCAAGCACGTCGCTGCCCTCTCCGCCAAGGATCTCGGCTGGTTCTCTAGGTGTAGCGAAGCCTCCCAGCAACTCTGGGCAAACGGTGAGCGCCCGCTTCTCTGCTACTAATCGGGCGAGTGCCTCATGCAGGCAATCCGTACCGTTATATCTCACCTGTAAACCGGCCAAACACGAGCTTACCAGAATCATAGTCCTCCACCTTGAATCCAGTTTAAAGTTTTCATTTGTTCAGAAAGTATAGCACAAAAAGAATGCGGCTTATATCCCCCATTCCACGGAATCCATTCAATTTTAACATTTTTCGCTCGGCCGACAGATTTTTGCAAATTATCTCAGTATTTAGGGAGGATTTACAAAATCGGACATAGAAGGTAGTACTACCACTTTAGGCTGGTGCGGACAGATATAAAGTGGGATCCGCAGGACGGTCGCCAGTGCACAGCGGACGTATAACATAGATACTTCAATTCTAGGAGTTGTTCGCCTTGGATCTCATCCTCAAGATTGAAGAGCTCCGGTTGGAATTAAACAGACTCGCTGGTAGTAAACGTCTGGCCGACCGGGAACTGGTCTTGGTAAGCCAACGACTAGATGAACTGCTCAATGAATATCATCGACTCATTTTGCAACAGCAGGTCAAGTGATTTAGGGGAGCCACGCAGGTGGCTCCTTTTTTCTGGTTGCGTTCCTTCGGCGGGTTGTCCAGTCCCGCCCACTCTCCCCCCGGAAAAGGAAACATATGTATTGAATCTGCGTATTACTTCATGAAGAGAAAAAAACATGAGGTGACCCTATGAAATTTCGCCGAACCCGTATTGAAAGTTGGTCCAATCAACTTTCATTGATCACGGACCTTATTGCCCTTTTCCCCGTCTGATCATAAAGTGGTTTTCTCAATAATTAAACCGGAGTGAACATTATGTTGGAATTTCTTCTTATTTGTATAGCACTTCTTTTTCTTGGACTAGGAGGCCTGGTTCGCAAAAAACCGGACATTTGGTGGCGCATGGATGCTGCCTGGAAAGTCAAAGGGGACTCCGAACCGAGCGCGGCATATCTCGATTCCATGAGGTTCAGGGGGATGTGCTCCATCATCGTAGGCTGTTATCTTCTCGTATGGGCAGCGCTTATCCTATTTCTTTAGCGTGTTATTCCTTAGTACGCAACCAAAGGGGGAAACGCCGCAGAATCGTTGCAATCATTGCCGGGGTTCTACCAAACGGCAAGCACGCAATAATCAGTTTCCAGTCTTTCACATCTACGCTTCGGCGTTAAACTGACATTTCAACCGATGTTCTGCGACGTAAGTAGTCTGTCCAGTGGGTTTCTTACCTTAACGCGACATTGCAGCCCTTCAAACTGCATAATTCGTTTAAACCCGTTTATGGTTGGTGGTCTATTCCATTCGAACATACATAAGCTTGGGACACACTTACCTTGATGCCCTCCTGCTCGAAGTCGGCAATCTTGTCCGCTAGGTGCTGTTATTCAAGTGACGAGACACTTCACGGTTCCGCTGCATTTCGGTGTCCGCAGTTAGCAACCAAGAGAACCTAAACATTCGGCCATGGCCTTGTACTCTTTGTAGTAGTCGATCGGATCGAAGCCGAGCGTAAAAAGCATGCCGAAAAACCGCTCGAGCCTGTGGATAAATAGCCTCCGTTAGCAAATTCGTTAGCAAGTCATAATTTCCGGCCATTTTTGAGCGTGTATGGGACGACTCTACCAACCCCAAACATAGCAAAAACCCCTTGCCAGGCAAGGGGTTTTGTACATATGGGCCCTACAGGACTCGAACCTGTGACCAATCGGTTATGAGCCGACCGCTCTAACCAACTGAGCTAAGGGCCCGGACAACATGGATTGCGGGGGCAGGATTTGAACCTGCGGCCTTCGGGTTATGAGCCCGACGAGCTACCGGGCTGCTCCACCCCGCGTCAATAAATAGCGACAATTAATAATATACACGATTTCCACCTCGAGCGTCAAGCAATATTTCATGGAATAAAACGAACGCCGTATTTGCCCTTGCGGGAACGGAAAATTTCGATTTCCCGCATATCGTCGAAGCCGTAAATCCAACCGTCCTGCTCCAATCGGCGAGCCAGGCAGCCAGCTTGGAATTTGGTTCTGTACAATTTATTAAAGTATACCCAGCGCATGACTTTTTAGTCCATCCTTTCGTAAAAATGGTGAATTTGTTCCTGCCTATAGAATACCCAAGAACGACCAAAAAAAGCCGCCGGATAGGCTCCGGCGGCTCCTAATTGAACTGGTAATTTCTGTCCTTCCTCTTACAGGGAATCAGCCTTTTCGGAGGGTTCCTGCCGCTGCCGCATCCTGAGGAACGAATGGCGTGCCGTCCTCCTGGAACTGGGTTTTCGGATTGTTTTTAATTTCCTGCAGCATCGTATTGCCCTTCTGTTCCCATTCCTTCAAAGCTTCGGCCGGGGTTTTCTTATTCTCCAGAACCTCCTGGAAGTACTTCCGGCCGCTATCGGTCACGCTATAAAGTCCTGGTTTTTCACCCATCATTTTGTCTTGTTTCGGATCGTTAGGAGGCGTTGGCTTCAGCAAATAAAACGCCTGGATATTGTAATCAAGCCCCATTTTCGGTTTGATGTACGTTTTGCGGGCCAGCATCTCGTACGAATTGCTGCGGGATTTCAGTTTGGCCCAATCCTCGCCATTGATGAATTTTATGAAGTCCCAAGCCGTTTCCGGATTCGGAGCGGCGCTATTGATGGCAAACGTATTGCTGAGCCAAATATTGCCGCCAATGCCCGGTTTCTCCGGATGCACCGGCACGGTCACGACATCCCAATCGACGGGCTTGAAGTTTTTGATTTTGGAGGCATTGTTATTGGCATCGGCGATTTCGTTGACATAGTAATTTTCGCCGATCGTCATCGCGACTTTTCCGGACAGGAACAGATCGCTGCTGATCGAGGACCAGTCGGTGCCGTCCGTCATGTTACTGTTATTGTCCGGTATGATTTTGTCTTTGGCCAGCTTGCTGATCGTTTCCCAAACCTTGGTCCATTGCGGCGTATTGACCGTCATCGTCTCCGCTTTGTCGTCAAACGTCTTCAGCTGCAGCGAGTTGACATAGTTGGACTGCATATCCCAGAAAGGATCGTTGCCCATATAACGGCTGAACGCGAATCCGTATACCCGGTCCTTGCCTTCCCCTTTGGCTACGCGGCGCGCCAGGTTGAAAATATCATCCCAGGTCATGTTATCGGTCGGCGGCTCTACGCCGACATCCGTAAAGATTTGTTTATTGTAATAAAGGGCCGAGGAAGAGAAAGACGGCGTTAACGCGAATAAGCTCCCCTCTCCCAGATCCTTGATCCCGTCGATGACCGCCGGGACGTAGTCCGACGTATCGAATTTATCCTCTTGAATCAGCGGATCCAGCTGCTTCACCATATTTTCCTTGATCAGCTGGTTAAGCACCGTGGTATCGGTGACGACGATATCCACCGGATTGCTGCCCGTCATGATTTTCTTCATGCTATCCAAATAATCGGGCTGCACATAAGGCTGCGAGCTATCCTGATAGCGGTATTGCGACTGGTCGATGGCAGGCACGACCTCGATGCGCACATTCTGATTCGCGTATTCATAAACATCGGTGTACTGCTGACGAAAATAGGAGTCGTCATAACCTCCATACAGCACGCCGATGCGCAGGACCTTCTCCTGTTCGGTATCCGCCGCTTTGCTGCCGTTACAGCCTGCCAGCAAACCTACCGTCAGCGTCGCTGCCATCGTGACCATTAACATTTTTTTTAGCTTACCGTACCTTGTTGTCATGAATGATCCCCCTCCAATGATTTTGGTGCCGTGATAATGATTTTGTCCCCGTCGAATTCCATGCTCGCCCGTCCGTTGATCCCTACCGACTCCAGATATTCCTTGGGTACTTGAAGCCGGCCGACGCGGTCGACCACGACAAACGCTTCATGGACTTCCTGAAGCGCGCCGGCTCCAAGCTCCGCCGCAGCCAAGTCCAGATTCGGATTTCGCTTCACGAATTCCGTGCTCGTCAGGCCGTCGCGAATCGCCACCACGCGATCCACCTTCCCGGCAAGCGCCAAATCATGCGTGACGATCACGATCGTAATTCCCAGCTCCCGGTTGACCTGACGGAATATATTCATAATTTGATCCGAGGTAGCCGTATCCACCGAACCGGTAGGTTCGTCGGCCAACAGCATCTTCGGGCGGTTGGACAGGGAAATCGCGATCGCCACCCGCTGCTGCTCCCCGCCGGATAGCTGATGCAACTTGTTGTGCATCCGATCCTTCAGGCCAACCCGCTCCAGCAGCTCCTTGGCGTATGCCCTGTCTGGCTTGCCGGTCAGCAGCATCGGCATCTCCACGTTCTCCAGCGCGGTCAAATAGGGCAGCAAATTGCGGGCGTTATTTTGCCAAACGAACCCGACGGTGCTTCGCTTATACTCGACCAGTTGATCGTCGCGGATCTTCAGCAGATCCCAGCCACCGACGGACACCTGCCCCGCCGACGGGTGATCGAGCCCGCCGAGAATGTTCAGCAGCGTGGATTTCCCACTGCCGCTGTTGCCGATGATCGCCATCATTTCCCCCTGCTCGACGGTCAAATTCAAGCCCTGGAGCGCGACGACTTCGATGTCCTCGGTTTTAAAAATTTTGACCAGTCCTTCGCAATGAATCATCCCCTAACGCTCCTCTCCCATTTTAACCGCCTGATGAACGCGCAGGCGCCGGATTTGCCAGAACAACAGCCCGGCCCCAAGCAGCAGCATCACGAATACGACGATGTACAGCTGGAACGTATCCTGCGAATCGAACACGATGCGGAACGGCGGCACCTGCGTCGTAACGTTATCGGCAGTTTGCAGAAACGGCAGATAAAGCATGCCGGCGATTTTCCCGATGACGATCCCCAGGACAATCGAAAGCCCCGCCGTCAAAATCTGTTCGGCCAACAGCATGAACGTCAGCTGCTTGCGGGATAAGCCCATCGCCCGCAAAATCCCGAATTGGACGACCCGGCCCGATAAATTAAAGAACCAGTAAAGCACGTACCCGATCAACGAGACGATGACCGAAACGAGGAAGCCGAGACTTAATATGCCGAACACGCCTCCCCGGGTCGGATGCTTGCTTTGCGCCACCAGTTCGCTGCGCACGTCGGCGACCTCATAAAGCTCGATGCCTTCCGCAGCCAGCTTGGTGATGAGCGGAGCGACCTTGGCCCCCGGCTTCATTTTGAGCCAAACCTCGTAAGGGATAAGCGGGACCTGATCGTAAATATAGTCCAGATTCGCGATAATGAACGGCGTCTGGTCGGGATATTGGCTGGGCCAATAAGGCAGAATCCCGTACACGGCAAATTCCACCGTCTGTTCGCCAAGCGCTACCGTAAACACGTCGCCCGGCTTCAGCTTGTATTTCTCCGCCATGTTAGACGGCACCAATGCGGCGCTTTCGTTCATGCCGAGGAAATTCAAATAGTTATAAGGATGCGTCGGAAAAAGATCGTTCCGGAACCAAGCAACTTTGGCGAAATCCACGTTATCGATCCCCATGATATTGCCTTGGCCCGCCGAACGGCCGGAAACGATAATATTGCCTTTGGTCTGCAGCACGCGGGCCGCATGCTCCACCCCGTCGATCTTCCGGAAAATTTCAAACGGCGGCTCGGAATAGATCAGTTTGGACGGAGGCGTATTTTGACCTCCCCCCGGGCCGCCGCCCGGAACACCTCCGCCTCCGCCGCCTTGGCCGCCGCCGGGCTGCCCTGAACCGCCTCCCTGTCCCTGGCCTTGACCCGAACCGCCTTGGGACGGCCGGGTAATCTCCGGCGTCCCTTCCCACACGGTCTTCATGATCACGTCCGCACCGTATTTATAAAGCGTCCGTTCCGTCGAGTTCAGATCGATCGTCCTTGCTGCGGAGGCGTTATAAACGCCAAGCCCCAGCGTTAAAACAAGCAGGATCATCAGCGGATAATACGAAGACGACGAGCGGGAGAG
Source organism: Paenibacillus macerans (assembly GCF_050565405.1). Classification (GTDB taxonomy): domain Bacteria; phylum Bacillota; class Bacilli; order Paenibacillales; family Paenibacillaceae; genus Fontibacillus; species Fontibacillus macerans_B. Next base: position 115,445 of record NZ_JBNYYG010000003.1, on the reverse strand, counting down.
CTGGGTTAAGCTCAAATAATACGGAACCGGCAGCCATTTCTTGCCGATCCAGCCGATCAGCTTCAGCAGCCACGGGAATACCCGCAAAAAGAACAGCCCGATCGAAAAGATCGCCAGCGCCGGCACGAAGAACAGGAACGGTTGGATTTGCAGTTCATCCGTCGTCATGCCGGTTTGAAACGTCAGCATCTGCCGTTCATTAAACAAATAGTAGCCGTAACCGGCAATTCCCATCAGCACGATATCCAAAAACCATCGCTGCCAAAACGGCTTCCGATCGGAGCGCGCCTGCTTCTGCTTGGCCTTGACGATCGAGGAGCGGGCATACGACACCGCCGGCAGCAACGTGGCCAGGATCGCGATGATGACGGCCGCCCCGCCTAACGCCAGCGCGTCGAAATTAAATCCCACCGGGATCGATTTGCGGTTGACGAACGTAAGGAAGCCGTCCGCGGACCCAATGCTTTTGGACATGAACCAACCCAGCAAGGGTCCCACGACCAATGCGGCAACGCCGAGAATCATGCTTTCCAAGAGGTAGATGAAGATAATCTGTTTCGTCGATGCCCCCCGGCTCCGCAGAACCGCAATGTCGCTTTGCTGCTTATCCAATGCCTGGCGGGCATTCATCACAATATAATAGAACACCATGGCTATCATCGGTGCCGCCAGGGTAAACAGCATCGTCTGCATCTGCAGGCTTTGTTTGCGGAAATCGTTCAACAGGCTGCCGAAAGAAACATCCACTTTGGTATCCTTCAGCTTCTGATATAAATCCACGTTCAAGCGGTCCAGCGTATCCGATAGCGGCGACAACTGGCTCGTTTGAATCTCGCTGAGATCAAAAGCGTAATACCAGCTGGAGTTATGCAGCGGAATCGATAAGTTCTTCAGCAAATTGTCGTTAAACACTTGTTCCGGGATGTAGAAACTGTTCATCATCCCTTCAAATCCTTGATACCAATAAGGATCGTTTTCGTCCGCAGCCTGGAATGTGCCCACGATCTTTACTTTAAGCGTGACGTCCACGCCGCTGAGCACCGGATACTCCATCACATCGCCAACGTGCAAATCCTGGCGGTACATCGCCTCCTCCAGCATCAGGGCTTCTATCGTATCTCCATCGGTCTGCTCCGAATACAGCTGGCCTCCGGTGAGCGAAATATGGTCCTGCAGCCCGCTCATCGACACGATCGACATCGTCCGCGTGCGGCTGGCGTCCACCTTGGTCGGATCCTCCGGATACACTTCCGTACTGCGGATCGCCCGCAAATTCACGTAAGCATCGTTCGGAAATCCGATTTCCTTCGGAACTTCATCAATGATATATTGGTTTACGGCCTCCAGCGCGCCGAGATCCGTCTTCGTTCCTCCCGGTGCCTGGTAACTCATGATCAGGGAGCCTGCCGGAAGCCCTTCGCTTTCGCTTTTCAACGTCGTCGCGACGACCCGTTTCAACGAACCGTCGGAATACATCGGAATGCTGACCGTAAACGAGACGGCGACGATGAGACCCAGTAACGTGCTAAGCGTCAGCCATTTCGTGTTCCACATCTTGCGGAACAGCAATCGTAATAAAGGTACACCCATTAACGACCCACTACTTTCTGTCCCGGCGTGAGTCCCTTAACGATTTCCACGTCGGTTGAAGTTTGCAGGCCCACCTCGACATCGGCTTCGCGTTTCGATCCGTCCGCTTCAACGACCTGTACATAGGTCCGCGAGCCGATCGTACGCAAGGCGGAAATCGGAATCAGCACGGCGTTTGCCTTGCGTTCGGTAATGATGGATACGCTAAGCGGTCTGCCGCGCTCTACCCCATCCGGCCATTTATCAAGCTGAACGATTAAGTACTTCTCGATCGAGTCCTTCTCCGGCCCATTGGTTCCGTTGCCGTTACCATTGCCGTTATTGTCACCGGATCCGGTGTCGACCGGCATGACCTTCACTTTCCCGTCGAATACGCCGACCGCATTGATGTCCACCTTGGCTTTCATGCCCACGGCTACCTTCTCCAAATCCTCCTTGGCAAAAGAGGCCGCCACCACCAGCGCAGACGTATCGGATAATACCGCTACCGTATCGTAAGCCTTAATGGCGCTTCCCTTCTCGGCCGAGACGGATACGACCGTGCCGGAGAACGGCGCCTTCAGCGTGCCGTCGGCGATCGTTTTTTGCAAATCCACAAGCTCTTGGCGCTGCTCCTCAAACACGATGGAAGCTTCTTCGAACTCGATCGGGTCCTTTTCGTCCTTCGTCCGCAGCGTCTCCTTCATGGCGATCTCCTGCTTGCGGAATTCGAGCTTCTTCTTGCGCAGGTCCTTCTCCAGGTCCTCGACGTCCAATTGAACCAGAACATCGCCCTGCTTTACCTTGTCCCCGGCTTTGACGAGCACGTTCTTCACGTGGAGGTTATCCTCCGTAAAAAACAAAGGCTCCTCACGTTGGCTCATAATTTTGCCCACCGCGCTGACGCTGAGTTCGATCGTTTCCGTGCGCACTTCGTATTCCGGCTTCTTCGAAATCGTCGGCGGCGTAATGACCGGCAGATCCTCCTCTTCGCCTTCGTTCGGGAGCAACGAGCAGCCGGTCGAGGCTACCAGAGTCAAGCATATAGATAACACCCCAAGAGTCCGGACAAGCCTCCCGCTCTTACCCGATAAATTTTCCATCCACCATTTCGTAAACATGGTCCGCTACCTCCAGGATTGTAGGATCGTGTGTCGTCATACAAATCGTCACGCGTTCGGTTTGTATGATGTTCTTGAATACTGCCATGACTTGTGCTCCCATTTGCGAATCGAGATTGGCCGTTGGCTCATCCGCCAGCAGCAGCTTCGGACGGTGGGCAATCGCTTTGGCGATGGCCACCCTTTGCTGCTCGCCCCCGGACAGCTCGAACGGGCGGTGAAACATGCGTTTCCCCAGTCCGACGAGTTCGAGGCAATGCGTTACGCGACGTTTCCATTCCTGGGGCGGAACCCCTGCCATCCTGAGCGACAACTCCACGTTCTCCCAGGCGGACAACAACGGTAACAACGCATAGGCCTGAAAAATAAACCCGATCTGATCGCGTCTCAGCAGCGTCCGTTTGTCGTCGTTCAACTGATGAAGGGGCTGGCCGCGAAACAGAATCTCGCCGGACGTAGGCTGATCCAATCCGCCGAGCATGTTCAGCAGCGTCGTTTTCCCCGAACCGGAACGCCCTTTGAGCATTACCAGTTGGCCGGGAAGCACCTCCATGTCGATCCCTTTCAATACCTGGATTTCTCCTCCGCCCACCGGAAAAGATCGGCGAACTTCTTTTACCAACAAAATCGGCCCGGTATCCTTCTCCTGCTCCTCTTCGTGCGGTTCCTCGCGGGTTGCAATGGCCTCGGGTTCGGCTTCCCCTGCGGCTACCTCTTCCAAAGAAGCTGCGGCTGAAGCCTCGGGCTCCGCCGCCGGGTGTGGAGATCCTTCTCCGGACTTAACTACGACTTTTTCCTTTTTGCGCAGCCATCGCATCATCGTGTATCGGTCTCCCATTTCCTTAATTTGTGTTTTCTTCCTCTAGGCCTTGTCTAGCAATTCATTTACGTCTTGCATTATAAACGAAATGCTATGCCAAAAAGTTACAATGGGCTTAACGAAATTGATATTTTTATTTCCATATTTTAAGCGCTGATCGAAGGTTACAAGCCTGTTAGAATTAAGGGGAATTCTACTAAATCCGGCAAGGAGAACTACTTCATGAAAAAAATGATACCGATCCTGCTCATGGCCGCTCTGGTAGCTACCAACTTCCTCTACCGGCAAGAACCGGCCGCTGCCGATCAGCTCCCCTATGATGATATATCGGACAGTTATGCTAGAAACGCTATTATCCGGCTAAATGACATCGACGTGATGAAAGGAACTTCCGCATCGCTGTTTTCGCCGAACCGGGCGATTTCGCGCGCGGAATTCATGACGACGTTAATGCGGTTATTCAAGGTGGAGCCCGTTGCATCCGCCGTGCCTGCGTACACGGACGTTCGGAAAACCGATTGGTATTACGGGACCGTTCAAGCGGCTACCGAGCTCGGCTTGACCGAAGGCCTGGGAGGCGGGATCTTTAACCCCAATCAGCCGTTGACCCGGCAGGAGGCGGCCGCTTGGATCGTGCGGGCGCTGAAGCAAACGGCCACGGCGCCTGTGGAGCCTTACGGCTACAAGGATGATGCAATAGCCGCCGCTTGGGCCAAGCCTTACATAGGCTCCGTGACGGAGCTCGGACTGATGCAAGGCAGCGACGGCAAGTTCCACCCGACGCAATCGATCACCCGTCAGGAGACCGCCGTCATCCTCGACCGTCTGCTGCAGGACGTGCGTTGGACCGGCGCGATTGCGGCAAGCGCGAGCCCGCTCATCCAGATCGGCTGGCAATACGGGCAGTTGACCGAGGCCTATCAGCAATCCGTGCTGAAATCGAACGTGAACGTGCTGGCGCCGAGATGGTATTTTCTTGAAAGCACCGGTACAATTTCCGATTCCACCGTCCCCTCCCTGGTCACGTGGGCCAAAAATAACGGCAAACAGGTTTGGGCCATGGTCGGGAATCGATTCGATCAGGAAACGACGCACAAAATGTTAGCTTCCAGCACCCTCTCGTCGGATGCGATACAGAGCCTGAAGTCTTTCGTACAAAAATACGGGCTGCATGGGATTAACGTCGATTTCGAGAATGTGCTAGCCTCCGACCGCGATTTGTACACCGGCTTCATCGCCAAGCTTGCAAAGGAGCTGCATTCCGTCTCGGCGGTCCTATCCGTCGATCTGCCGCCGGATCTCGGCAGCGACTGGTCGGATGCTTACAACTACGCTGAGTTGGCCAAAAGCGCCGACTACCTGGTCATCATGGCCTATGATGAACATTGGAGCGGCTATAAGGCCGGGTCGGTGGCCTCGCTCGGCTGGGTGCAAAAGCACCTCGACAAGCTGCTCGCCAAAGTGCCGGCAGACCGGTTGATCCTGGGCATGCCGCTGTATACGCGGGACTGGAGCCTGAACGGCCAGGGGTCGACGCTGTCGTCGGAGGATATCTCCCTTCCGGAACAAAACAAACGGATCGGCGCGTACGGGGCCGTTCCGAAATGGAACGCGGAAGCCGCTCAATACACGATGGAATATTGGAAATCCGGCACGAAGCACCGGATTTGGCTGGAGGACGCCCGCTCCCTGTCGGCAAAGTTCCGGCTGGGCTCGGAGCGGGCCATCGCGGGTTACGCTTACTGGCATATCGGCGGCGAGTCGACGGACGTCTGGACAAGCTTGAAGAATGCGGAGAAATATGCGGAGTATAAATTTAATTAATGGATTTCGGCTCTGCGCGACGAGTAACATAAAGACCATTCGTAAAGTAAAGATTTGGCTAACATTACGAGTGGTCTTTTTTCGTTTTTAGATCATGAAAATGGACTGGTAGGCAAGGGTAAGCAAAAATTAGAAAAAAATGCAACAAATCCATTTTGTTTAACGTTAAAAAATAGAGGGGGAAATCTGGGTTACATAAGTTCCCGGATCAAGACACTGGAGGTGTAGCATGAGGAAGTTTGTATTACTTCTACTAGCGATATCGTTTTTAGTATCGGTAAGTCAAGCCGCCGCGTCTACAACTGGACCAATCACTGTAATCATAGACGGAAAAATACAGATCAACCACCACTAATTGTTAACGATAGCGTATTGGTACCGCTTCGCGGGATATTTGAGGCACTTCAAGCGTCGTTGACCGTAAACGGCAAGGACATCGAAGCTGTTCGTGGTGACACTATCATCAAGTTGACCGTCGGAATGGACTTTGCTACCGTTAACGACAAGAGGGTTTACTTAACTGAAAAAACCATCGTAAAAAACGGGAGAGTATTCGTTCCCTTACGCTTTGTGGGCGATTCACTCGGAGGCATGGTCAGTTATGATGGATATATGCGGGAAGGCACTATACGTTCTGCTGAGCAAGCTATAAAGGCAGTTATAATCGAATTTCCTGTAGAGCGCTTTCCCGGAACCGCAGCACACATTAAATCGGCAATGGAAACTGGAAAATCATCCAGAAGTATAACCTTGGGCTAAAACCTCATTGCTATTATAGCCATATCCATCCGATCCCCAATAAATATCCACATTTGAATACTTAATTGTACCAGATAGAAGTTCCCCGGTTGACGAACCTCTTACATAAATAGTATCGCCTGGTGTATCACTTACGTATACACCAGTAATCATTGCCATATTCGTTGGTGAGGGATATGGTACTCTTGCACGCGGGCTATATTTTGAGTTCAACGTGATATATCCGGCGTCTGATGCTGCATCAGATCCATCTCCCGATGAAGAAGTTCTAAAAGTAAAATCCCCAATCGTTTCTGTATTGAAGTTAGGTTGATACCAAGCACTAGGTGATGTCCCAAGCGCTTTGCAATGACCAGAAGTGACTAATACATCATCACCACTCTGATTAACACCAAAATATCCTGTCGTACAAGAATTGAAATGCCAGAGTTCATCACTAGAGTCGTAACGGTAATTGCCCGCGATTCTAGATCCTGACGGAATCTGGCTTCCATATTTAGTTTCGTCTACATACTTACCCTGCTCGCTAATAGGGAGTCTCGTAAATACAAGCATACCTGGGTCTGCGAATATCGATGCCCAAATTGGTATGATCAAAAACTCATAAATAGTTTGGAAGTTTTCCACTTACTGGTACCTTCGAATACAAAAAAGCAGCCCTATTCGTTATGAAAAGGCTGCTTTTCTGCTAACCGGATATAAAATTACACGTTCCCGAACGATGCCGGATCCTGCCGCCATGATTGCAGCAGCGCCAGATCTTCCGGCTTGATCTCGCCGCGTTCGATCGCGACGTCGATCAGCGCCGTATAGTTGGACAAGGTTTGCAGCGGAACGTCGGCCTCGGCAAACGCCTGTACCGCTTTGTCCAGCTGATAGCTGAAGATCGCCAGCACGGCCAGCGGCTCCGCGCCCGCATCGCGCACCGCCAGGGCCGCTTTCAGCGAGCTGCCGCCCGTGGAAATCAAATCCTCGATCACGACCACCTTTTGTCCCGGTTTGATCAAGCCTTCGATTTGATTTTCCTTGCCGTGCCCTTTGGCTTTGTCGCGGATGTACGCCATCGGCAGTCCCAGCTTCTGCGCCGCAAATGCGGCGTGCGGAATGCCGGCTGTCGCCGTTCCTGCGATGACCTCGGCGTCCGGATACGCTTCGCGGATCAAGGACGCGAACGATTCTGCGATTTGGTCGCGGATGGCGGGGTACGACATGGTCAGACGGTTATCGCAATAAATCGGCGATTTGATGCCCGAGGTCCAGGTGAACGGCTGATGCGGACGGAGCGCTACCGCTCCGATCTCCAGCAGACTGCCGGCGATTTTAAATTCAACGGATTGGGTATTCGGCATGGCTTACATCATCTCCTTAATGATTTGTTCCGCCGCTTCGCGGGGGTTCGGGGCGGCGATGATCGGTCTGGCGACGACGATATAGTCCGTTCCTTGCGCCATCGCTTCGCCCGGGGTCAACGTGCGCGACTGGTCGCCCAAGGCGCTGTTTGCCGGGCGAATCCCCGGGGTTACGGTCATGAAGGCTTGTCCGCACCGCTCCTTGACCGCCGTCACTTCCAAAGGCGAAGCGACGACCCCGTCCAAGCCGGCTTCCCGGGCAAGCTCCGCGTAATGGACGACGGAGGCTTCGACCGTTCCCGGAATGCCGATTTCCCGGTTTAGCGTCTGTTGGTTCGTGCTCGTCAGTTGCGTCACCGCAATCAGCTTCGGCAAGCGCAGGGAAGGGTCGCTTTCCAAAGCCGCAAGCGCCCCCTCCTTGGCCGATTTCATCATGTCCAACCCGCCCGCCGCATGCACGTTAAACATATCCACCCCAAGCTTCGTTACGCTGTTCGCCCCGCCCTTGACCGTGTTGGGGATGTCATGCATTTTCACGTCGAGAAAAACGGAGTATCCCTGCTGCTTCAACTCGCGGATAAACTCCGGCCCGGCCGCGTAAAAAAGCTGCAGCCCCACCTTCATATAGCAAGGAATTCCCTCGAGCTCCTTCAGCAGCTTTCTCGCTTGTTCCGCATCCGGGAAGTCCAGCCCGACGATCAGCCGTCCGGCCGCCTCTTCAAATGAACGCAAATCCGCTCTCCTCCAGTCATGTTTGCGGCTCCGAAGCATGTTTGCTTCCGAGCCGCCGCTTAAGTGTAGTTATGTCTTAATGGTAGTTAGTTATAATAAGGTTCAAAAATCGAGTCTTCAGCACCGAGAAGGTTGGATGAGCTAGGGACGCCTGGTACCGCGTGGCTTAACCTAACGGACCGTAAAGACCTTATTCACCCATTTCCCGACGATTTCCCGCTGTAACGGACTCCAGAGACCTTATTGGGCTCTCATGGCGGCCATTTGGCTGATTTTGTCCGAAATAAAGGCTCCTCGGACCGTTAGAATCGGAAACTGCCCAAAAGCGGGTCAATAGCGTTGCTGGTGTCCGTTAGCTTGCTTTTCTGGCGATACAAGGAGGCTGATACCTAGACATCCACTCTTTCCTGTATCTTCGCAAGCCGATTTTTGAACTTCCGCTACAGGGATGGCATGGCTTGGGAGGAGAAGTTGATGGTCTCCAGCATCTCCAGCAGCGCGCGGACCGTATCGAGCGAGGTCATGCAGACGACGCCGTTCTCCACGGCTTCCCGGCGGATGCGGAAGCCGTCGCGTTCCGGCTCTTTGCCTTTCGTGAGCGTATTGATCACGAAGTGCGCTTCCCCGTTCCGGATCAAGTCCAGAATGTTCGGCACGCCTTCCGACAGCTTGTAAACGGTCGTCACGTGAATGCCCGCTTCGATCAGCGCGGAGGCCGTGCCGTCCGTGGCGATGATCTTGTAGCCGAGGCGATAGAAGCCGCGCAGCAGCTCCACCGCTTCCTGCTTATCCTTGTCGGCTACCGTTGCGATGATCGCGCCGGTGGAAGGAATCTTCATGCCAGCGCCGATCAGCCCTTTGTACAGCGCTTTGGCATATTGCGGATCGCGGCCCATGACTTCGCCGGTCGATTTCATTTCCGGGCCGAGCGTCGGCTCGACGCGGCGCAGCTTGGCGAAGGAGAACACCGGCACTTTGACCGCCACCTGGTTGCTTTCCGGCCACAGGCCGTCCCGGTAGCCGAGATCGCTCAGCTTCGTACCGAGAATGCACTGCGTAGCCACGTTCGCCATCGGGATGTTCGTTACCTTGCTCAGGAACGGCACGGTCCGCGATGACCGCGGGTTGACTTCGATAACGTATACTTCGTTTTTATAAATGACGAATTGGATATTGACGAGGCCGACCGTTTTCAGCTCGAGGGCGATTTTGATCGTGATCTCGACGATTTTCTCTTTGAGTTCGGCGGACAGATGCTGCGGCGGATAAACCGCGATCGAGTCGCCGGAGTGAACCCCCGCGCGTTCGATATGCTCCATGATCCCCGGGATGAGTACCGTTTCCCCGTCGCAGATCGCGTCGACTTCAACCTCTTTGCCCAGCATGTAGCGGTCGATCAGTACCGGATGCTCCGGATTGATGTTCACCGCTTCTTCCATATATCTCAGCAGCTCGCGGTCGGAGTAGACGATCTCCATCGCCCGACCGCCGAGTACGTACGAAGGTCTGACCAGCACGGGGTAGCCGAGCGATTGCGCCGTACCCACCGCCTCTTCGACCGAGGTGACCGTGCGGCCCTTCGGTTGGGCGATGCCCAGCTTCGACAACAGCGCTTCGAACTTCTTGCGGTCTTCGGCTTCGTCGATGCTCTCCAGCGAAGTGCCCAGGATCCGTACACCCGCCGCTTGCAGCGGCGCCGCGAGGTTGATCGCCGTTTGCCCGCCGAACTGGACGATGACGCCGACCGGCTTCTCCTCCTCGATGACGTTCATGACGTCTTCGAAGAACAGCGGTTCGAAGTAGAGGCGGTCCGACGTATTGAAGTCGGTGGATACCGTCTCCGGATTGTTGTTGATAATCACCGCTTCGTAGCCCGCTTTTTGGATCGCCCAGACCGCGTGAACCGTTGAGTAGTCGAATTCGATTCCCTGCCCGATGCGGATCGGACCGGAGCCCAGGACCACGATCTTCTCTTTGCCGGATTGGATCACTTCGTTTTCCGTCTCGTACGTCGAGTAGTAGTACGGCGTGGATGCTTCGAACTCCGCCGCGCAGGTATCGACCATCTTGTAGACCGGACGCAGGTGATGCTCCTTACGGAAGCTTCGAACATCGGCTTCGGTCAGGTGCGTGCCCATCGGCTGGCCCGCCGCGCGGATCTCGGCGATCGAGCGGTCGGTGAAACCCAGGCGCTTCGCTTCATACAGCGTTTCGTAGGAAAAGAGCTCTTCGCCCGCGATCCGCTTCTCGAATTCGACCAGACGTTCGATTTTGTCCAGGAACCACCAATCGATCCCGGTCAGGTCGTGGATTTCCTGCAGCTTGTAGCCGCGGCGGAACGCTTCGGCGATCAGGAACAGCCGCTCGTCGTCGGCTTTGATCAACCGCGTATTCAGCGTTTCGTCATCGAGCTTATCGGCGCCTTTGAGATGCAGGCGATGCGTGCCGATCTCCAGCGAGCGGACCGCTTTGTGGATCGACTCCTCGAACGTCCGGCCGATAGCCATCACTTCGCCGGTCGCTTTCATCTGCGTCCCCAGCTTGCGGTTCGCATGGACGAATTTATCGAACGGCCAGCGCGGGATTTTGCTGACGATGTAATCAAGCGTCGGTTCGAAGCAAGCGTACGTCTGCCCCGTAACCGGGTTGACGATCTCGTCCAGTGTATAGCCGAGCGCGATTTTGGCTGCCATTTTGGCGATCGGGTACCCCGTTGCCTTGGAGGCGAGCGCCGACGAACGGCTGACCCGCGGGTTCACTTCGATGACGTAGTACTGGAAGCTTTGCGGATCCAGCGCGAACTGCACGTTGCACCCGCCCTCGATGTTCAGGGCGCGGATGATTTTGAGCGAAGCCGAGCGCAGCATCTGGTACTCGCGATCGGAGAGCGTTTGGCTTGGGGCCACGACGATGCTGTCGCCGGTATGTACGCCCACCGGATCGAAGTTCTCCATATTGCAGACCACGATGCAATTATCGTTGGCGTCGCGCATGACTTCGTATTCGACTTCCTTCATGCCGGCGATCGACTTCTCGACCAGGCATTGGCCGATCGGGCTGTAGCGGATCCCCGAAGCCACCGTCTCCCGCAGTTCCTCTTCCGTGGCGCAAATCCCGCCGCCGGTGCCGCCCAGCGTGTAGGCCGGGCGCACGATCAGCGGATAACCGATCTCTGCGGCGAACTGCAGCGCTTCATCCAACGAAGTGATGATCGTGCTTTCCGGCACCGGCTGCTCCAGCTCGCGCATCAGTTCCCGGAACAGGTCGCGGTCTTCCGCTTTTTCTATCGAAGTCAGCTGCGTGCCGAGCAACTTCACGTTTTCGCGCTCCAGCACGCCCGCGCGGGCCAGTTCCACCGCCATGTTCAGGCCGGTTTGGCCGCCGAGCGTCGGCAGCAATCCGTCCGGCCGCTCCTGGCGGATGATTTGCGTAACGAATTCGAGCGTGATCGGCTCGATGTACACCTTGTCGGCCATATTCGTATCGGTCATGATCGTCGCCGGGTTGCTGTTGATCAGCACCACCTCCACGCCTTCTTCCTTCAGCGCTTGGCAGGCCTGCGTTCCGGCGTAGTCGAATTCGGCAGCCTGGCCGATGACGATCGGTCCGGAGCCGATGACGAGTATTTTCTTTAGGTCTTTTTTGATCGGCATGGATTTACAGTTCTCCTTTCGCAGCGGCCATCAGTTCGGCCTGACGAGGCTTTTGCGGATGCAGCCGTTTATGCTCGCGGATCATTTCGACGAACCGGTCGAACAGGTAGCTGTTGTCGTACGGGCCCGGCGCCGCCTCGGGATGGTATTGCACCGAAAAAGCCGGGTACTTCTTATGCTTCAGACCTTCGATGGTCTTGTCGTTATTGTTGATGTGCGTGACTTCCAATTCCGTTCCGGCAATGGAAGCTTCGTTTACGGTATAGCCGTGGTTCTGCGAGGTAATGTAGCAGCGGCCGGATTCCAGCTCCTTCACGGGATGGTTGCCGCCGCGATGACCGAATTTCAGCTTCTCCGTATCGGCGCCGCAGGCCAGGGCAAACAGCTGATGACCCAGGCAGATGCCGAAAATCGGATACTCGCCGAGCAGCTCCGCGATCATCTTGGCCGCATAAGGCACGTCTTTCGGATCCCCAGGGCCGTTGGACAGCTGAATTCCGTCGGGATGCAAGCGGCGGATTTCCTCCGCGGTCGTATCATGAGGCACGATCACGACATCGCAATCCCGTTTGTTCAGCTCGCGCAAAATGCCGCTTTTTGCTCCAAAGTCGACCAGCACGATCCGTTCCTTCGAACCCGGACTGCTATATACGTGATTCGTCGAGGTTTGCGCTACCTGGTTGCGAAGCTCTTCGATGCTGGTGGCCAACATCATTTCCTGCAACTCCTCGAGCGGTTTCGCCGAAGTCGTCAATATCCCTCTCATCGTCCCCTGATGGCGAATCAAGCGCGTCAGCATGCGCGTATCGATGTCGGTAATCCCGGAAATGCCGTATTCCTTGAGCAAATCGCCCAAATTGTATTGCGCCCGCCAATTGCTCGGGGTCGGTTCGTAACGGCGAACGACAAAGCCGTGGATCGATGGGGCGATGGATTCGAAGTCGTCGCGTGAAATGCCGTAGTTCCCGATCAGCGGGTAGGTCATCGTGACGATTTGCCCGCAGTAGGACGGATCGGACAAAACCTCCTGATATCCCGTAATTCCCGTATTAAAAACGACTTCACCGGTCTTTTCCCCTTCTGCTCCAAACGAGGTTCCGGTAAACAGCGTGCCGTCCTCCAACAATAATCTTGCCTGCATCCTGCAGCACTCCTTTACGCATTAGCTGTAGTTCAAAAAATCATCTTTCTATCACGAAGCGGACTCAAGGATGAAGATTCGACGTCGAATCTTGAATTCAACCGGGCCTTCCGTTGCTCACGTAGATCTGTCTACGCTCCGCTACTTCCGTCCCTAGTTTCATCCAACCTTCTCGGTGCTCCAAACCTGACTTTTTGAACCTTTATTGAAAGCGGTAGTTCGAATAGCTCAAATACTATATTCACAAGCGCCCATTATTGGGCTAGTTCCAACGCATCGGACCAAATCAATTTTCCCTTGACGATCGTGGCTGCCGGCCAACCCTTGAGCTTCCAGCCGGCGAACGGTGTGTTGCGCCCTTTCGAGGCGAATCCGGCCGGATCGACCGTACGCTCCGCGTCCAAATCAACGATCGTCAGGTCCGCTGGTGCTCCCGGGGTCAGGCGCCCGGCCTCCAGGCCGAAGACGCGAGCCGGATCCGCGGTCATTCGCTGCACCAGCATGGCTAGGCTCCAGCGGCCTTCCGCCACGAACTTGGTGTACAGCAGCGGGAAGGCCGTTTCAAAACCGACGATGCCGAACGGCGCCAACTGCATGCCTTTGGCTTTCTCTTCCTCGCTATGCGGAGCATGGTCGGTTACCACGATGTCGATCGTGCCGTCCTCCAGCGCCGCGATGCAAGCCTCCACGTCCCGGCGGGAACGCAGCGGCGGGTTCATTTTCCAGTTGGCGTCCAGCCCCGGAATGTCCTCCTCCGCCAAAATCAGATGGTGCGGGCATACCTCCGCGGTCACGTTGATGCCGATTTGTTTCGCCTGGCGGATCAGCCGGATCGACTGTTCCGTGCTGACGTGGCACACATGGTAATGAACCCCGGTCGCTTCCGCCAGCAAAATATCCCGTCCGACGTGGATCGCCTCCGACTCGTTCGGGATCCCTTTCAAGCCGTGCTTCCGGGCGAATTCCCCTTCGGCCACCGGTGCTCCTTCCACCAGCGAGTTGTCTTCGCAGTGGGCGATCACCGGCATATGCAGCCCGGCCGCCAGCTTCATGGCATCCTTCATCATCTGCGCGTTTTGTACGCCTACGCCGTCGTCGGTAAATCCGATGGCTCCGGCTTCTTTCAACGCGGCGAAGTCCGTCAGCTCGCGGCCCAGCTCGCTTTTGGTGATGGCCGCGTAAGGCAGCACGTTCACCAGGCCGGCTTCCTCCGCTTTTTGCTTCACGAATCGGACCGTGTCCGGGTTATCGGTTACCGGCCGCGTGTTCGGCATGCAGGCGATCGTGGTGAATCCCCCCTTCGCCGCCGAACGCGAGCCGGTTTCGATCGTCTCCTTATGCTCGAAGCCCGGTTCGCGCAGATGCACGTGCATATCGATGAATCCCGGCGTAACCAGCTTGCCTCCGGCATCCACCACCTGGGTTTCGGCGTCCGGCTTCACCCGTTCGGCGCTTTCCGCCTTCTTGATTCGGGCAATCAAACCGTCTTGTATCGTGATTTGGGATAGCTCCTGTTCCCCTTGTTCGTTCAAAATATTCGCATTGATTACGACCAGCCGCATAGCATGTTCACCCTCCGCTTGATTAAGTACGTGATATGGAAAATGAGTCCGTTATCGTTGACGCGGGGCTTTCATCGCTTACCGCAAGGCCCGTTCCATGACGGCCATGCGGATGGGCACCCCGTTCTGCATCTGTTTAAAAATCCGGGACTGCGGATGCTCGACGACCGCATCGTCGATTTCTACGCCCCGGTTGACCGGAGCGGGATGCATGATCAAGACATGCGGCGCCAGCTTCGCGGCTCTCTCTTCAGTCAGGCCGTACTGCAAGCGGTATTCCTCCGCCGATTTCAGGATGCCTCCGGCATGGCGTTCCAATTGAACCCGGAGCATCATCACCACGTCGGCGCACAGCGCTTCTTCCATCGAAATATATGGCGCATAGGCGGCCAGCTCCGGTGCTTGCATGTTCTCCGGGGCGCATAGCTTCACGTCGGCCCCGAATTGTTGCAGCGCCCACAGGTTGGAGCGGGCGACCCGGCTATGCTTGATGTCCCCGATGATCGACACCTTCAATCCGCCGAGTTCGCCGAAATGCTGTTTCATCGTGTACAGGTCCAGCAGCGCTTGCGTCGGATGCTCGTTGTTGCCGTCCCCGGCATTGACGAGCGGCACCGATACTTTCTGCGCCAGCTCCTCCAGCATGCCGATCGGCTTCAGGCGAATCACGCCGGCGTCGATGCCCATCGATTCCAGCGTGCGGACCGTGTCGTAAATCGACTCGCCCTTCTCCACGCTGGAGGCTGCCGCCGCGAAATTGAGCACTTGGGCGCCCAGCCGCTTCTCGGCCATTTCAAACGAAAACCGGGTGCGCGTACTGTTTTCAAAAAACATATTGGCTACGAACCGGTCCTGCAAAACCGGAATCATCTTCTCTTCTCTGGCGTCCCAGTAGGCCGCCCGATCGAGGATCGAGGCGATCTCCGCTGCGCTCAGATCCTTCAACCCGAGGAGACTGCGTTCCTTGACTGCCGTTGTCGTCATCGCCATCTTAGTTCCCCTCCCGTGCGTGCAGGATGCGAACCAGATCGGTGCCGTCATGCTCTTGAAGCAATACCTCGATTTCTTCCGAACGCGAAGTCGGCACGTTTTTGCCGATGTAATCGGCCCGGATCGGCAGTTCTCGATGTCCCCGGTCGGCCAGGACCGCCAGTTGAATCGATTCCGGACGGCCGCAATCCATGATCGCGTCCATCGCGGCCCGAATCGTGCGTCCGGTGTAAAGCACATCGTCGAACAGGATAATCTTCTTGCCCTGGATCGATACGGGGAATGTCGCTTTGTGCGCTCCGCGTACCGAATCCTCGTTATCGTCCCGGTAGGACGTGACGTCCAACTCTCCCCATGGGATCGCCTTGCCTTCAATGCTCTCCAGGCGCTCCGCCAACCGTTGGGCAAGGTACACGCCTCTCGTCTTGATGCCGGCCAGGACGCAGCCTTCTATCCCTTTGTTTCTTTCCAAAATCTCGTGCGCAATTCTCGTTAGTGCCCTCCGAATCGCCGTTTCATCCATAATGACATGATTTTCGGTGCTCACAGCTATGGCCTCCTTAAGGACGATTGATGGTCACCCCGTATTCGGTCCGTGATGGGCGCATAAAAAAACTCCTTGCCAGATCCAGGCAAGGAGTCTCTAGTCACAGTTTAAACCATGACTGTCACGTGGGTCCTGGACAGACTTGCCCGAAATAAGCATAGTCTGCCCTGAATCCCCATTCACGTTACCTTGCCAGCCTCACGGGACTGAATTAAAGGTGCTATTGATTTACATGAATTATGACAGAATGAGGTTAGCCTGTCAAGACACCTTGCACAGGTAGCATGCGCTCCCGAAGCCGAGGTTCGTTCAACCTCCCTTGCGGAATTCTGCTGTGATCCTTGCTGCTAATAATTATACATTTGATGTTATATTTATTCAACCTCGTTTTTTGCCGGCTTATCCCTTGGTTTTGCTTATATAAAAACACTTTCTCAGCAGACAATACCAGGGGGGACCCTGTATGAGCTTTGCATAAAAAGTCACGTCTGACATCCCCTACCCAACCCCACTCGCCTCCCGAGTAAAATGCGCCCTTATTGCCGTTTTTGCATTGTCCGTTAGCGCATAAATCCCCTACTCCCCGCGGCTGGCCCAAAACACATAAAAAAGCTGTCCCAACGCCATATAGGCCTCAGGACAGCTTCTTCATGATTTATCGATTTAGAAAACAAACTTCAAATCGCCCAGACGGCGTTTGATCTCGGAAATGACGCGACGCTCCTCGTCTTCGCCGTCGGCGATAAACGTCACGGAGAAGCGGACATAATGCCCGGCGTCATCCCAAGGCACCGTGGAAATCAGCTTCTCGCGGATCAGGTACTGCGAGAAATCCTCGGCCGTCGCAAACGCCGGGCCGCCTTCCACGCCTTTCGGCGCCTGAACGTAGAGGAAAAACGAACCTTGCGGTTTCTTCGCTTTAAAGCCGAGTTCATTGAGCGCATTCACCAGCAGCTCGTGGCGGCGTGAATATTTGGCGGCGATCTTCTCCGTGATTTCCGGATGGGCCAGGCCGTATGCCGCCGCTTTTTGAATCGCGATGAACTGGCCGGAATCGTTGTTGTCCTTCACGTCGCTGAACGCTTTCACGACCAGCGGGTTCCCGGCGACGAAGCCGATTCTCCACCCCGTCATATTGTACGATTTGGACAGGGAGTGCAACTCGACGCCCACATCCTTCGCGCCCGGCACGGACAGGAAGCTTAGCGGCTTCAGCCCGTCATAAGTCAACGCCGCGTACGGTGCATCGTGCACGATCACGACATGGTATTTTTTCGCCCAGTCCACGACTTTGGCAAAAAACTCCTTCGTCGCGCTAGCTCCGGTCGGATTGTTCGGATAGTTCAAATACATCAGCTTCGCCTTGCGGGCAACGTCCTCCGGAATGGCGTCCAGATCCGGCAGGAAGTGGTTTTCTTCCGTCAGCGGCACCGTGTATACTTCGCCGCCCAAATATTTCGTGTGCGTCCCGATGATCGGGTAACCCGGTACGGTCATGATCGTGATATCGCCCGGATTGATAAAGCAGGACGGCAGCATGGCAATCGCCGGCTTGGAGCCGATCGAGTGAACGACCTCCGTTGCCGTGTCAATCCCTTCTACGCCAAACACGTCATGCAAATACTTTGCCGCCGCTTCCTTGAACTCGGCGATCCCGTTATCCGCATATCCGCGGTTCTCGCGTTTCGCCGCCTCTTCGGCCAGCTTGGCCACAATGCCGGCATCCGCCATGTCGTCGGGTTCGCCGACGCCCATATCGATCAACTCGACGTCGGGAAAATCCTTCTTCGCCGCCGCTTTGGCGCGTTTGATCTTCTCAAATTTATAAATAGCGGTATCTTTGCCGTAGTTGGCCCCGCCGATGCGTTCCGCGAACTGTTGCTGAATGTAAGTTTCTTGTTCATTCACCGTACCCATAGTGGTATCCATCTCCTTCGTAATCATAAAAGAAATTCACCTTTTTAATATGATCGAAGAGCCTTCAATAGAGAATGGATTAATTACCTGATCGTTTGTACTTTTTGATCAAGCTGTCTCCTGGAGGCGAACAACTCGTGTCTGGTTTAACGGTTGCGCAACGCCTGCAGTACATGCTCCATATCTGCCGGAATCGGGGCGTTAAACTCCAGATAACGTCCGTCGGTCGGGTGCTCGAAGCCCAAAACCGCGGCATGCAGCGCTTGCCCGTCCATCTTGATCCCTTTGCTGCGCCCGTAAATCGGGTCTCCCACCAACGGATGGCCGATGAACTTCATATGCACGCGGATTTGATGCGTGCGTCCCGTTTCCAGCTTCAACTCCAATAATGTGTAGTCGCCGAACCGTTCCGCCACTTGAAAATGCGTGACGGCGTGCTTGCTGCCCCGTTCGATCACCGTATACATTTTGCGGTCATGCGGATCGCGGCCGATGGGAGCGTCCACGGTGCCCTGATCGTGGCTGACGTTGCCGTGCACCAAGGCGAAATATTTCCGCGTTACCGTATGCGCCTTCAACTGTGCAGCCAGCGATGCGTGGGCCTTGTCGTGTTTGGCAGCCATAATCAGCCCCGACGTATCTTTGTCGATCCGGTGGACGACGCCGGGCCGCAGTTCGCCGTTGATGCCGGACAGATCCTTGCAGTGGAACATCAGCGCATTCACCAGCGTCCCCGAGGCATGCCCCGGCGCCGGATGAACGACCATGCCGCGCGCCTTGTTGACGACGATCACGTCGCCGTCTTCATAGTAAATATCCAGCGGAAGGTCCTCCGGCACGATTTCCGCCGCTTCCGCCTCCGGAACCGTCAACGAAACCGTATCTCCTTCGGCCAGCTTGTAATTTGCTTTGACCGCTGCCCCGTTAACGACCAGGTTCCCGGCTTCGATCCACAGCTGGATTTGACTACGGGAAATATCCTCCCCCAGCCTTGCCTTTGCATATTTATCGATGCGCTCTTTCGCGTCGGCCGCATCGGCCACCCACTCGAGCTTCTCGTCTTCGCCATCTTCATAAAGCTTATCCGGTTTCATACGTTTTCCTCATGCTCCTGATTGGCCGGCGCGGCTTGCTTCTCCCTGCGGATCTCCAGCAGCGAATCGAGGATGATCAAAGCAACCCCAATGACGATGCAGGAATCGGCCACGTTAAAGATCGGGAACGTGTACGTCCCGAAGTTGAACATCAGGAAATCGACGACTTCGCCGCTGACGGCGCGGTCCAGGAAATTGCCGATGGCCCCGCCGAGCACCAGGGCAAGCGCCGTAGGCAGCAGCTTGTTCGGCTGCTTTCTCACTTTAAGCAGATACCAGATAATCCCGACCACGACCACGGTCGTCACCACGATAAAAAACCACCGCTGGTCTTGCAAAATGCCAAAGGCCGCACCGCGGTTCCGGTGGGATGTTATCAAGAAAAAGTTGCCGATGACCGGGATCTGTTCCCCGATCTCAAGTCCGGCGGCAATCCAATATTTCGTGCCTTGGTCAATTAAAAAAACAATCAATGCAATCAAAAAATATACCACGTGGCAAGTCACCTCGTTCTTCATTTCCTGCCGCTAAAATCCCGGCAGGATTATCCACTTCTAAGCCTTGTATATTGTAGCACAGCCGGAATTGGCCCGTCCATGCGCGAGAGGATTTTCCTTAGGTATTTCGTCATGGTTTTGCGCAAAATACCGCTATGAGAGACCGTTTCAAACAACGCCAAGCACCAGGAAGGAAAGGAGCAACCTTTATGCCGCATTTGACGAAGGATCAGCTTCAGCAGCTTACCGCGAAACTGAAGGAAGCGCAGGCCGCGCTAAGCGAGCGTTTGTCCGAAAACGATCACTACGGAATGAACGAATCGATGCGCGACAATACGAACGAACTCAGCCCGATTGATAACCATCCCGGGGATCTGGGCTCGGAGGTATATGAACGGGGCAAAGATCTGGCCCTCGCCGAGCACCATGAGCTGCATTTGGCCCGCGTCGAGGATGCCCTTGACCGGATCGAGGACGGCAGCTACGGGTACTGCGCGACTTGCGGAAAGCCGATCGCCTTTGACCGCCTCAGCGCCATCCCGGAAACCGCCTATTGCGTGGATCATAGCCCGCAGACGTTCGTCTCTGCCAAACGGCCGGTGGAGGAGCTGTTCTTATCCCCGCCGTTCGGACGAACGAGCCTCGACGAGAGGGACGATCAAAACGGCTTCGACGGCGAGGATGCCTGGCAGATCGTCGAAAGCTTCGGGACCTCGAATTCGCCAGCCATGGCTGAAGATTCGGAAATCGACGACTACAACGACATGGAGATCGAGGCCTCTTCGGAGCTCGACGGCTTCGTGGAGCCCTACGAAACCTTCGTTGCCACGGACATCTATGGCAAGAACGTTTGTTTTTACCGAAACGGCATATACCGCAAACATATGAGTGCCACCGAGCATCTGGAAAGCGAGGATTCGCTGGGAACCGGATCTAATAAGTATTAAGCTCCAGCTGCCTTTGCACGATCCGCACGATGTCCGCGATGTAATCGCCGATAATCGGCAGGTTCAGCGCGCCAAGCACTTGAAGCACATAAATGATCGTTGCCGCAAAAAAAGTAAAGCCGATCGCCACGCCGACCCCCCGGGCGGTACCGGAGAGGATGTTAAGCCATATCAGGCGCCACGGACGGTTCAGCAGCTCGGTATATTCGGCGATCCGCGATTTTTCCAGCTGCCTGGTCCAGTTGAGGGTTAGGCGGTACACGGCCTTCATCTGCTCCTCCGGCGTTTCGGGAAAATCCTCCACCGGCGTTTCGGCAGCCGTTTTGCGACGAGTCATCTACACCCCATCCTTTACCTTGCCATAAGTGATCTCTTGCAAAACACAAACGAGCCCGGCTCCTGCACGACAAGGAGACCCAGAGGCTCGTTTACTTCAATTACTTCTATTATGGCCTTCCCGGATTGGGACCATACAGCCGTTTTCGCAGATAGCTCAGGCGTCGATCGAAATTTCGATCGTTTTGCTGCCGAGATCCACCTTCTCCGCCCGTTCCCCCGCAACGCCGAAGGCCACGTCCGTGATCAACACGTTCTCGCGCAGGACTTGCTCAAAAGCCCGGATCGCCGCCTGCAGCTCATCGTCGACATCCAGCGTGAGGTGAACCCGTTTCTCGATCGGCAGATCGAGCTTTTTGCGGGTATCCTGTACCGCTCGGACCACTTCGCGCACCCAGCCCTCCTGCTCCAGCTCCGGCGTGATGTCCGTATTGAGCGCTACGGTAAGACCATAGCCCGAAGCGGAAGCAAATCCCGGCTTCGCCTGCTTTTCGATAAGCAATTCATCCGCCGTTACCGTCAGCTCTTCGCCTTCCGGCGAGGTCACGGTAAACTTGCCGTTATCGACGATGGCGCGCGTTTCTTCCGCGGCCAGGTTCTTCATGTACCCCTGCAGGAACCCGACGTTTTTGCCGTATTTCTTTCCGGCCACCTTCAGGTTCAGCTTCAACGTGAAATCGACGAATCCGCTGTCGTTCGTTTCGATTTCGATCGCCTTGACATTGATCTCTTCCTTGATGATTTCCTCATATTCGCCTACCGCAAAGGCGCGGTCCATGGACACGATCAGGCTGGACAACGGTTGGCGCGTTTTGATGCCGGTCTCGTTCCGGACGTTGCGGGCCAACTCGACGATTTGCCGCGCGCTTTCCATATCTTTCTCCAGAGCCGGATCGACGAGCGATTCGTCGGCTTGCGGATAATCGGCCAGATGAACGCTCTCCCCGCCGCCCAGGTTGGTGAAAATATCTTCGGCGATCATAGGCGCAAACGGCGCGATCAGCTTGGATACGGTCAGCAGCACATGGGTCAGCGTCTGATACGCGGACAATTTGTCTTCGCCGAGGCCGCTGCCCCAGAAGCGGTCGCGCGAGCGGCGGATATACCAGTTGCTCAGCTCGTCGATGTAGCCTTCGATCGCCTGCGCGGCACCCACGAAATCGTTGACCGCCAGCCCCTTGTCGACGACAGGAATCAAACTGTTAAGACGAGACAGGATCCAGCGGTCCAGCTTGTTCTCCGATGGACGGTAAGCATGCTCCTCCGGCTTATAGCCGTCGATGCCGGCATACAAGGTCAGGAACGCATGCGTGTTGACCAGCGTATCGACTACTTTGGATTTGGCTTCGCCGACGATCCCCTTCGAGAAGCGTTTGCTGTTCCACGGCGCGCTGTCGGACAACAACGCCCAACGGAACGCGTCGGTGCCGAATTCTTTGATGATTTCCCAAGGGTCGATGACATTGCCTTTCGACTTGGACATTTTTTGCCCGTTCTCGTCCAGCACGTGGCCGGTAGCGATGACGGCTTTATACGGCGCCTTGCCCGTGAACAGCGTGGATACCGCCAGCAAGCTGTAGAACCAGCCTCGCGTTTGGTCGATTCCTTCGCAAATCATGTCCGCCGGGAACTGCTCTTCGAACGTATCCTTGTTTTCGAACGGATAATGATGCTGCGCAAACGGCATCGAGCCGCTGTCGAACCAGACGTCGATCACTTCGCTCGTCCGCTCCATTACCCCGCTTTCGCAATGCGGGCAGCGGACCTTCACTTCGTCCACGTAAGGCTTATGCAGCTCCAGGTCTTCACTTACATGATCGACCGCGTGCTCGCGAAGCTCCGCGAGGCTGTGCGGCGCAAACTGCCCGCCGCAATCCGGGCAAACCCATACGTTCAGCGGCGTGCCCCAATAACGATTGCGGCTGATGTTCCAGTCGACCAGCTCTTCGAGGAATTTCCCGAAGCGGCCCTCGCGCACATGGCCCGGATACCATTCGACCGAGTTGTTATTGGCGATCAGCTGATCTTTGACCGCCGTTGTTTCGATGAACCAGCTCTCCATGGCATAGTATAGTAGCGGCGATTTGCAGCGCCAGCAGAACGGATAGCTGTGCTCGTATTTTTCCTTGCTGTACAGCAACCCTTGCTCCGACAACGTCTTGACGATATCCAGGTCGCAATCTTTGACGAACCGGCCGGCAAAATCGCTTACCTCGTCCGTATAACGTCCCTGGCCGTTCACGACGCTGACGAAGCTGATCCCGTTCTCGCGGCAAACCCGGTAGTCGTCTTCGCCGTGCGCCGGCGCCATGTGCACGATCCCCGTACCGCTGGCATCGGTAACGAACGAAGCGCCTACGATCACGTTGATTTTATCGGCTTTGATATAGTTGAACGGCGGCGTATAGGTTTTGCCAACGAATTCGGAGCCTTTGTGCGTGGACAGGATCGTATATTCGCCCTTCATCACTTTCTCAACGAGGTTCTTGGCGACGATATAGACGCCGTCCTCCTGCTTCACCTTGGCGTATTCCATGTCCGGATTCATCGCCAGCGCCACATGGGCCGGCAACGTCCAAGGCGTGGTCGTCCAGGCGAGGACGTATTCGCCGGTATCGTGCAATTTGAATTTGGCCGTAGCGCTAAGGTCCTTGACATCCTCGTAGCCCTGCGCCACTTCGTGGGAACTCAGCGACGTTTGGCAGCAAGGGCAATACGGGCTGACGCGATGCCCGCGGTACAGCAGGCCTTTGTCATGAACCGTCGCAAGAATGTTCCAAACGCTTTCAATGTAAGTGTTGTTCAGGGTGATGTACGGATCGTCGAGATCCACCCAGTAGGCGATCGCCTCGGTAAACTCGCGCCACTGCTTTTCGTAGCCGAAGACGCTGTCTTTGCATTTTTTGACGAATTCCTCAATGCCGTATTTCTCGATTTCCTGCTTGCCGGAAATCCCCAGCTCCTTCTCCACGCCAAGCTCGACCGGCAAGCCGTGCGTATCCCAGCCCGCTTTGCGGACGACGCGGTATCCCTTCATCGTTTGGTAACGGCCGACGAAGTCTTTAATGACGCGCCCAAGGACGTGGCCGATGTGCGGCAGCCCGTTCGCGGTCGGCGGCCCTTCGTAGAACACGTAATTCGGCCGGCCCTCCCGGTTCTCGATACTCCGCTTAAACGTATTTTCCTTGCTCCATTTGTCCAGGATCCGCAGGTCGCGCGTGCGGGCATTTTCTTTGACATCGACTTTCTTCATGCGTCTCTTCCTTTCCTTTTCTTAAGGTTCAATCATGGAAAACAAAAAAAGCCCCGTCCCTCTAAGGGACGAGACCTAGCTCGCGTTACCACCCTTGTTTCATGCACGTTAAAGCCGGCTTCGCCGCAGCATGGCATGACACCTTGATCCCATACGCTTCATATGGGGTCGGTATAACGGCCGACAACCGGCAAAACCTACTAGAGAATATTCAAAAATCGGACTTTGGTCACGGTGCTGAAAAATCGATTTTTGAATTTTCATTATAGCAGAATTTCGGCTTTGCTTCTCCGGGATGATATTCGGTCGCGCTTTGCACATTGGCTTTCAGCAGGATGCCAACTCTCTGAGGAACAAAATCGCGGCGTACTGGTTCCCATCATCAAATCATTTCGTTATGCAACTACAGTATGTAAATAGTTATAACGTATTTGTCGTCCCCATGTCAACATCGGGCCATACGCCTTGCCCTATCCTTCGCAAACCCAAACGCCACTTGATTCTCCCGATCCGGGATCGATCAAATGGCGTTCGCATTTATTGGTCTGAAGCCAAAGAGTGTGTTAGTACAGCTCCTGCACCTCGTGGCTTTTCTCGGCGGCGCGTTCGCGGGTTTCCAGCGTATCCCACCCGTCGCTACTAAGCAGGTCGAGCTGGGCTTCCACAAGCGTGCGGAACCGCGCTCGGTAGATGGAAGCCTGTTTTTTGAGTTCTTCCACTTCCATGGCGATTTTTCGCGATTTGGACAGCGATTCATTCACGATCCGATCCGCGTTTTTCTCCGCTTCCTTGACGATCAGTTGCGCTTCTTTCTTGGCGTTGTTCTTCACTTCATCGGCCGCTTCCTGCGCGACGATGATCGTCTTGCTGAGGGTCTCTTCAATATTGGCGAAATGATCCAGTTTCTCCTGCAAGGTCAGCATTTGGTTGTGCAGCTCCTTGTTCTCCCGGATCACAATCTCGTAATCTTTGATCACCTGGTCGAGAAATTCGTTGACTTCGTCTTCGTCGTAACCGCGAATACGTCTGGAGAACTCTTTGTTATGTATATCCAGCGGCGTTAATGGCATGATCCCCACCTCCTAAAATTTCGAAACTTCCCTTAAAGAGGTTGTTCAGAAAATCAACTTTTGATCATTGAACTCGCACTTAAGCGGGAAGACGTGGTCGTTACATATTCACAGCACTTCAGGAAACAGTTCGAACTATCTTATTCGACAAGAATCCGCCATCTCCTGCAAAGGGCATCACACAAATTTACCGATTTTGACACGATGCCTCCCTTTTTTGGTCAGCCCGTCCGTTTCCAGCACTTTAAAACGCCCGAACCCTTGCAGGGCCACGACATCGCCGGCCTTCAACGGCTTGGAGGGATCCTCCTCCGTCCGCCAGTTCACCCGGCAGCGGCCGGCTTTTATCGGAACCAGCACTTTGCTGCGGCTTATCCGAAATACGTCGCCGACGATCCCGTCCAAACGCAAGGAAGCCACCGTCAAATCCAGCGGCTCCAGCTCTTTCTCCGTCGTCCTCAGCTCTTCCGGCTCCAACACCTCCGTCATGACGCCGATCCGGTGTACCTGATGAAGGTTGAGCTGAAGAAACGAAGCGATCTCCTCGGCGATTAGGACATGGCACCCATCCTCGCGAACATGAATATCGCCGATTTTATCGCGTTTGAGCCCGAGTCCCAAAATCGCCCCCAAATAATCGCCATGCTGAAGGGAAATAAATTTCTGGTCCCCCGAAGTAATGGCGAGCACCTTCATCCCCATCGGTTCCTGGCCCAGATCCCGGTAATCCGGTGCAACCAGCGCCCGCTTTCGTTCCGCCCCTTCGTATCCGCCGTCCAGCCGAACCGCAACATCCGGATGACGGTTGGCCAAAGACTCCAGGATATAACATTGCCGCGGATCCAGGAAGTCGCTGCGTTTGACTTCATGGTATTCCCCGGCATTAACGACCCATTCCCAAGCCCGGTCCACGAAAGGACGCTCCTCCGGCTTGAAATGCTCATAAATATCCGCTCTCATCCTAAATTTCACGCTACCCGAAAATATAAATCAATACGCTGCTGAGCCCCACCGCAGCAAGACGCAAGACAAACAGCGCCACGATCGGGGAAATGTCGATCATCCCCATGATGGGCGGGATAAACCGGCGGAACGGGGCCAAATAAGGCTCAACCAGCTTTCCAAGAAGCTCGCCGATAAAACTGTCCCGGGCGTTAGGCACCCAAGACATGAGAATATACACCAGGATCATGTAAAAATAAATGTTGTACAGCAGCCATACGATGGAATCTATTGTGCTTACCAAGCTGTCCTCACCTCATTCTGTTGTAATCGGGATCCTCCGTCAGTATTTCCGTAATGGATCCCTGGATTTCGACCGTATCCGGCGTGCACAGAAAAATATTGCTACCCACTTTGGATATGCTTCCGCTCAGCGCATAAATCGTACCGCTTAGGAAATCGATGATGCGCATCGCCTGATCGTTGCGGACCCGCTGCAAATTGACGACGACCGACCGGTGGGAACGCAGGTGATCGGCGATTTCCTGCGCTTCGTCATAGGAGCGCGGTTCGTAGAGGATTACTTTCACATTCTTCTGGGAGTGAATGCTGACCACGTTGTTTCCTCTCTGATTTTTACGGGATTCAAAGCTGGGGGTTTCAATTTCCGTATCTTCCTGACCCGAAAATCTTTCGCGCTCCACGATCTCTTCTTCTTCCTGCAGCCCCAGAAAGTTCATGAACCGGTTCATTACTCCCATTACGTCACTTCCCCTTTCCCCACTAAAAGCGTGCCGAGGCGCACCCATGTCGCCCCTTCCTCAATCGCCACTTCGAAATCTCCCGACATGCCCATCGACAATTCCGTCAGCGGTTCCCTCGCAACGCCCAGCGCGTTCAACTCGTCGCGCAGCTCGCGGAGCCGCCGGAAGACCGGTCTTGTCCGCTCCGGATCTTCCTCGATGGGAGCCATCGTCATTAGTCCGATGATTTTAACCCGGGATAATCCGGCCGTCTC
Organism: Paenibacillus macerans; assembly: GCF_050565405.1. Taxonomy (GTDB): domain Bacteria; phylum Bacillota; class Bacilli; order Paenibacillales; family Paenibacillaceae; genus Fontibacillus; species Fontibacillus macerans_B. Next base: position 88,304 of record NZ_JBNYYG010000003.1, on the reverse strand, counting down.
CCGTAAGAACTCCGCCGCCGTTTCCGGCGTAATGCCCTGCTTCGAGGCCTCGCCGGAGACGTTGACTTGTACAAACGCGGAGATCGTCGTATCCAGCGCCTCCGCCCGCTTCTCCAATTCCTTGGCTAAGGAAAGCCGATCCAGCGAATGAATATATTGAAATCTCCCGATGATGTCTTTGACCTTATTGCTCTGCAAATGGCCGATAAAATGCCAGACTCCTTGTCCGCCAAGCGCTTCCCATTTGGGAACGGCGGTCTGGGGGCGATTCTCTCCGATATGCCCGATCCCTTCTTCCAGGACGGCGCGCGTCGAATCCGCCCGGACATATTTGGTTACGGCAACGATATGTACGTCCTCGCGTTTTCGTCCGCTGCGCTCGCAGGCCGCTTGAATTCGTGCTTCTACGTGATCTATCCGTTCCTTCAGCGACAAAGAAAGGATCACCTCTCTTTCATGCCAATCCAGCTTGCCATCCTTCCCGTCACGCCGTTCTGCTTGCGGTAGGAGAAAAAAGTCTCCGGATGACAGCTTGTACACCAAGTTGTACATTCGATATGAGTCGGCAATATTCCTGCTTTAATCATAATGATTCGATTCATTTCTTTCAAGTTCAGCATCGTTTTCCCTTCGTTGGCGGACCCGGAAAAATAGGCCCCCCCCTCAGCGTCCCCCACGTTAACCGGAAACGCCTCGCGCACTTTCCCCATGACCGCCTCATCTACCTCATAACAGCATTCGCCGATGCTTGGACCGATCGCTCCCCGGATATCGCTGCGGCGGCTGCCGAATTCCCGTTCCATCGCTTCGACCATCGCCGCGGCAATCAACTGAACGGTGCCTTTCCAGCCCGCATGGGCCAAACCGACGACGCGCTTCTCGGGATCGGCGAAATAAAGCGGCACGCAATCCGCATAAAAGGAAGTCAGCAGCACATCCGGAACGTTCGTCACCAACCCGTCCGTTTCCGGAAAAGCGCTGCTGCGGTCAAGATGCCCGCGCCCCCGGTCCTCGGCGCGTACCACGGCGATGTTCTTCCCATGCACCTGCTCCCCGCAGGTCCAGGCTTCCGGAGCAAAACCTAGCGACTGGGCCAAGCGGTTACGGTTCTCAAGCACGAGCTCCGGATCGTCTCCGACATGATACGCCAAATTCAAGCATTCGTACGGCGGCCCGCCAACGCCTCCGCCCCTTCCTGTGAACCCGGCGTGTATCCCGGGCATCAAGCCGGCCCAGGCTTGCAGTTCAAAGCGTTCCGGCAGTTGGTCATTAGGATTCCTTACAAACGGTTCCATCATCCATCCCCTTTCTATGGTGATTAAAAAATCGGCTTTCGACCACGTTGCGGATTCATGATGCTTATTCGACGTCGAATCTTGAATTCACCCGGGCCTTCCGTTGCTCACGTAGCTTCGACTACGCTCCGCTACTCAGTCCCTGGCTTCATTCAACCTTCTCGGTGCTCATAACCCGATTTTTTAATTTTTATTGATACGGTGATTAAAAAATCGGCTTTCGATCACGAAGCGACTCATGAAGTTTATTCAGCATCGAATCTTGAATTCACCCGGGCCTTCCGTTGCTCACGTAGCTTCGACTACGCTCCGCTACTCAGTCCCTAGCTTCATTCAACCTTCTCGGTGCTCATAACCCGATTCTTTAATTTTTATTGATACGGTGATTAAAAAATCGGCTTTCGATCATGAAGCGAATTCATGAAGCACCGTAAATTTCGCCAAAATCCTCTTCGTGCCGATAAACCGACTCTTTAATTTCTTTCTCACCTTCATTCAGTTTACCACAAATTTTATCCTTGTCCCTGCCTAACCCCGCCGTTCCGTCCGGCCGTCTCGGTCGATATAAACCGGGGTCTCGTATGCTGGCTGGACCCTCGATTCGCGAAGTTCCTCCATTTTGACCAGGACGACGTCCGAACCGATCTTCACGATGTTCTTCCAGGGAATGATCAGATCGCTGCCGCCGCCGAACAACCCCATGAATTTCGCGCCTACGGGAACGACGATCGCTTCGATGACGCCTTGCCGCAAATCCAGCTCTAGATCGCTGATATTCCCGAGCCGCTTGCCGTCCACCACGTTGATGACGTCCTTCGTCTGGAAATCGGAAATTTTCATACTCGCCCTCACCACATTGTCCATATAATCCCGCCCCCGTCCAGCCTGATTGTACCGTCCTTTTACTATATGATCGAGATTTTCCGCACATGCGCCTGGGTCACGGGAAAAGAGAATATGGACAAAGAGACCGCTCCTCGGATCGTCGTCGATCCGATAAGAGCGGCCTCTTTTGACCAGTCGTTTATTTTATTTCCCCAATGCGCCCGCAGCTGCGTTTTCGCCGCCCAAGCGTCCCGAGGTGAATGAATAACCGATGCCTACGCCGTTCCCGACGTATGTGTCGTTGAATAATACGCCCTCGGATTCCAGGCCTACCGCGTATAAGCCTTTGACCGGCACCCGTTTATCGTTAAGCACTTGGAACTTCGGATTTACGAGCAGGCCGCCAACCGAACCCAGGTTGTTGATTTCGGCAATGATCGCATAATACGGGCCGTCGCCCATCGGCAGCAAATAATCCTTGGATTTGCCAAACTCTGTGTCTACGCCGGATTTGGTAGCTTGAGTATACTTATTGAAAGCATCCTTGAACACTTCCGCGTCCATGCCGGCATTTTTGGCTAATTCCTCGATCGTGTTGCCTTTGAATCCGTCTCCGTTTTTCACCATCGAATCGAACACCTTTTCGACGTCTTTCCACGGGGTGTCCAGCTTAAACTTGTCGGTGAAATCCGCGTAGAATTCCGGCGGAAGCCCCGGAAGCTTCGGTGCCTTGATGCCGCTCATGCCTTTGGCCTCCAAAGACTTCAACTGTGATTTCGAAACGATGACCAGGTGATAAGGACCGTTGAAGGCGCTCGTATTGGCCGCCGCTACCGCTGTCAAAGTCGCCGTTTCGTCTCTGAATCTCGCGCCGGACGGTCCTACGTTCATCAGCGTCGGCAGATAGCTCAGCATCAGAGGATAGCTGGCCTCAAAGGACGAATATTCCTTCTTCAGATCGCCGGTCGCTCTGGCGAGCGTTTGGTGCAACATTTGTCCGCCGAAGTTGTCGGGCTTCTTCGCGCCGGCTTCCCAGGACATTTTCAAACCTTCGCCGATGTTTTGGCCAAGGCCGCCGTTGACGCCCTCAAAGCCGAAAGCTTCTTTCACCATCTCTTTATTGCCTGCGTATCCGCCCGTCGCCATGACGACGCTTTTCGCGGAAATTTCCAGCGTGGTTCCGTCCGCTTTTTCCGCTACAACGCCGGTAACGGCTCCGTTTGAGCCGGTCATCAGCTTTTTCGCAGTCGTTTCGGTCAACACTTTTCCGCCGTTCTTTTCAACCGAAGCGGCCAGCATTTTGCGCAGCGTTTGCTCGCGGGTATCATAAGCCGGCAGAATATGAAGCTGTTCCCCGCCGAAGTTCATGAAGGTCGTAACGTAACCTTTGCTTTTAAGCCAATCATAGGTGTCCCCGGATTTGGTGACGTATTGGCGTACGCTCGCCGCATCCACCCGCCAGTGATTATTGACGATCCAGTCGGCGATTTCTTTCTCCACATTCACCTTTAACCCGCTTGCGACCGCGGCGGAGGAGTTGTAGAATTTGCCTGCCCACGACAGGTTGCTGGCACCGCCGATGACGCCGGTTTTTTCGATGATGATGACCTTCGCGCCTTTGTCCGCCGCAGTAACCGCCGCCGATACGCCGGAGGCCCCTGCGCCGACGACGACGACGTCAGCTTGCAGCTTTTCCGTCTTGCCTTCTCCGGCTTTTTTGACGCTGCCGGCTTTCAAGGCGGTTAAATCGCCGCCCGCTTTTTTCACGGCGTTCTCCACCGCAGTCAACAGGGCGTCGCTCGACACACTTGCGCCGCTTACGGCATCAATGGCCAGCGTTTGGTTGGCCAGGATTTGCTCTTTGATTTTTTGCAGAGCGGAGTCGCCTAACCCTTCCGTTTCACTTTGGCTGACGATTTTTATGTCCTTGATTTGATTGGCCTTCTCCATCGTCACTTCCACTTTGACGGTGCCATCTTTCCCTTCGGCTTCGCCCGTGTATGTACCCGCTTTGAACGCGGATGCCGCCGATGCCAGCGACGGCCCTGCCCCCAATTGTTTGCCGGATTGAACGCCCCAGCCGAACATGGAAGCTACCAGCACGATGCAGATGGATAACATGAGCATTTTGTTGAATCTTTTGCTGCGCATTTACTCTTCTCCCCCTACTGCTTATTGAAGCCTGCCTAATTTATGTGATTGTTTTCACATATAGGACGACAAGAATAGGCTTCAAGGAGAAGTTTAAACCTTGGTGCGGCACCAAGGTCAAGAGAGTGACCGCTGGGTTCAAGCGGACTCTTCCTTTTCCCGTTCAAACGGGATATGCATTTCCAGATAAGAGCGCTTGACGCCGTCCCGGGTTTCGGATAACAGCAATCTGCCAGTGGCGTCGCCGGATAGGCTCAGGCTGTGTTCATCCAGATAATCCAGCATGAACCGCAGCGATTCCTTGGTGAAATGCTCGCCGTTCGGCGACAACAGGATTGCCGAGACGCATCGGGACGGTGGAACGTATTCCAAATGCTCGTCCAGCTTAAGTCCAAGCCGCTGCACATCCTCTTCGGAAATCGTCAGCCCCCAGCTGTATTCCAAATTGGACGTATCCGTTGCAAAGATCTCTTGCTCGATGCGGAAGCAATAAAAAGTGTAAGGCAGCCTCTCCATTAAGGCATTTACCGTGCCCTCGAGGCCCTTGGTATTCAGCAGGCTGTTTTTGTTCGTCTGTTTTAGCCGGTACAAACCGGGTCTGCGCTTAATTTGGCATTGATTCAAGCTGCTCTCGAGGCCTTGGATCTCCCTGCTCAGTTCCTCAAGCTTATGCAACAGCATGGTGCTTCTGCGGATTTCCGCCTCCAGTTGCTGCCTGCTGTCCTCCATTTTCTCCAAAATCACGTTCAGGGAGGAGTCCTTGATCAGTCCGGCGACGTCCTGCAGAGGAATCTGCAGGCTCCGGTACCAGCGGCTCATGAGCAAATCCCGCGCATCCAGATCGTTAAAATACCGGTAGCTGTTGTGGTGATCCTTCACCGGCTTGACAATGTCGTGCTTCTCATACAACCGCAGCGTATCCCTGGAAATCCCCAGCAATGAAGAAAATTCGCCTATACAATATTTCATGTTCTCCCTCCACCATGCTAACGAGTTCCGAACCTCATTTTGACATCTTAATGATACAAGGCCCCGAATCGTTACGATATGGCGTTATTCACATAAAAAAAGGCCCCCTCAGGGACCGTATACTACGACTTCACATGTTTTTGCATTTGTAAAATGGCGGATTTCTCGAGCCTAGACACCTGGGCCTGGGAGATGCCGATTTCATCGGCGACCTCCATCTGCGTTTTTCCTTCGAAGAAACGCATCGATAAAATCATTTTTTCACGGCGTCCCAGCCGCTGCATCGCTTCCCGGAGCGCGATTTCTTCGATCCAGGACACATCCTTGTTCTTGTCGTCGCTGATTTGATCCATCACGTAAATCGGATCGCCGCCGTCATGATAAATCGGCTCGAACAGGGATACCGGGTCCTGGATGGCATCGAGGGCAAACACGACGTCTTCCTTCGGCAAGCCCAACGCTTCCGAGATTTCAAAGATCGTGGGCTCGCGCGAATTTTGGTTGGTCAGGCTGTCGCGCATTTGCAAGGCTTTGTAGGCGATATCGCGCAGGCTTCGGGAGACGCGAATGGGATTGTTATCCCGCAGGTAGCGCCGGATTTCTCCAATGATCATCGGCACGGCGTAGGTGGAAAACTTAACGTTTTGCGATAAATCGAAATTATCGATGGCTTTCATGAGTCCGATGCAGCCCACCTGAAACAGGTCGTCCACATACTCCCCTCGATTGTTGAATCGCTGGATGACGCTCAGCACGAGTCTCAGGTTGCCATTCACTAACTTTTCTCTGGCTGATCTTACGTGGTCCTGCTGCAAAGAGTGGAACAATTCACGCATTTCCGCATTGGTTAGAACGGGCAATTTTGCGGTATCGACGCCGCAAATTTCGACTTTGTTTCGGGTCATCGTGTCTTAACCTCCCAAGGAGAAACTAATGAACAGTATCTCCCCGGACTGCATTTTTATTCCGCTTAAACCATCTTGTTGAATTCCTTCCGCAGTCGCTTAATAATCCGTTTTTCCAGCCGCGAGATGTACGATTGGGAAATTCCCAGCAAATCCGCGACATCTTTTTGCGTCTTCTCATCGCCGTCCACAAGGCCGAATCGCAGCTCCATGATCATCCGTTCCCGTTCGGTCAACTTGTCGAGCGCTTTATGGAGCAGCTTCCGGTCTACCTGCTCTTCGATGTTCCGGTAAATCGTGTCGTTCTCCGTGCCAAGCACATCGGAGAGCAGCAGCTCGTTGCCGTCCCAATCGATGTTGAGCGGCTCGTCGAAGGAGACTTCGGTGCGGATTTTGCTGTTGCGGCGCAAATACATCAGAATTTCATTCTCGATGCAGCGCGAGGCGTACGTAGCCAGCTTGATCTTTTTCTCCGGATCGAAGGTATTGACCGCTTTGATGAGCCCGATCGCCCCGATGGATACGAGGTCTTCGATATTGATGCCGGTGTTCTCGAATTTTCGGGCGATGTAGACGACGAGCCGCAAATTGCGCTCGATCAGCATAGCCCGGATCGCGGAGTCCCCGCTGGGCAGCCGCTGCAGCAAATATTCTTCTTCTTCGCGCGTCAATGGAGGCGGCAGCGCTTCGCTTCCGCCGATATAATAGATTTCTTCGCTTTTTAGTCCAAAAATAAACAGCAACCGGTAGTACTGCAGTTGCAGCTTCAATTTCCACTTTACACGCATGGTTTCTATCCTCCCATATTACGTTCCCGTTTTACTGATGGAGTCCGTGCTTTCTCCCGCTTCCCTTATCGGAGGGAAGCCGGAAGAGCCTTCCGGCGGCGTTGGCGCCGATTCCGTCCCTTCTACCAATACGGGATGCACGATAGCCCGATAGGTCCCTTCCGTCGATAGCCGTCCCCCATCGAGTCCGACGAGCACCTTCGCGGAACGATGCTCCCGCCCCTCCAGCCTGATTATCACTTCATCGGGTTTCAACGCCAGCATAAACTGCGTGCCTTTGTTGATCCCCCGGTACGGCACCAGCCGCAAACGCTCCGGCCAGGGAAAGTCCCCCGCCTCCGTCCATTCCAGGATAAGGTTGTCCGCTCGCTCATTCGCCAATTTCCCCCGGGATGACGCGGGAAGAATCTTTTCCCACAGCGAGGCCTCCATCACCATTACCGGCAATCGGCTGAGCGGATCGGTCAGTTGATTGCCGGTATCAATCAGCCCTGTGCAGCTCACGGACGAATCTCCGATACAAACCTCGACGTCCGCAAAAAAAGAGCTGATCCTTTCTTGCCTCCGGCGCGCCGAAACAACCCGCTTAAACCACAGCAAAACGGCGAAGAAGCAAACTAGCATAAACAACGACCCTATTTTCAGCGAAAACCCTAACCCGCCGGATGCCGAATACCAAATTCCGCTCCAGATTTCTCCGGAGTCCTGCAGCAAATAATGAATACCCAGAATCCCGCCGGCCGCCGCAAAATTGACAATATAAAAGGCTCCCATATTGCGCAAATAGTTTTGTAAGCTTCCAAACCCGAAAGCGATCCACAACATGACGACAGAGAAAAGAAACTTTACCAGGAACGTAAACATAAATCCCAATTCCGGTAAAAACATCATGACGACATAAAGAGCTCCAACCGCCGCCGAGACGGCCACCCGCCAGATGATGACTTTTTGCTTTCGCATCCATGCCGTTACCAGCAACAAACTTGCGTCGATCAATAGGTTCATCGCAAATATGAGATCGATATAGACAACCAACGGCATTCACCTGCCTGGGGAGATGGTTATCAGTATAAATAGAACCGCCTATAAAGTCTGTCTAAAATTGAAAGTAGAATCCCACTAATTTTGTCGACCTAAGGAAACCCCTTGCCGCCCAAGGAAAGATAAATAAACCGGCCGACGAAGTTTCGGACGGTTCCAAGAAAGCAATAGAGTCTTAGTAGAGCAATCCCGAAACTGCTTGGGTAGAATTGGGAGCCGAGCGCACTCTCGCGAAAAAAAGAAATAGACCTTGTCCCATGCAGGGTCAAGGTCTTGGGGAAGACGTGACGTCTTAAACGCTATTCGTTGTTGTTGCGGGAACGGTTGCGAAGGAATGTCGGAATGTCCAACTGGTCGCCGCTCGGCTGATTGCCGAAAGGTCTCAGCGTCGAAGCCTGACGGGAATCCTGGGCTTCGACCGCGCCTGGAACGCCAGGAGCCGAAGCCGTCGGTTTGCGGGACGAATGAACCGAACCTTTGTGTTCAAAACCCGTCGCGATGACCGTGACCTTGATTTCTTCCTTCATGTTCTCGTCGATGATTGCACCAAAGATCATATTGACTTCCGGATCGGAAGCGGAAATGACGATCTCAGCTGCTTCGTTCACTTCATAGAGGGACAGGTTCGCGCCGCCGGTTATGTTCATGATCACGCCGCGAGCGCCTTCGATGGAAGTCTCGAGCAGCGGGCTCATGATCGCTTTGCGGGCTGCTTCGGCCGCGCGGTTCTCGCCGGTCGCCAGGCCGATTCCCATCAGGGCCGAACCGCGTTCGGTCATGATCGTCTTGACGTCCGCAAAGTCGAGGTTGATCAGGCCCGGAACCGCGATCAGATCGGAGATGCCTTGCACGGCTTGACGCAGGACGTTATCGGCCTCACGGAAAGCCTCCAGCATCGGCGTCTTCTTATCGACGATTTCCAAGAGACGATCGTTAGGAATTACGATCAAGGTATCGACTTTTTCCTTCAAAGCCTCAATGCCTAGTTCGGCTTGCGAAGAACGCTTGCGTCCCTCAAAGGTAAAAGGCCGTGTAACGACACCAACGGTAAGCGCGCCGCATTCTCTGGCGATTTCGGCAATGACCGGGGCCGCGCCGGTACCGGTGCCGCCGCCCATGCCGGCGGTAACGAATACCATATCCGCGCCTTTCAGCGTATTGGCGATCAAATCACGGGATTCTTCCGCCGCTTTCTTGCCGACCTCCGGATTGGCGCCGGCTCCCAGACCGCGGGTAAGCTTGTCCCCGATCTGCAATTTATGCTCTGATTTGGCCAAATGCAGCGCTTGGGCGTCCGTATTCACCGTAATGAATTCCACGCCTTGAACGCCGTTTTCGATCATCCGGTTTACCGCATTGCTGCCGCCGCCGCCAACACCGATGACCTTGATTTGTGCCAAGCTCTCCATTTCGAAATCAAATTCCAACATACTCTTCCATCTCCCCCTCAATATGCATGGATGGCCCGTTCATCATCCCAGAACCAACTATATAAATTCGCTGAATAAGTTTTTCAGGCGTTCCATCAGGCCTGTCTTCCGTGCGGTTTCCTGGGTCACCGGGGATTTGCTCCGGCCCGCCGCCTTTTTAGGACCGGAACTGTTGTTGCGTACGCGGATATTTTTGATGACCTTGTACAAAATGCCGACGCCGCCGGTAAAGGCGGGATCGCGAACCCCGATGTAATCCGGAACGGCGATCCGCACGGATGCGGAAAGTTCGTCTTGGGCAATCTTAAGCAGGCCCGGCATGGAAACCGTCCCCCCCGTCAAGATGTAGCCTCCCGGTTGTTCACTATACCCAAGGCGTTTCACTTCCTGGCGGATCAGCTGGAAAATCTCTTGCACGCGAGGCTCCGCGATGGCCGCCAAATCCTCCTGCGTAAATTCCTTGTCTACATTGCTGCCGATCCGCGTCACCTTGAAGGTTACGTCCGCCGCCGCGTCCTCAATCGAAGCGCAGCCATATTTAAGCTTGGCCTTCTCCGCTTGATCCGTCAGCGTCCGGAGTCCGTAAGCAATGTCGTTCGTTATAAATTCTCCCCCAATCGGAAGCGTGGATGTCGCCACGATCGTGCCGCTTTCGAACACAGCGATCGTTGTGGAACCTGCGCCGATATCCACCAGCACGGAACCCATGGTTTTCTCGTCTTTGGACAAAGCAAGCTGACCTGAGGCAAGCGAGAGCAAAACGAGTTCCCGGACTTTCAGCCCGGATTTCTCTACGCAGCGAAGCAGGTTGTGGATCGCTGTTTTCGCCCCCGTAACGATCGTTGCTTCGACCTCCAGGCGAACCCCGATCATGCCCCGGGGATCCGAAATTCCTTCAAGCCCGTCCACTACGTACTGCTTGGCCACCACATCAATAATCTCGCGCTCCGGCGGCAATGCGATCACCTCGGCCGCCTTGAGTACACGGTCGATATCGTCTTCGCCAATTTCGCGGTCTTCATTCTGTACGGCTACAACCCCGTGGCTCGTTTGGAGTCCGATTTGATTTCCCGAAATGCCGACATAAACTTCCGATATTTGAATACCTACCATCCGTTCCGCATGATCCACAGCGCTGCGGATCGACTGGACCGTCAGGTCAATATCTACAATCGCGCCTTTTCGAATTCCTTCCGAGTCGGCAGATCCAACCCCAATAATATTAAAGGTTCCATTACTAATTTCCCCAATAATAGCACGAACTTTGGATGTACCGATGTCCAAACTAACAATGATGTCATTGTTGCTCAAGCCCCTGGCACCTCCTATTTCCCCATCAAAATATACTTCCCATGTTTAGAGGTAGTTCAAAAAGTCATCTTTCGATCACGATCTTGCATTCAGCCGAGACTTCCGTTGCGCACGTAGGTTTCGCCTACGCTCCGCTGCTCAGCCTCTAGCTTCATCCAACCTTCACGGTGCTGAAAAGCCGGCTTTTTGAACACGCACTGTTAGATGCACTCTCTACTTATTCAACGCCTTTTAATCTTTCCCTCTTTTTTCTACAAATTTTTTGGCTTCCAACTTTTACATAGAACTAGGCATTAGGTACCTGAAACATGCGGAACTAGCCTCTTGCCACACGCAAAAATCAGAAGAAAAAAGAGGGAGATAGGCAACTAGCCCATAAAATGTATTTTAACATTGTTTTTCACTCGTGAGTAGTATCATTTTGCCCTTCGTCTTCGTTCTCCGGCGATTCGTACGGCACATAGAAATCGGCGTCGAGCATGGTCAGCCTTCCGGGGTCCTGCGATTGCAAAATCTCGTTCAAGTATTCGGCCTTCTGGGCCAGCAACGAAATCGCCGAGATGACCTCGAATTTCGATCTTGTGTACATTTTGATCCGGTCAGGATAAGACAGCGTTGGCGAAGGCACGATCTCGGATATGTCTGCGGTGAGCTCACCCGGGATTTGTGACAGCGTTCGGCAGAGTTTGACCAGGCTCTCGTCGTTTGCGCTCCATCCCGTTAATATGGGCTTGTCCACCGGCATCGAGTCGTTCATCATCTCGATTCTCGTTCCATTGGCCAGTAATCCATGCAACTTGCCGTCGCCGGTCAGTTCATAGGCCGCGATAGGATATTCCTGCAGGCGGATCTCGACGTTTCCCGGGAACGTCTTGTTCACCGTCGCCCGCTCCACCGACGGAATTTCCTCCAGCTTGCGCTCCAAATGCTCGGAGCTGATGGCGAAAAACGGGGCCCCCGGCTTAAGGCCGGTGACGTTCAGCAGTTCGTCGTCCGTCGTATACGTATTGCCCTGAAAGGTAATGACGGAGACTTTGCTTAAGGATGAACGAAAAAAAAGCACGCACAGCAAAGAGAGGAACAGCAGGATGAGGATCACCTTGATTTTTCGGCCGCTTTTCTTTTTCGGTGTAGGCTCCTTTAATACAGGAACATTCGCTTTTGGCATGTCATTTCTCCGCAACTTTCTGAATAAGTATTACAAAGCCTTTTATCCCCTCCAGGGGAGGGGACGATCTAAAGGCCAAAGCATATGAAGGTAAGAAGCAATTCGCTGAAACCCGACCTCAAGCCAAATCCAGCTGTTTCATGGCGGGAGTTTCACGATGCACCGCGCCTCCCAAACGCTGAAACATGCTTTCGATCCGGTCATAGCCGCGGTCGATATGATGCACCTGCTCGACTACCGTTTTGCCCTGGGCCGCCAAGCCCGCAATGACGAGCGCGGCTCCTGCCCTTAAGTCGGTAGCTTCCACCGTAGCGCCGTAAAGCCGGGGCACGCCGCGAATGAACGCGGAGTTCAGATCGACCGAGATGTCGGCACCCATGCGGACCAATTCGTCTACATGCTTGAATCTGCCCTCAAACACGGTCTCTTTCATCACGCTAAGTCCATCGGCCAACGATAAGAGCACCATCACCTGAGATTGCAAGTCGGTAGGAAAAGAAGGGTAAGGCGAAGTAACGATCCGCTCTACCGCTTTGGGACGGCCCGCGCTGCTTATCGTTATTATATCATCTGCGGCTCCGATTTGAACACCGGCCCTTCTGAGCACATGCAGCAGCGAGACCAGGTGAGCCGGATTGCTGTGAGTCAGCGTCACGCTGCCACGCGTGGCGGCTACGGCGATCAAGGCGGTGCCGGCTACGATCCGGTCGGGGATAATCTCATAATCGCAAGGGTAAAGCCGCTCAACGCCCCGGATCGTAATCGTGTCGGTTCCCGCGCCCATAATGCTGGCGCCCATCGCATTCAAGAAGTTTTGCAGGTCCTGGATTTCCGGTTCCCGCGCCGCATTGGTGATCACGGTCGTTCCTTCCGCCAGGGCCGCGGCCATCATGATATTCTCGGTAGCGCCCACGCTGGGGAAATCAAGATGAATATCGCTGCCGATCAATTTCCCGGCCCGGCACCAAATCTGCTGGTCGTACTCCTCGATCTTCGCGCCTAATGCTTCGAGTCCTTTCAGATGCAGATCGATTTTGCGTTCTCCGATCGCACAGCCGCCCGGCTGGTAAATGCATACCTCCCCAAACCTGGCCAATAAGGGCCCCATCAAAAATATGGAAGACCGCATCTGTCTCATCAAATCTTCCGGTACATGGCTTGAATCCGCACTTCCCGTATCGACGGTCACCGTATCTCCCAGATGGACGGCTCTGCAACCCAGACGACCGAGAATGCCCAACATGACATCAATATCGAGCAGGCGGGGGACATTTCGAAGTTGCACTTTCCCTTCCGACAGCAAACTAGCCGCCAGAATCGGCAGTGCGGCATTTTTCGCTCCATGGATACGAATGGTTCCTGATAGGGGTCTCCCGCCTTCGATCACCAATTTGTCCAATGTATCACCTCCGAGTTTACCGTTCACCCACGAAGTAGACCTCCGGCACCAATGCTACGCCGAATTTGTCCGCAATGATGGCCTTGATTTGCTCCATGAGTGCAAGAACGTCCTCTGCTGTCGCTTGCCCGGTATTGACGATGAAATTGGCATGCAGCGTGGATACTTCGGCCCCTCCGACCTTCATCCCTTTGAGCCCCGCCGTTTCGATGAGTCTTGCTGCATGATCTCCCGGCGGATTACGGAAGACGCTGCCCGCGCACGGTTGCTGCAGCGGTTGCGTCTTGCGGCGGCGGTCTTTATAAGCCGCCATGGCGGCCGCTACCTCCAGTCTGTCGCCGGCAGCAAGCAAAAAGCGTGCCTTCGCCACGATCCCGCGCCGCTCGTGCAGGACGGAATGCCGATAGGCAAACTTCATATCCTCCGCCGTGTACGTTACCATTTCACCTGTCTCCAGAACAATGTCAGCGGATTTGAATATACGTGACACATCGGACCCATGAGCACCGGCATTCATGTAGACGGCGCCGCCAACCGAACCGGGAATGCCTCCGGCAAATTCCAGGCCGGTCAATCCCTCTTTGCCCGCCATAATGCTTAGTCTGACGAAGGACGCGCCTCCACCGGCGGCAACCTCCGCGCCGTCAAAGGCAATCTGCTCCAGCCCGGAACCGAGCCGGATTACGCAGCCCCGTATCCCTTTGTCGGAAACTAGCAGATTGGAGCCTTTGCCGACCACCATCCAGGGAACCTGCTCCTCACGAAGCAGCCGGATCAGCTCGGTCAACTGCCGGGTATTCTCCGGTACGATCATAGCGTCAGCGGGGCCGCCGATTTTCCATGTTGTATATTTTGACATCGGCTCGTTCGGCAAAACCTCGCCGAAGCCCAGCCTGGTCAAATTCGATATCCACTGCTGCATCGTAAAACCCTCCTTGACTTGTATGGCGGGAAACCTGCAGGCCGGCAGCTTAAGGGGCGTGCCGGTTGCACGGGTCCATCGGAGCAATCGATGTTGCCCTGCCGCTCCGTTTGGTTGTCACGAATTATAAGGTATCTTATGCCCTCCTCACGAAGAGTGTGACAATCGCCCAGACCCGGGACCGTCCCCCGCCTTCGGCAATCAACCGCGCTGCCCGCCGCTTTGAGCCAGTCGGCGCAGCTCTTCGACGATCAAATGGGCGGAGTCCGGTTTACCCAGCCCGCGCGAAACCGACGACATGGACGTTTGCTGCGCAAGGTCGTTCATGATCCGCTCAACGGAGGCGTACAAGCTGCGGCCGGATAAATCCGGCTCCAAAATCACTTCAGCCGCTCCGGCCCGCTCCAGCGTGCGTGCGTTTTTCTCCTGATGGTTGTTCGTTACGTTGGGCGAAGGAATCAATATCGCCGGAATGCCCAATGCGGTGATTTCCGCCAAAAAAGAAGCCCCGGCGCGGTTCACGATCAGGGACGTGCAGGCCAGCACCTCCGGCATATTGTGCACATAAGGCAGCACCTGCAAATTGCCGGGAAGTTCTCCCGTTTTCGCCCGAATCGCTTCGACCGTCGAGGCATAGTAACTGTCCCCGGTCACGTAAACGAACTGCAAATGCTCCGATTGCCGAAGCAGCGGAGCCATCTCGACCATCGCTTCATTGATCGCCTTCGCTCCCCGGCTGCCGCCGACAACCAGCACCACGGAACTGCTCCGCGGCAATCCCAGCGTATCGAAGCCTTTGTTCTTGTCGGCCGCATAAACGGTGGTCGCTCGCGGATTTCCCGTATACACCACGTTTCGCGCCGCCGGGAACGCGGAACCGGAACCCTCGAAGCTGACGGCCACGGTCGACACGTATTTGCTCAGAAAGCGGTTGGTCAGGCCGGGAATGGCGTTCTGTTCGTGAATGATGCTGGGAATGCCCAGCTTGGCTGCCGCATACACGACCGGGCCGCACACGTATCCGCCCGTGCCGATGACGACGTCGGGCTTAAACTCCTTAAGCAGCTTCTTGGAGGCCCGAACCCCCTTGAGAAAACGCATGACCGTTTTCACGTTATCCAAAGACAGCTTCCTGCGGAAGCCGGTAATGTCGATCGCTTCAAACGGAATATCCTGCTTCGGCACCAGCGAGCTTTCCAGCCCGCGTTGGCCGCCGATGTACAAAAATTCGCTGCCGGGTATTTCCGTGGCGCATTGGCTTGCGACGGCCAGCGCCGGATAGATGTGCCCCCCGGTTCCGCCGCCGCTCAGTACGACGCGCATATTCTCACCTCGCATAACGTGATAAATTAAGTAAAATGCCTAGTGCGGTCAACATCAGCGTAAGCGATGAACCGCCATAGCTGATCAGCGGCAGGGTAATGCCGGTGACGGGCATGAGCCCGATGACGACGCCGATGTTGATGACGACTTGAACGCCGACCATGCCTACAATCCCCACGGCCAGCAAGCTGCCGAACGTATCGTCGATCGTCATCGCCACCCGCATGCCTCGCCACACCAAAATCAAAAACAGCAGCAGAACGAGCAGACCGCCGATAAAACCAAGCTCCTCGGCCAAAATGGAGAAGATAAAGTCGGTTTGCGGTTCCGGCACGTAGCTGTATTTTTGCCGGCTCATCCCCAGCCCCAGGCCCGCCAGTCCGCCGGGTCCGATCGCGTACAGCGATTGGATGATCTGGTAGCCCGCGCCAAGCGGGTCGGACCAAGGGTCCAGGAAAGCGGTGATCCGCTGCAAACGGTAAGGCGCCGCAATGATCAACGAGGCGAAACCAAGGGCTCCGACGGCGGCCAGGCCGGCCAAATGCCGGATGCGGGCGCCCGCCGTAAAGACGATCAGCAGCGAGGCGCCCAGCATGACCGTGCCTGTCCCCAAATCGGGCTGAAGCATGATCAGACCGAACGCCAAGCCGATAACCCCCAGCGGAGGCAGCAAACCTCTGGTAAAATGCGTAATCTTGTAATCTTCTTTACTTAACCAATAGGATAGGAACAAAATCATGCCCAGCTTCATAAACTCGGAAGGCTGTATGCCGAAGGAACTGATCCCGAGCCAGCTTCTGGCCCCGCCGCGCACGACCCCGATGCCGGGAATAAGCACGACGACCAGCAGAACAAAGCACAGGAGCAGCCCGATTTTGGCATGCTTCCGCAGCAGTCGGTAATCGAAATTCATCATCAAGAACATCGCAATCAAGCCGAGAACGGCAAACAGAAGCTGACGTTTGACAAAATAGAAAGAATCGCCGTAATCATGAAAAGCGAGTACCGAACCCGCGCTGTACACCATGACAATTCCGATGGCCAGCAGTCCGAGTATGCTGGCCACAAGCCAAAAATCCGGCGACGTACGGCTCTTGCCCATCGTGGATGCCACCTCTTAACCGAAAGTAGGGGCTTTTCCACCCCCCTACTTAAAGGGTATGCACCGCCTCTTTAAAAATGCGTCCACGCTCTTCATAGGAGGAGAACATATCCCAGCTGGCGCATGCCGGGGAGAGCAATACGACATCCCCGGACGCCGCCAACGCGGAGGCTTCCTTCAGCGCGGTACGCAGCGTTTCCGCGGCGCTGTCACCAGTATCGACCACCACGATGCCGGATAGACCCGCCAGTTCCGCGACGCGGGCGATTTTTTCCTTCGTTTGTCCCAGCGCGACCACGGCCTTGACCTTCTCTTTGAAAACGGGCAGCAGCTCCATATAATCCGAACCCCGGTCGAGTCCGCCCGCGATCAGCACGATGGGTGCGCCGAGCGCTCCAAGCGCCATGACGGTCGCCTTGGAATTGGTCGCCTTGGAGTTATTGTAATACGTCACTCCCTGCTTCTCCTCGACATATTCCAAGCGATGTTCAACGCCCCGGAAGGAGCGCAGCGGCTCAACTAGGGCCTCTGGTGCCGCTCCCGCCGCGATCGAAACCGCGATAGCCGCGAGCGCATTCTCCACGTTGAAGCGTCCGGGCAGCGTAATTTCCAGGACATCGACGATTTTGCGTACTCCTCCGTCCTCCCCCCGGTACATGATGCTGCGGGGAAGATCTTCCTCCGAATCCGGCACATAGGCGGGTCGAACAAATACCCCTTCCGATGCCAATTCCTCGCTCATAGAGAAGGGAATCAGCTTTGCCCGGATATAGGGCACCAGTTCGCGGCACACAGGGTCGTCCCAATTGACGACGGCGCGGTCGGACGGTTGTTGATTGGCAAACAGCTTAGCTTTGGACGAAACATAATCATCCATCGTTCCGTGGTAATCCAGATGGGTCTCCGCCACATTCAGCAGGCAAGCAACCGCAGGCCGAAATTGCTGCGTTCCTTTCAATTGGAAGCTGCTGAGCTCGGCTACGAGCCAGTCGCCTGCCGTCGCTTTCTCCGCCGCCTCGCAAAGCGGGGTGCCGATGTTGCCGGCCACGATCGGATTAAGCCCTGCCGATTCCAGCATTTTGCCGATCCAGGTCGTCGTCGTCGTTTTGCCGTTGGAGCCGGTAATGCCGATGATCGGCGCTTCGCTCAGCAGATAGGCGACTTCCACCTCGGTCACGACCTCGATGCCCAGTTCCAGCGCTTGGGCTACGGGAGGAGCGGTATACGGGATGCCGGGGTTTTTGACGACCAGCGCGGTACCGGCATGGATCAAATCGTTCGGATGTCCGCCGCAAACAACAGAAATTCCCAAAGCTTCCAATTCGGATGCTTCGGGACACTGTTCTCTCTCCTTTTTATCGTTAACCGTGACGACGGCTCCATGCTTGTGCAAGGTTTTGGCGACCTGAACGCCGCTTTTGGCTAGACCGAGAACGACCACCTGGCGCCCCCGGTATTCTTCTGGATGATTCATCATTACAACCCCTTGTTCAAGTAAAGTCCTATGACCGCCAAAATAAGGCCGGCCGCCCAAAACGTAACCACGACGCGCCATTCCGACCAGCCTGACAGTTCGAAGTGATGGTGGATCGGGCTCATTTTGAAAATGCGTTTGCCCCGGGTCTTGAAAGAAACGACCTGGATCACGACGGATAACATCTCGATGACGAAAATGCCGCCGATGACCAAAAACAACAGCTCGGTTTTGGTAATGATCGCGATGGCGCCGATGGCACCGCCAATCCCCAGCGAGCCGGTATCGCCCATGAACACTTTGGCCGGATGGGCGTTAAACACGAGAAAACCAAGCACGGCCCCGATCATCGCCGACGCGCAAACCGCAGCCGGAAGCGAAGTGACCTGCATCGCAATGACCGCGTAAGCTCCAAACGCAATCGCGCTGACGCCGGACAGCAGTCCGTCAAGACCGTCGGTAAAGTTGACGGCGTTGGTCACGGCCAGCATCATAATGACGATAAAGGGATAATAAAACCACGGTCCCCAATCGAAGGATACCTGGGTTCCCGGAATGCCGATGGCCGTGTTGTGCCCTTCGGAAATGAGCAGCGCGCACATGATGCCGGCGAACAGCAGCTGTCCGACCAGCTTTTGTCTGGGCGTTAGTCCCAAAGACCGTTTAAATATAATTTTGATGTAATCATCGAGGAAACCGACCAAGCCAAAGCCCAGCGTGGCGATCAGCAGCACGTAAAAATCGGTGTTCACGACCGAAAATTTGAAAAACGAGAGCGTAAACGCCAGGATAATAATGATGCCGCCCATCTGTGGCGTGCCCGCTTTTTTCTGATGGCTTTGCGGTCCTTCTCCGCGAATTTGCTGTCCGAATTTGAGCCTTCTCAGGAGCGGGATAATGAGCGGGGCCGAGATTACCGCCAAAATGAAGGATACGCCGATCGTTAGCAAGATAAGTCCAAAATCCATGGGATCACCCCCTTTCGCCGGTATTAGTGTGCAAGCTCGCTATTTTTGACCGCTTCGACGACTTCCTCGAGCCTCATGCCCCGGGAAGCCTTGACCAGGACGACATCCTGCGGATGAAGCAGGGAAACCAGCTTGCGGATCAACTCAGACTTATCAGTATATGCATAAATGTTCCCGGAGTCCATATGTTCTTTGGCGCCTTCGGCGATGCTCCGGGCCAAGGTGCCGTAGGTGAACAGCACGTCGACGTTGCCCGGCGCCAAGGAGGCTCCGATGCCGCGGTGATAATCTTCCTCGGATGCTCCAAGCTCCAGCATATCGCCGAGTACGGCGATTTTGCGGCGGAAACCCTTCATGTTGCCGAGCACGCCGATGGCCGCCTTCATGGAGGTAGGGCTGGCGTTGTACGCATCGTTGAGAATCGTAATCCCGCTGCGGCCGGTAACCACCTCGATCCGCATGCCGGTCAACTCGACCCGGCTGAACCCTTCCCGGATCGCCGCTTCGCCGACCCCGTAATGGCGGGCGACGGTGATGGCGGCCAACGCGTTCACGACGTTATGCTCTCCAAGCAGCGGCAGCGTAAACGGCTCGCTTCCGCCGGCATGCGGCGTGAACAGCGTACGATCGTCCAGGAACATGATGCCGGACGGATATTCGTCATTGCCGGGGCCAAGGCCAAACGTCGCCGTGTTCAATCCTTCCGGCTTGGTTGTCCCGGATTCCGCCAAAACCCCGGAAATCAACGGTTCGTCCCCATTGTATACGAACAATCCCCCGGGCTTCATCCCCGCGAGGATCTCCAATTTGGCCCGGGCAATTTCTTCCCGGGAACCGAGTTGCAGCAAATGCGACTCGCCGATATTGGTCACGATCGCCGTTTCCGGCTCGGCCAACTTCGAAAGCAACTCGATTTCATAGCGGCCGCTCATGCCCATCTCGAGCACGGCGATCTCCGTATCCTCCGGCATCGCCAGGATCGTCAACGGAAGGCCGATATGATTATTGAAATTCCCTTTGGTTTTATGCACTTTATAGGTCGTGGACAAAAGCGCGAATACCAGGTCCTTGGTCGTCGTTTTGCCGTTGCTGCCCGTAATCCCGACGACTTTGGCGCCGGTATCGGCCAGATACGACTTGGCCAGCGCCTGCAATGCCTCCAGCGTATCCTCCACGAGCACGGCCGGACCAGGCGGCGTTCCTTTCGACTTTTCCCATAACGTAGCGCCAGCTCCTGCCTTCAGGCAGTCCCCGGCGAAATCATGGCCGTCAAACCGCTCGCCTGCCAAAGGAACAAACAGGCAGTCCCGCGTAATTTGCCGGGAATCGGTAACCACGCCTTGTACCGCGATGTCGGAATCCCCCGTTTTCCTTACTTGTCCGCCGCACATCGCAGCAATTTCCGCTAAATTTCTTCTAATCACTTTGCCAAACCCCTTATCGCTTCTTTTGCTACGATCCGATCGTCAAAATCGAGCACCTGGGAGCCGATCAATTGATAGGTTTCATGACCTTTCCCCGCAATCAATACTACATCCTCACGGCTTGCCATTTCAATAGCCTTTTGAATTGCTTCCCGGCGGTCGACGACCAGCTCGTAGCGCTCCTTCGGCACCCCGTCATCGATCAGCCCCCGTTCAATGTCGAGCAGGATCGCCTCGGGATTTTCCGTTCGCGGATTATCGGAGGTCACGATCACATGCTGCGAATACTTCGCGGCGATCCGCCCCATGATCGGCCGCTTCGTGCGGTCCCGATCCCCGCCGCAGCCGAACACGCAAATGACCCGGCCTTGAGCGAATTCACTCACGGTACGCAGCACGTTCTCCAATCCGTCCGGGGTATGGGCGTAATCGACGATAACGGCAAAGGCCTGCCCTTCGTCTACCGCTTCCACCCGGCCCTCAACGCCTTTGACCGACTCGAGGCTCGCCTTGATCCGGTCAAGCGGGATTCCCTCCAGCAAAGCCGCCGTGATCGCCGCAAGCGCATTATATACATTGAATTTGCCTACCATGCGCAAAGAGATATCCGCGCTGCCCCGGAACGTGTCCACATGGAAGGACGTACCTTTGGCGGTTACGGATATGCCGGAGGCCCGGACATCGGCCTCATGCTCCACGCCGTACGTGACCGTTTCGGCCGCGGTTTGTTTGGCGAAGAAAGCGCTGGCCGGATCGTCCGCATTCAGCACGGCGTAGCTGCGCTCATCGCCGGCCGCCGGGTACGTATTGCCCAGCCGGGAGAAGAACAGCGCTTTGGCTCCGCGATAGTCCTCCATCGTTTTGTGATAATCCAGATGATCCTGCGTAAGATTGGTAAATACCGCGGTGCGGAAGCGGGTTCCTTTGACCCGGCCTTGATCCAGCGCATGGGAGGACACTTCCATCACGCAGTATTCCCCGCCGCCTTCAGCCATGTCATGCAGGTAATTCTGCAGCTCCAGCGATTCCGGAGTGGTCCCGGACATCGGATAGGTCTGCCCGGCGAAGCGGCGTTGAATCGTACCGATGAGCCCGGTTTCCCGGCCTTGATCCTGCAGGATCTTTTCGATCAAATACGTGGTGGTCGTCTTGCCGTTCGTGCCGGTTACGCCGATGACCTTCAGCCGGGAGCTCGGCGAATCGAAAAACACCCCGCCGAGCACCGCCATGGCCAGACGGCTGTCCTTGACCTTCAACTGGGGCAATTCGATTCCGCCCAGCCAACGTTCCACCACGAGGGCGGACGCTCCTTGTTCCGCGGCTTGACGGGCATAGTCATGTCCATCCACCGTATGCCCGGGCAGGCAGATAAACAGATCGCCCGGCTCTACCTTGCGCGAATCGATCGCTAAACCGGTGCACGACGTTTCCCCGTCGCCCTGAATCCTTGAAGCCATCAAATAAGTTGCCAGTTCCTTAAGCCGCATAAAGTTACCCCTCCGTCTTTCAACTACGTTCTCTATAAGTTGGACTAATGAAATGCGGGAAAGGCAAGAGGGTGAAATGATTCTGAAGAAGCGGAGCGTTCGCCTTTGTGACTGGATTTCTACCTTGTATGAATAAAGAAAATCAAAGAAATCCGGGAACAACAGCGATCGTAAGAACATTTCACCCGGCTGCCACTTGTCGCAAAAATATAGAGCAACACACTCACTCTATATTATCACCAAATATTGCTCAGTTCAGGAAAATTATTCACTTGTGATCGTATTATGATCGTGCAATTGTTCCGCATCGGCTTCACTGCCCATATAAATCCGGATCGTCGATCCTTTCTCTACCCGCGCTCCGGCTTTGGGCGCCTGATTGATGACCACGTTGCCCGCCCCGGATCTCGCCAGATTGAAGTTCATGTTCAGGTCTTCGTAAATTTCCTGCGCCGTATGCCCGATCAGATCCGGGACCGTGACGATCGGCGTTTCGCCGTATTTATATTTCTTCGCCACCTGCTCTTGGCGGGGGGGAATCTTCATATATTCCAGCGCATCCTCCAAAATGTTGCGAACGATCGGAGCCGCCACCACGCCGCCGAACTGGATGCCCTGCGGGTTATCCACGGCGGTATAGACGATGATTTGCGGGTCGTCCGCCGGGGCAAAGCCGATAAAGGAGACGATGTGCTCGTTTGGCGAATATCGCCCGTTAACGACCTTCTGCGCCGTCCCGGTTTTGCCGCCGACCCGGTACCCGTCGATGAACGCG
This sequence comes from Paenibacillus macerans, assembly GCF_050565405.1. Lineage (GTDB taxonomy): Bacteria > Bacillota > Bacilli > Paenibacillales > Paenibacillaceae > Fontibacillus > Fontibacillus macerans_B. The sequence goes on along the minus strand of NZ_JBNYYG010000003.1, from coordinate 65,547 downwards.
TTGCCGCCGGTGCCGTTCGCCACCACGCTTTCCAGCGCCGAGCGCACCTGCCTGGAGGTTTCCTCCGAGATGACCTGCCGCACGACCTGCGGCGTCGTTTCCGACACGACCTCGCCGGTCTCCGGATTGGTCCAAGACTTGGCGACGTAAGGCTTATACAGTTTGCCGCCGTTGATCGCCGCCGACACCGCGGTGATTTGCTGGATCGGCGTAACCGATACGCCTTGGCCGAACGAGGTGGTCGCCAATTCAACGGGTCCCACCTGAGGCAGTTTGAACAGGATTCCGTTCTCCTCCCCGCTTAAATCGATGCCCGTTTTGCTGCCGAAGCCGAAGTTTTTGATGTACTGGAACAGCGTTTCCTTCCCCAACCGCTGGCCTAACGCCACGAAGCCGGGGTTGCAAGAGTTTTCCACGACCTGCAGGAACGTTTGGCTGCCGTGGCCGCCTTTTTTCCAGCAGCGAAGCGTCGCTCCGCCCACCTTCACGTAACCCGGATCAAAAAAACGGTCATTCAGCAAATCGACCTTTTTCTCCTCCAACGCCGCCGCCAGCGTAATGATTTTGAACGTGGAGCCGGGCTCGTAGGTCATCCAAATCGGCAGATTGCGGTTATACACCTCGGCATCGTACTCTTGGTAAGCCCCCGGCTCGAATCCCGGCCTTCCGGCCATCCCCAGGATTTCGCCGCTCTTCGGGTCCATGGCGATCGTTAACGCCGAATCGGCCTGCAGCCGGTCCATAGCCTGGTCCAGTTCGCGTTCGATGATGCTTTGGATCGTCTTGTCGATGGTGAGCGTCATATTCAAGCCGTCCCTCGGAGGAGCGTATTTCTCCGAAGAACCCGGCATCAACCGGCCGCCGGCATCCGATAAATAGGAAACGCTGCCGTTCATCCCGCTGAGCTGGCTGTCATATTTGCTTTCCACGCCGGTGAGGCCTTGATTGTATCCCCCGGTGAAGCCCAAAATGTGGGCGGCCAGTCCGCCGTACGGATAATACCGCTTATTATCCTCAGCGACAACAATACCCGGAAGAGCCAAATCACGAATTTGCTGCGCTTTTTCCATCGTAATTTTGCGTCCGCCGGGTTGCAGCCTGACTATGGATTGTCTCTTGGTAATCGACTTCAAAACGGTTTCCTCGCTCATATCAAGCAATGGCGCCAAGCTCTTGGCTGTCCGCTCCGGTTCTTTGATCTGCACCGGAATCGCCATGACGGTAGGCGTCGTAACATTATAAGCGAGCACATTGCCGTTACGGTCGCTGATTTCGCCGCGTTTTGCCGAATATGGGATGTTTCGGCGCCACGAATCCTCCGCTTTGGCGGACAATTCGGCCCCTTTTCCGATTTGCACGTAGGCAAGACGAACGGCAAGAGCCGCAAACAGCAAACACAACACCATCAACAGCCAGAACAGTCTTCGTCTGACGGTAAATTTAGAAATTTTCACAGGTCGCCCCCCTAACCCATCCTGACGCATGATTGTTTTCATCTCATGATTATTCAGGACAACCAGGGGTTAGAACAAAGCTATGGCGACTCGCCGCCCTCGTTGTTGCCGGCGCTATCGCTTTCTTTGCCGCCCGCCGCATCGTCTTCGGGAACCTCGTCGCCGGATGCGGAGTCGTCATTGACCATCGGCTCCAACGTTAATACGACCCGCCGCCCTCCGTTCTCTTCTACTACCTTCTGCGAGACGACGTATCCTTCGCCTTCCGCCGTGACCGGAATCTGCATGACGGACAATAGCTCCATGGCATCGCGCAGCGATTCTCCCTGCAGATTCGGCACGTTCATATCGGCGCCGCTTTCCGTCAGGAGATAGACGAACTGTCCGGTTTTGAGCGTGCTGCCGGCTTTCGGGAACTGGGAAAGGATCTCCGTCCCTTTGCCCAAGGTAGCGTAGGAAATCCCGCTGGCAGCCAGCTTGTCCTTCGCTTGCTGTACGGGGAGGCCGCCGACTTCAGGCACTTTCGGCCCCGTGCTGGCGGTTTTGGTTGCGCTTTTGGCCGCATCGCCTTCGATTTTCTTCGATACGCCCATGTACTGCAGGGTTTGGCTAATGATTTTTTTGAATACCGGCGCTGCCGCGGTGCCGCCGCCCAATTCGGAATCCTTCGGTTCGTCGATCAATACGATAATCGCGATCTTCGGATCGTCGACCGGCGCGTATCCGATAAACGAAACGACTTGTTTCGTATAATCGTATTCCCCGTTCACGACCTTCACCGCGGTCCCCGTTTTACCGGCGATCCGGTAGCCGTCGATATAGGCGTGGCGCCCGGTGCCGATTTCCTGGTCGGAGACGACCTGTTCCAGATAGCTCCCGACTTCCTTGGCCTTCTCGGGGGCGATGACCTGCCGGACCACCTTGGGTTCCGTTTTGACCGTTTCCCCGGTTTGCGGATCCGTGATCGATTTGACGATGTGCGGCTCCATCAGCTTGCCGCCGTTGGCGATCGCCGATACCGCCACGATTTGCTGCAGCGGGGTGACGAGCAGCTTGCCGTGTCCGTAGGCCATCGCCGCGAAGTCAGCCTGCTGCACCGGATCCACGATCCCTTTCGATTCGCCCGGCAGCTCGATGCCGGTCTTTTGGCCAAAGCCGAAATTATCGACGTACGACTTGAGGCGTTCCGGCCCCAGCATTTCATAGCCTAATTTGACGAAGGCGACGTTACTGGACCGCTTAACCCCTTCCAGATAACTGATTTGTCCCCAACCGGCTTTTTTCAAATCGTGGATCGTTTGTCCCGGCACCTGAATGTTGCCGGATTGGTACGTGGCGTTCGGGTTAAACAATCCTTCCTGAACGGCACCGGCCAAGGTCACGATTTTAAATGTGGAACCCGGTTCGTAAACCGACTTGGTCGCATGATTGTAGAAATTTTTCTGATCGACGTCCTCCCAATACGCATTGGGGTCATATGTAGGCATATTGGCCATGCCGAGGATTTCCATCGTATTCGGATCGGCCGCAATAACCGTCATGCTGATCGGCTGAAGCTGATCGTACGCTTCCTTCATCGCTACTTCGATGTAACGCTGAATCGTATCATCGATCGTCAGCTGCAGGTTTTTGCCGTTTTTCACCGGCGTGTAGATTTCGCTTGCTTTCGGGATTTCGATCCCGCGGCCGTCGCGTTTGTATTCGAGGGAGCCGTCTACCCCTTTAAGCTCTTCGTCATAATAAGCCTCAAGCCCCGATTTGGCTATTCCCTCGCGGTCGGTGTAACCAAGCACATGGGCAGCCAGACTGTGTTTCGGATAGTAACGCTTCTGGTCCTTAATCAGGTAGATGCCTACGTCTTGCAAGTCCTCATGCTCTTCCTTCAAATCGTTCATGAACGACTGCACCTGATCCCGCAGATCCTGATCGATTTTCCAGCCTTCGTTGCGCACCTCGCGCTGCGTATAATACGTACCGTCTTCCTTTTTTGCGCCCACAATGTCCCTGAGCTCGTTTTCATTCTTGCCGAGCACTTTGCCAAGCCCTTCGACCACTTCGTCCTCAAGGCCGTTTTTATTAATGACTTCGGGATTGACGGCCACCGTATAAGCCGGGGCGTCTACCGCCAGTACGTCGCCGTTCCGGTCGGTGATGACGCCGCGGGTAGCGGGCAGCGTTTTTTTCGTGGACCATAACTCTTCGGCATGCGCCTGCCAAAAGTCCGCCTGTACCACTTGCAGCCAAAACACTCTTCCCATCAAGACAGCAAAAAAGAGGGTAATGCATCCCCCTATCAGCAGTGTTCGAAGTCTTATTCTCTTAATCATGGCAAAACCTCTTTAGCATCATTATTTCTTGGCCGTTGCTACGCCATCCGCTGCATCTGCCGTGCCGCTTCCTGCATCCAGCCCGCCGACGTCCGTTTGGGACCCCTCAGGCATTTGAACGTGGAAACCTTCCACCTCGGGCTGCACATAACCAAGCTCCGCCGCCTTCTTCGGAACTTCTTCCTCCAGCTTTTCTTTCTGGATGTTTAGTTCCTTGACCTCGGCATTGATCGTTTGAATGTCCGTATTCAAATTAAACATTTGCCGCTTGATGTTGTAAAGTGACACATTTTGCCATAAAAGCCCGCTCATCACCGCCACGCAAAACATAACCGTCAGCATGTACAGCAACTTCTCGCGAACCGGCAACGGCGCACGGCGGGTAACCACCTTCGTCGTTTCCCGGTAGCGCTGTGACGGATAGCTGCGTTCCGCTTGCTTTTCTTTAACTGCCAAATTCCCCCGCGTATAAGCCATTTACGATTCCTCCACTACAGATTCCAGTTTCTCCGCCACGCGCAATTTCGCCGAGCGAGCCCGGGGATTTTCGGCCAGTTCCTGATCCGACGGAACCAGCGGTTTCCGGTTTAACAATTTGAGCGATCCTTTGCCTCCGCATACGCACATCGGAAAATCCGGAGGACAGGTGCATTTCTCCACATAGCTTGCAAAAATCTGTTTGCAGATCCGGTCTTCCAACGAGTGAAAAGTGATCACCGAAACCCGGCCTTCCGGCGCCAAGCAACGTATCGCCGCGTGCAGTCCTTCCTCGAACGCGCCCAGCTCGTCATTGACGGCGATGCGGAGCGCTTGGAAGCTGCGTTTGGCCGGATGCCCGCCCGTCCGCCTTGCGGCCGCCGGAATCCCTTCCTTGATCAGCTCCACGAGTTGTCCCGTCGTCTCGATGGACTCCTGCTCGCGACGTTCCGCGATGACCCTGGCAATGCGCCTGGAGAATTTCTCCTCGCCGTATTGGAACAAAATCCGAGCAATTTCGCGTTCGGGCCACGCATTGACGATCTCCCGCGCCGTCAGCGGTGCCGATTGATCCATCCGCATGTCGAGCGGAGCGTCTGCATTATAGCTGAACCCCCGTTCCCCCTCATCGAATTGGGGAGAGGAGACGCCTAGATCGAACAGCACGCCGTCGACTTGGGGAAACCCGTTATGCTGCGGGATGCCCTCGATCTCCAGCAGTTTTTGCTCGATGTAGCGAAAATTGCTTTTTACCAACGTTAATTTGTCCGCATAAGACGAGAGCCGCTCCTTGGCATTGTCCAACGCCCAGTCGTCCTGGTCGAAAGCGATCAGCCTTCCTCCGGGACCTAGCTTCGACAAAATCACCGAGCTGTGCCCGCCGCCACCCAGCGTACAATCCACATAAATGCCGTCCGGCTTGATGCGCAGCCCTTCTGTCGCTTCTTCTTTGAGTACCGTGATGTGATGGAACAAGACTTACGCCTCCAAACCTGAATTCATATTTGTTAGCCGTGATCAAAAGCCTGCTTTGGGACTTTCGTTTCAATACATGCTCAATCTAAAGGTCGAAATTAAAGTCTACTAGCTTTTCGGCTATCTCGTTAAACGTATCTTCCGACTGCTGGAAGTATTGCTCCCACGTATTCCGGCTCCAAATTTCCACCCGGTTCGACACGCCCAGAACAACGCAATCCTTCTCCAGCTTTGCATACTGCCGTAAATTGCCTGGCAGGTTTACCCTTCCCTGTTTATCCCACTCGCATTCCGTCGCCCCGGAGAAAAAAAAGCGGGTAAACGCCCGCGCGTCAGACTTCATCAGCGGCAATGCTTTGAGTTTTTGTTCCAGCACTTCCCACTCCTGCATCGGATATACGAAAAGACACTGGTCCAGCCCGCGGGTGACTACGAAAGAGCTGCCGAGGAGATCACGAAACTTAGCCGGTATGATAATCCGGCCTTTATCGTCAATGCTATGTTGGAATTCCCCCATAAACATTGGTGACTCACTCCTTACCTCTTTCCCCCACTTTACACCACTTTACACCACTGTGATATGTAACTATTCTGCATTGGGGGTGAAAATCCTTCTATTGTTCATAATTTTTTTTGAATCGGGGGAGGACGATTTTGCACTCGGTCGGCAATAACAGGGCAACCACCCCGTACCTTCTATAATCCCATCCACTAAAAAAAGGTACCCAAGCAGCAAAGCCGCTTACGGATACCTTTCCTTCTTCATCTATTTATTTCGAGCTCACCGCCACGTAACTTCGTACCTTAATGCTCCTGCCAGCTATCAAGATAAGCCCGCTGCTCGGAGGACAACGCGTCGATGCTCAGGCCCAGGCTCTCCAGCTTGAACCGGGCAACCTGCTCGTCCAGCTCGTACGGTACGTTCACGACCGTTTTGCCGATCTCGTTGTAACGGTCATTGACATATTTCAGCGACATCGCCTGCAGCGCAAACGTCATGTCCATGATCTCCGCCGGATGCCCGTCGCCGGCAGCCAGGTTCACCAGGCGGCCTTCCGCGAGCAGATACACTTTGCGGCCGTCCTTCAACTGATATTCCTCGATATTGCGGCGCACCGTCCGCACCGAAACGGAGCGCTCCTTCAGCTCCGGCTTGTTCACTTCCACGTCGAAGTGCCCGGCATTGGACAGGATCGCCCCATCCTTCATGACATCGTAATGCTCGCCGCGAATAACATCGCGGTTCCCGGTTACCGTGACGAAGAAGTCGCCGATTTTGGCCGCTTCCAGCATCGGCATCACTTGGAAACCATCCATGTAAGCTTCGACCGCTTTGATCGCATCTACTTCGGTCACGACGACGTTGGCGCCGAGGCCTTTCGCCCGCATCGCCACGCCTTTGCCGCACCAGCCGTAACCGATGACGATCACGGTTTTGCCGGCAACGACCAGGTTGGTCGTGCGGTTGATGCCGTCCCAAACCGATTGGCCCGTTCCATAACGGTTATCGAACAAATATTTGCAATACGCATCGTTCACCGCAACCATCGGGAATTTGAGCTGCCCCTCTTTATCCATCGCTTTGAGGCGCAAAATCCCGGTGGTCGTTTCTTCGGCGCCGCCACGCACGTTTTCCAGCAAATCCGGCCGTTCGGAATGCAAAATCGATACCAGATCGCCGCCATCGTCGATGATCAGGTCGGGTTTTGTTTCCAGCGCCTTGATCAGCAGCGCTTTATATTCTTCCGGATCCGGATTGTACTTGGCAAATACCGTCACGCCGTCCTCCACCAACGCCGCGCAAACATCATCCTGCGTCGACAGCGGATTGCTGCCGGTAATCGTCACCTCGGCGCCCCCTGCTTGCACGACTTTGGCCAAGTAAGCGGTTTTCGCTTCCAGATGGAGCGAAATCGTCACCTTCAGCCCTTTGAACGGCTGCTCGGCCTCAAACTGCTTGCGCACCCGGTTCAATACCGGCATATGAGCTTCCACCCAATCGATTTTCAAATGTCCCTCCGGCGCAAGCTTCAAGTCGGTGATGATGCTGTTCTGAATCGCTTCTGAGCTCATGTCACACATCCTCCTATAAATAAATAATTCGGTGTTGTCCCGTCATGGCGTAAGGAATATCCATTAGACCGTCGATCCAGTCCATGCCGAACCGGTTCAAATAATAAAAGATATTGTAAACCCTCTCCTGCGGTTTGTTCAAGGGGAATAGCGACAGCTCGATCCGGTCGAAGTGGCGAAGCCCTGTTTCGTTGCTTTTCTCCAATGCCTCTCTGGCCTTGCCTCGCAAATATTCGATTTGCTCCAGGATTTTATCCCGATTGGCGGCCCCAAGCTTCGACAATCCGCTTTGAATCTCCGTCAGCTGTCCGATCAGGGGTTCATACAACTCCCCAAAAGCGGCTTTGATTTCCGCAAACCGGGCATCGACCTGAAGCCGATCCTGAGCGGCGAGCCATGCCTCGCGTTTTTGGCGGAAGCCTTCGCGGTTCTTCACATCGTTCCAGGAGAGACCGTATTTCTCCATATATTTTTGCAGCGTCCCCTCCACGACGGTAAAAGACTCCCGCGGAAGCAACAGCGGCATGCTCAACCCCAACTGGCGAAACGCTTTGCGCGTCAATCCCCAATAAGCGATTTCGCCGGGACCCAGCACTGTACCCAGCACCGGCAGCAAGCTGTCCTGCATCAGCGGACGGGTCAGCACATTGTTGCTATAACGCTCCGGATGCTCCCGAAGCTCGACAACCAGCTCATCCGCCGTAAAGGACACCTTGCCCTTCCGATCGGTAAAACGGCCATCCCGCTTAAACAGCAGCAAACGTTCCTGTCCGTTTATGTAAAATAAGTTGGCCCCGCCTTCGGCAACCTCTGCGGAAGGCTCATATCCAAGTGCCCTCATCTCAAGCGCGGAGGCGTGATAAGCTTGCTCCAGCTCATCATTTTGGGCAATGATCGACTCGAATACCGGAACTTCCAGCTTGCGCAACTCGGGATCGGCCGAATCCAACAACACCAACCCGTATTTCCCGAATAAGTTGCCCATTAGCTTGGCAAAAAACTCCGACAGGTTCGCCGCATTTGCCGCCGATTGCCGCAGCATCTCCAAGAGACCTGCTTTAAACTCGCTGTCCGGCAGCAGTTGCTCCAGTTCCGCCGCTGCCTTCTCCCATTCCGCCATGTCAATCCGTGTCCAACTGACCGGGAGTCGATCCAATGGATTGCGGTGGATACGAATCCGACGCACCTGCAAATCCGGCGACAAGAAATACGAATGATTGACTTCGTCCCAGTCATGGTCCTCGCCGGCAATCCAGAACACCGGTACAACCGGACGCTTCAAGCGGGCGGAAGCCTCCCTCGCCGCTTTGATGATCGTAACGGCTTTATGAATGACGAGCAGCGGTCCGGTAAACAAGCCGCTTTGCTGGCCTCCGACGATCACGGCGGTACCGGACTGCTCCAGCTTGCCAATTGCCTGTGACACGGCCGGGTTCGGATTAAACCGGCGGTTGTATTCGCGAAGCCGGGCCGTCAAAGCGGTTCGGCCGACCCGCCTCCCTTCCGTTTCATCAAGCCACTTTGCCCGTTCGCTCCAGCTATTCGCCTGTGTTGGGTCACTTTCATATAACAGCTCAACCGCAGCAAAATGATTGGCGTACACCTCAGCCAGCGGCCCAGCGGATGGCAACTGCTCTTGAACCACATTCATCAGGTAGAATCCTCCTGTTCTCCTCAAACCTTCCTTGATTGTACCGGATGTCCGGCTGCTCCGTCAAAGATAACCTTACTTTTGCTGAACATCTAACTTTCCGTAACCCCGGCATGAAAAAAACTCCCGCAGCCGATGTACAAGCAGCGGGAGTACGCGTATATAAGATTAGCCTTTATTCGGCATGGAGACGAAATGCCCTTTGGACACCTCGACCAGTTCGGAGTTGTCCAGATCGAACAAACCTCCGGTAGCGGCGCCTTCTTTGCCGATCGGACCGCTAGCGGTATCCTCCAGATGAATCCGCTTTTTGTTCGCTTCAATCTCCGGATCCGGAATCGGAATCGCGGACAAGAGCGTTTTGGTATAAGGATGCATCGGATTGGCATACAGCTCTTCGCTATCGGCCAGTTCCACGATCCGGCCCAGGTACATAACCGCAACGCGGTCACTGATATGTTTAACCATGGACAAGTCATGCGCGATGAACAGATAAGTCAGGCCGAGACGATCCTGCAAATCCTTAAGCAGGTTGACGACCTGAGCCTGAATGGACACGTCCAGCGCCGAGATCGGTTCGTCGCAAATGATGAACTTCGGATTGACCGCAAGCGCGCGGGCGATCCCGATCCGTTGGCGTTGGCCTCCGGAAAATTCATGCGGATACCGCGTAGCATGGTCCGGATTCAAACCTACCATATCAAGCAGCTCTTCGACGCGTTTCTTGCGTTCCGCCCGCGAACCGGCCATCCCGTGGATGTCCAGCGCTTCGCCGATAATATCGGTAACGGTAAAACGCGGATTCAGCGACGCGTACGGATCCTGGAAGATCATTTGCATATCGCGGCGCATCGCCTTCATTTTCTTCGGCGACAACTGATTAATATCCGTTCCGTTAAAGCGGACGCTGCCGTCCGTCGGTTCATACAAACGAAGAATCGTGCGGCCGGCCGTCGATTTACCGCAACCGGATTCGCCAACGAGGCCCAGCGTTTCGCCTTCGGCAATCGAGAAGCTGATATCATTGACGGCTTTTAGTACATTGCCTCCGCCAACATGAAAATACTTTTTGAGTCCTTCGACTTCGATCAATGTTTTCCCGGTACTCATGACGACTGTCCCTCCTTGGCCATCGGATGAAGATCCCAGCAGCGGGCCATATGCGTATCGCTGAATACGGTCGCGCCCGGATCGATGCGTTCGCAAACTTTCATCGCTTGGTCGCAACGTGCGGCGAAAGGACAACCGAGCGGCGGCTTAATCAAATCCGGCGGCGTGCCGATAATAGGAATAAGCGGTTCGCCTTTCTTTTGATCCAGCCGCGGCATGGAGCGCAGCAAGCCTTTGGTATACGGGTGCTGCGGATTTTTGAAGATCTCCCATTTCGTGCCTGTCTCCACCACTTCTCCGGCATACATGACGATGACGCGGTCGCACATGCCGGCAACGACGCCCAGGTCATGCGTGATCAAAATGATGGAAGTGCCAAGACGGGACTGCATTTCTTTCATGACGTCCATGATTTGCGCCTGGATCGTTACATCAAGCGCCGTGGTCGGTTCGTCCGCGATCAGCAGCGATGGCCGGCAGGCCAGCGCAATCGCGATCATAACGCGCTGCCGCATACCTCCGGAGAATTCGTGAGGATATTGGTTAAAGCGGGCCTCTGCATTTTTGATGCCAACCAGCTTAAGCATCTCGATAGCCTGTTTTTTCGCTTCGCCCGCTGACATATTCTGATGTTTGATTAATACTTCAGTAATTTGCCGGCCTACTCTAATCGTAGGATTCAAGGAGGTCATCGGGTCCTGAAAAATCATCCCAATATCTTTACCGCGGATCGATTCCATTTGCTTGTCGCTTTTCTTCAAAATGTCTTGCCCTTGGAAAATAATTTCGCCTTGCTTAATGATGGAAGGAGGGGACGGAATCAGGCGCATGATCGTTTGGGCCGTAACGCTTTTGCCGCTGCCGGATTCGCCGACGATCGCAACCGTTTCACCTTTCCCCACTTCAAAGTTCATGCCGCGAACGGCTTTGATCTCTCCACCTTTGACTTGAAAGGAAACATGCAAATCTTTGACTTGTAAAATCGGCTCCATCATTCCACCTCCTATTTCTTCAGTTTAGGATCAAGCGCGTCGCGAAGACCGTCGCCGAAAATGTTAAATGCCAGCATAATCAAGCTGATCAGAATAGCCGGGAACAGCATACGCCACGGATAGTACAACCATCCGGTCAAAGCATCGTTGATCATCGAACCAAGCGAAGCGACCGGAGCCTGTACGCCTAGTCCCAGGAAGCTCAGGAAAGCTTCGGCAAAAATCGCCTTTGGTACGGACAACGTCACCGTTACGATGATTGGTCCAACCGCATTCGGAAGCAGGTGCCGGAACAACAGCCGTCCGGAGCCGGCACCCATCGAGCGGGAAGCAAGTACGAACTCGCGGCCTTTAAGCTGCATGATTTCGCCGCGGACGATCCACGACATGTTGATCCATCCCGTAATCGTCAAAGCCAGGATAATCGTTCCCAAACTTGGCTCCATCACGACCAGCAGCAGGATCGTTACGAGCAGGTATGGAATGGCATATAAAATCTCGGAAAACTTATTCATAATTTCATCGACGCGGCCGCCGAAATAACCCATAGTTCCACCGTAAATGACACCGATAAAAAGGTCGATACATGCCGCCGCCAATCCGACGATCAACGAGATTCGCGCCCCCATCCAGGTACGGATGAACATATCGCGCCCGAGATCGTCCGTACCGAACCAATGCGCGGACGAAGGCCCTTTATTCGTATTCAACAGATCATTCGAATAGTAGTTGTAGCCGTAAATTTTGCCTATCAGCCACGGAGCTACGATCGCCGTTAGCGTGATCAGAGCCAAAATAATCAAAGCCGTCATGGCCAGCTTGTTGCTGCGCAACCGCTGCCAAGCGTCGCGCCAGGCGGAAATACTTTCGCGCTGAATGACTTCGGCTTCTTTCTCGTCCGTGCCGATTTTGCGGAAATCGTCTGCGGTCAGGTCGGCCGGCACCGGCATCATTTTGATTGGATTCGTATCCATCCGTTACCCCTCCTTCCCTTTCATAAGCTTAATCCGCGGATCCACGAAGACGTAGGCAATATCCGTAATAAAACGTGCCAGCATCAACAAAATGCCGTAGAAAATCGTAATCCCCATGATCACCGGATAATCCCGGACGCTGATCGCTTGCACGAACTGCTTGCCGATGCCGCCGATCCCGAAGATTTGCTCAATCACGACCGAGCCGGTAACGATATCGGCCGTCATCGGTCCCACATAAGTGATGACCGGCATAATTCCGTTCCGTATAACATGACGGAACAAAATCGCCATCCAGCCAAGGCCTTTGGCTTTGGCAGTTTTGATGTAATCGGCATGCAAAACCTCCAGCATGCTCGATCGGGTCAAACGGGCGATAAACGCAATCGGCTGTGCGGTCAAAGCCGCCACCGGCAACACGTAGTACATCGGTCCTTTAAAGCCCATCGTCGGCAGCCAATGCAGCTTGGAAGCGAACACATACTGCAGCAAAGAGGCAACCACGAAGCTCGGTACCGCGATGCCCAGCACCGCTATCACCATCGCCACGCTGTCGATCAATTTGCGATGATACAGCGCTGCCAGCATACCAAGCAACACCCCGACGACTACGGCCACGACGATCGCGACGAGCCCCAGCTTCAAAGACGCCGAAAACGTCTGGCTGATGATATGGGATACGTCTTGGTTAATCATCTTCATGGAAATGCCCAAATCCCCTTGCGCAATGTCACCCAAATATTTCAAATACTGCTGATAAACGGGCTTATCGAGTCCAAGCTGTTCAATAAGTCTCTCCTTGATCGCCGGAGGCACCTGTTTCTCCGACGTGAGGGGACTGCCTGGAATGGCCTTCATCAGGAAAAAGGTGGCTGAGATCAGAATAAACAACGAGACCAACATGTAGAAAAACTTATTGGCTATATAACGCACCATGCCCGTTCACACCTCCTTCTTATAAATTTCGACATATATCGATTTTAGGTGAAAATAACCACTTTGTCTATTCCATATATTTGTATAAGGACGAAATGCCTGGAAGAAGCCTGCACACAAAAAAAACGGGATATATATGGAATACCCACATATATATCCCGAGATGTCTATTCGATTCTGGTTTACCGATTAATGCTCCAACAAGTAAGCGCGAGTATAATCGATGGCACCGCTGAAATCAAGCGATACGCCTTTCAGGTAAGGCTTCGAAGCGGAAACGTTCGTATAGTAGTAAAGCGGCATCAGGACTTGGTTGTCCTTGATCAGGATTTCTTCGGCTTTCGCGAAGTTTGCGTCGCGTTTTGCCATGTCATCCGAAGTTTTTGCTTCTTGAATCAGTTGGTCATATTCGGCGTTCGAGAAACCCGTGTCGTTGTTGCCGCCGCCGGTCATCCACATATCCATGTAAGTCATCGGATCGTTATAGTCGGCGCTCCAGCCGGCACGAGCCACTTGATAGTTCAGGTTTTGGCGGTTCTCGATAAATACGGCCCATTCTTGGTTTTCCGATTTCACGTCCACGCCCAGGTTTTTCTTCCACATGTCAGCAACCGCAAGAGCTACTTTCTTATGCGCTTCACTGGAGTTGTAGATCAAAGTAATTTCAGGCAGTTTCGTGTATCCTTCTTCTTGCATGCCTTGTTCAAGCAATTTCTTGGCTTCTTCCACGTTCTCCGTGAAGTAGTCGTCTTTGTGTTCATTGCGGTATTCGTCGTTCAGACCTTTGATGCCCGGAGGAACAAAGCCAAACGCCGGTACCTGTCCGCCAAGCGTTACATTGTCTACGATCGCTTGACGATCGATAGCCATCGAGAACGCTCTGCGGATATTGACGTTATCGAACGGTTTAGCCGTTACGTTAAATTCATAGTAGTAAGTACTTGCAATCCCTTTGATTTGCAGTTCGTCTTTCAATTGATCCTTCAGGATCGGGATTTGGTCGGTTGGGATTTCACCGTTCGGATGTCCGGCACGATCCAGCTCGCCGTTTTGGTAACTTGCCAGTTCGGTTGCGCTGCTGTTCACCAGGGACATCGTGATTGTGTTCAGCTTGATGTTGTCTTTATCCCAATAGCTATCGTTTTTAGTAACTTCGATCGTTTGCCCTTTCACCCAGTTGGTCAGAGTAAATGGTCCGTTTACGATCATTTTGCTTTGGTCAACCGCCCATTTCGGGTCATCCTTAACGGATTGGTGAACCGGATAGAAAGTATAGAAGGAAGTCAGACCCAGGAAGTATGGAGTTGGAGCAACCAAATCCACTTCGAGCGTGTAGTCGTCAACGGCTTTTACGCCGACTTGGCTAAAGTCAGTGACTTTTCCTTCATTATATTCTTGAGCATTTTTAAAATAGTACAATTGGTAAGCGTAAGGAGCGGCCGGATCCGTTTTCGGGCTCAACACGCGTTCCCATGCAAATACGAAATCGCTCGCCGTTACCGGGTCGCCGTTGCTCCATTTTGCGTCTTTGCGTAGAGTGAAGGTATATTTGGTACCGTCAATTTTCCAGCTTTCAGCTGCAGCAGGAATCACTTGGCCGGATTCATCCATGCGTGTAAGACCTTCATACATCGTTTTAAGAACAGTGTTAGCCTGGCTATCTTGTGCTTGTGCCGGATCGAAAGTAGGCGGCTCTGCACTCAGGTTGATTCTAAGCGTTTGATCTGCAGCCAGCTTCTCATCGCTAGCGTTGCCGCTGTCAGTAGCCGCGTTGCCTCCGTTCGCTGCGCCGTTATTGGCAGCGCCGTTGTTTCCGCCGTTCGATCCGCATGCGGCAAGCAGAGTGCCGACGGCAAGAACGAGCGTCAGAAGCAGCAAAAGACTTTTACTCTTCTTCATCTAGCAAAATCCCCCTTAAAATATTGTGGTATATGTTTTTAGATTATACAACCAGCGGTCAAAAAAATCCAACATAAATTTAAAGATTTTTCGCGCGATTTGCCAAATTCAGCGATTTTCTTTAACAAAATAGTCCGTCATACCATATTGACATTTGTTTTCCTTAACAATTAACCTTGAATGTCACCAATTTATTCGTTATTTGCGCTTTTTTCTAGTTTGAGCTAAGCCGCCGAAATATATGTAATAAAGCTGATTAAAAACAACAGGATGTAGGCCAGCACCGTTCCGGCAAAGGCCAGCCGCCAAACCGCCCGAAGCAATCTCCTGGGGTCCACCCTCCCTTTCAAGCGGGTCTGGGCACCGCCGATCAGGCCGCCCGCGATCAGCAGAACAATCAGAATCAAGTAAACGCCGAAAGTTGAATGAAAGACGTTATTGAATAACGCGGATACCGATAAGATCAGGAACAGCGTCGTGACGTCCATCGCCAGCTTAAGGGCGGCTTTTTTATCCTGCCTGACGGCAAAATGGATAAAATAGACGAGCAAAAACGGAATCACCGGAACCATGGCCAACACGATAAAGGAAGAGACCAAAGCGCCCAAAGCCCCACCTCCTTATATAATGTAAACAAAAAACTTACTTTCAAAGTAAGTAACTATATTTTTATATGCATGTCAGGTTATAACGCGCGGACCAACCGCCACACCAGCTCATGGCCTGGAGCCGAAAGCCCTTTGGCGCTTGCCATTTCAACCAACCGGCCATTGATAAAGTCGATTTCCGTGGGGGTTCCCTGCTGCACGTCTTTCAGCATGGAGGAGACATTGGTGGACGTCGCCCGGCAAATCGCGACGATTTGATCATACATATCCTCGTCGCAGGGAATGCCGTGGGCACGGTAGATGCTTATTCCTTCATCGCACAACTGCCGAAGCAAAGCTTTCCGCTCCGCATTCTCAAGCAATTGCCCGTTATCTACCCGCCACAATGCTGTGAGCGGATTGATGACTGCGTTGATCAGCAGTTTCCTATAGATTTCCCTATCGATGTCTTTCGACAAAAAGGCGGCAAATCCTGCCGTCCCGAGCATTTTTACCAAACTTTCTCCCGTTAGGCGGCTCGCTTCGGTTTCGGTTTCCTGTACGACCTTCCCGCTTTGATTGCGATTCCAATAGATGCCAATATTTGTCTCGCCGAAACCTGCATGGATCACGCTTCGTCCGTCCGTCCGTTTGGCTCCCTCGGTCGTAATGGCGGCAAACACCAGCCGTTCGGGTAACGCCTGCTGAACTCGATTAAGATGTCCTACTCCGTTCTGAAAGCAAACCGCCTTGGTTTGCCGACCCGCCAGTCCGCGAAGAAAGGACAGCAAGTTATCGTCAATGTGCCTTTGCTTGGTTGTTATGAGCAGCCATTCGGCCTCCGATTTTCGCTCTAGCTCCCCATTTTCTTCCATATAAGCAGTATCGAAGCAAATTCCCTCAATGAACCGCGAACGCCCATCCGCTTCGGTAAGCGAGATCCCCTGTGTTTTCAGCAGCGCTGCTTGCTCGGGAGTTCGGGTCCAAAACCGCACGCGTTCCCCCGCTGCCGCCAATTTGCCGCCAAACAATAGACCCAGCGCCCCCGCCCCGATGATCTCTATGTTCATCGTCCTGACTTCCTTCCCGTCTCATCTGTTATAGCTTGAGTTTTTCAAACGTTTCCTACTATCTTTTATACCAAACCCTCCCACCAAAACACAAAAAATCCCGCCTCTTCGGCGGGATCTTTGCGATTTGCCCCTCTTCACTCGATTCGTTCCAAATTTCCGTTCGCATCCATTTTAAACCTCGATTTGCTTTCCTCGTCCTCTTCGTTCAAGAACGCCAATCGCCGAGCCCGGTCCATAATTTGAATCAACGCCTTATAGTCGTCATTCACGACCCGGTAATCGGTCTGCACTTCGTTCACTTGAGCCGAGAGCCGTTCATTTTCTTCCCGGAGCTCGGCGATTTTCTCATCCTTCTCCCTCAGTTCCTTTTCCAGAGATTTCACGTGCCGGTTGGTGTCCTGTACCGTATTCTTCCATCCGCGCAAGAAACGGATGACCGCATCGATCGAAATCGTTTCTTCCGTGACGCCGTCGCTCCGATAACCTCCGTCATCCATTTCCACGGAAGCCAAAGAAGCGATTCCCGAACCCGCGGAAAGCGGCGTTTGTTTTTTCATATAATTCCGTTTCTGTCTCTGTGCTTTGGCGATGCTAATGGCCGCTTCATATTTTTTGCGGACGCAGCTATTCCAGCGGAAACCGCAGGCGGCCGCCGTTCTGCCGATGCGTTCCCCCACTTCCTCAAAAGCCGTCAACTGGGTGCTGCCTTCCCGAATATGCCGAAGGGTCACCTCGGCCAAAATCAAATCATCTTCCGCGCTCCATGCATCTTGTCTCACCGCTGTCATGCTATAAAAACCTCCTAACGACATCCTAGTCTAACCGTCTTCCAACCGGCGGTCTCCGGCAGGCGTATGGGTAAAATGCTTCTTACTCCATTTCTATGCCTCTCATAGAGTTCATAGAATCTATTTGATACTAAAATGTATTTCCAAAATCAGGGTTTCCCATACATGACACAAACGCAAATGGATAGAAGATGCATTCAAAGGAGCACAATACCATTAAATAAATCACATTTCCATCCATACACCCTGATTATTCTTGACTTTTCGTTTACACTTTTCGGGCTAACGGGTATAATGGGGAAAGAAATGGGATGCCTTCGATACATAAGAAAGGGGGATTCACGCGTGGCACGCATGTTCCGCGTCCTTGGTTTTTTTACCCTTGCCATAGGACTCATGGCCTTTGCGGGTGACATGACAGAAATGGCGCTGCTGTTCTTTCTGCAAACCGCCTTTTTCGTTCTTTTCGGGTATCTGAAATTTACGGAAAGAACTTATATCCTGCTATTTTGGGGATACATGATCGTTGCGTTTACGGGCTTCAGCTACTGGACGATCTTTAAAATGGGTCTGCCCCTTTAATCCAAACATTCATAAGCGTTTCAAAAGGCGTTTCGGCTCTTGGCCGAACGCCTTTTTTCGTGAGACCTGCTATTTCCGAACCTGTTATCATATATATAGTACAACTATTTACGGGAGAGGATTGCTTTTGAAGATACGCTTCATATCCTTATGGTTATCGCTGCTGTTGGCTGCCGGTTATTCGGTCTCCCCGCCGGCGTCTGCCGCCGCGCCGTTCTCGACGGAAGAACAACAAGTTTTGGAGCAAAGCTTGTCGATCAAGGAAATCGACCGGGAAATCGAACGGATCGAGTCACGCCAGCGGGACACGGAATCCGCCTTGCTTCAGCTCCAGGAACAGCTTGCCGACAAAAACGAGCAGATTCGAGTCAGCCGGGAGCAAGCCGGCGCAAGACTGCGCGCTTATTATATGGGGGAGCGGGAAAACCTGCTCGGAGCGCTGCTCTCCGTGAACAGCTTGAAGGATTTTTTTACCGTGCTCGATTATTATCAGTTGATTCTCGACCGGGATCGCAGCGTACTGAACAAATACAAAACCGAATATGCCGGGCTGACAAGCACCAAAAAGCAGCTGGGCTCCACGGCTTCGGAGCTGGCCCGCATGAAAGAAAACCTGCAGTTGCAGCGCAGCCGCGTCGCCGTTTTGCAGCAAAATGTTGATGAATCGCTGGGACTGAGCGCCGACCCCGAGAAGCTGAAAAAGCTGATTGAAGAGCTCAACGCTTATTGGGAAAATGTCGGGCTTTATGAGCTGCGGAAATATTTCCGCGCACTCGCTTCCGCGATGTCTGAATTTCCCGACTTTTTGACGGATCACAAGGATAGCCTCGTCACTGAAAAAGGAGGCTACCGCCTGGTCGTCCGCGAAGCCGATTTAAATGACTTCCTTCACGGCAAGGATGAACTGCTACAGGATATGAGCTTTCGTTTCGAGGAGGAAAAAATCGTCGTCCACGGCAAAAGAGAGGGCCTGGAGCTCGAAGTGGAGGGACATTACACGGTCGAGCAAGAGCCGAATTCGATCACCTTCCATGTCGATCGCTTATTATTCAACGGCTTGGCGCTTCCCGACACAACGCGGGCGGAGCTGGAGCAAGACTTTGACCTGGGCTTTTACCCCAAAAAAATAGTTCCCTTCGTCGAGGCAACCGAAGCGGTCATCTCCGAGGGAACCCTTAGCGTCAAGCTGAAATTGACGCTATAAGATTTAGAGTCATTGGCCAATTTCCGCCATCGAAGCGCGATATTGCTTGGCACTGATGGCTCCGTTCAAATAATTGGCCGTCGTTTGGGCTAATTTCACCATTTGCTCAGGCAAATCAGGACTGGCCGGCAAAGCCCCTCCCGATCCAGCCGGCAAAGCGGCCGGTACCCATGCAGGCAAATCGTTTTTGGCGGCTTCATAATAAACCGTCTTCAGCACAGGCAGGAACCCGGTTGCCTCGTACCATCGGGGCTGGTTTATGGCCGAGGTCATGGCGGTAATCCATCGTCCCGCTGCCTCGGCGTTTTCCGATTGGGAGGACACGACGTAGCTCCGCCCGCGAATCCATGCCGTTGCCAGGTTCGGTTTCATTTCCGGCATCCAGACGCCCGCACGGGGGTGGGGGTGCTTCAGTTCGGAGGCCGTCGTAAGAATAAACGCAAGCTCACCGCGATAAAGCTTGCTCCAAGGATCGTCTTCCGCCGCGCCGGGTTTGCTCATATCGAGCAGCCATGGCCGCATTAGCTCCATCTGCTGCATCGATGGTTGCATCTCAGCGGTCGCCTTGAACGGAGATTCGGTCCCCCCCGTTTTCATCCCTCCCCCCAACTGCCAAAGCAACGTAAGAGCTGCATACGGATCGCCGAAATCCATTCCCACGATGTAAGGCGTTAAGCGCTGTTTTTTGTAAGCGGATAACAAAACGCCCCACTCGTCCGCCGATAACGGCGGATGGTTAAGCCCCAGTTGCTTGAGCTTGGCCGTATCATATACGAATACATAGGGATCCACATCGACGGGGACTCCCCATACATAACCGTTCCATTCATTCGGGATCAGGGAAGCACTTAACACTTCCCCGGACAAAGAGGCGGAATAATAGCCTTCCGTCGGCCGCAGATAACCGTCCGCCGCAAAACGCCGAACCCAGACGTTATCAAGCAAGAGGACGTCGGGCGATTCTCCCAGTTTCAACAACTGACGCTGATAGGAGGCAAACGTCTCCTCCGGCGATACGTTCGTCAAATCGACCTCAACCAGGTGATGGTCCATAAATTGCCGATTCAATTCCTCCAACCGGCGAAAGTCGGACTCGTCCATTTGGACCGCTACCCGAATATGCCCCGATTCCTGCAAGATCTCTTGCTCCGGCGGCGTTATGGGTTGGGTTTCGCCACGGTCCTCGGAACGGACCCATGCCGTTTCCTCACTCGGCGACAGATTGATCAAAGCGAGCAGAAGGAGGGCAAAAAGCACCCAATGGTTTTTTCGCTTCACGCCTGTTCTTCCTCTCCGCATGTTTAGGAGTACAAGTCTAAAAACAATCCGATACTCCGTATTGTAGCAAATCCCGGCTAGTGTTGTCCCGAAAAAAATGTTATAACCGGCTGCATCAAGCCAGCAAGTTGAACAATAGTGTCAATAAGAGCCCCCGTGTGAAATGTTCTTACCATCGCTGTTGTTCGCGGATTTCTTGGATTGAACTAAATTCAAAAGTAGTAGAAATCCGCTCGCAAAGGCGACCACTGTCGTTTCTTCAGAATCATTTCACCCTCTGGCCTTTTTTTGCTCTTATTATTCAACTTCTCTAACACTTATTCCGGCTTCAGCAGCCCGGGCTGCTTCTATATCTCTGCTCGCGGTTGAAGAGCGAGCCTTTAGCTTTTCGGTCTTTATTGCTGCAGGAAAGCGAGTAACGAACCGGAGGGAGTTTACGTCCGCCTTTGGGAGCCGCTGCTTGTCATCCTTCCATCTCATCCTTGGACAAGCGGCGGACAACAGCGGCCCGAGGTCGTTACTTGCGTCCGTTGACTCGACTAAAAAACATAAACAGCCCGGCGAATCGTGTTCCACAGATTTGCCGGGCTGCTTCTATATCTCTGCTCGCGGTTGAAGAGGGAGCATTCAGCTTTTGGTCTTTTCTTACTGCAGGAAAGCGAGTGACGAACCGGCGGGAGTTTACGCCCGCCTTTGGGAGCCGCTTGTCATCCCTCCGTCTAATCATTCTGACAAGCGGCGGACAACAGCGGCCCGAGGTCGTTACTCGCTTCCGTTGATTCGGCTGCATATTTGCTTCACTTGCTTGAGCTACACCCTTTTTTACAATAAATCCGCCGCCAGCTGAGCCAGCTTCGAGCGCTCTCCTTTCTCCAGCGTAATATGCCCGCTAATGCCTTGGTCGCGGAAGCGTTCGACCAGACAGGTCAGCCCATTGCTGGAGAAATCCAGGTAAGGATGGTCGATTTGCTCCGGATCGCCCATCAGAATGATTTTACTCCCTTCTCCGACCCGCGATACGATCGTTTTCACCTCGTGGCGCGACAGGTTTTGCGCTTCATCCACGATGATGAATTGTCCGGGAATGGAGCGGCCGCGGATGTAGGTGAGAGCCTCCACCTGAATGCTGCCTAAGCCCATCAGGATTTTATCGATATCGCCGGATTTTTTCGTATCGAACAGGAACTCCAAGTTATCGTAAATCGGCTGCATCCAGGGACGAAGCTTCTCGTCCTTCTCCCCGGGCAAATACCCGATATCCTTCCCCATCGGAACGACGGGGCGCGCGATCAGCAGCTTCTTGTATTTATGTTCATCCTCTACCTTGAGCAAGCCGGCGGCTAACGCCAGCAGCGTTTTCCCGGTTCCCGCCTTGCCGGTGATGGTCACCAGCGGAATGTCGTCGTTCAGCAGCAGCTCGAGCGCCATGCGCTGTTGGGCATTCCGGGCGCTGATTCCCCACACCGGCTCATTGCTCAAATAGAGCGGCTCCATGCGGCTCGCATCATCGTTGACTTTGAGCAATGCGGATTTGCCGCTGCCCATTTCGTCTTTCAAAATAACAAACTCATGAGGGTAAAGGGAATAGTTTAACCCTAGCGGTTTAATCGGCAAAGTACGGTACGTGTAGAATTCGTCGATCACCGACGGATGAACCTTGATGGTAGAGTAACCTCCGTACAAATCGCTTGGCCCGACCGTTCGATCGGATAAATAATCTTCGGCGGTCAAACCCAACACGTCGGCTTTGATCCGTACCAGCACGTCCTTGCTGACCAGGACGACCGGACGCGGCGAGGGCTGCCCCTGTTCTTCCAGGTGATAATTTAGGGCCACCGCCAAAATCCGGTTATCGTTCGTTACTTCGCCGAACATTTCCTGAACCTTGACGAAGCTGCGATGGTTTAATTCCACCTTGATCCTTCCCCCGCCATCGAGCGGGACCCCATCATGCAAATGCCCGGTTTCGCGCAACCCGTCGAGCAAACGCGAAACGCCCCGGGCATTTCGGCCAATCTCGTCCGCATTGCGTTTTTTGGTGTCGATTTCCTCCAGCACGACCGCCGGAATGACCACATCATGCTCATCAAAGGCAAAAATCGAACCCGGATCATGCAACAGTACGTTGGTATCCAATACAAAGATTTTCTTCACCATTATCCCCTCCACCGCGGTCATTGCAGCCTCTCTAGATTCGTACATATTTTTTTCCGCCTAGGGAAATCTAAACAGCGATATCAGAACTCTCGGCACAATTAGAGATCATTTCCGAAAGGACGGATCGAACATGCGAATTTGGCTGTGTTTGTTAGTAACGGCTTCCCTGCTTACGAGCTGCGGAACTGGTTCTGAAAAGGCATCACCCTCTCCACGAAATCAAACGGAGAACGTTCCTCGGACGCAAAGCGTGGATCCTTACGCCAACGGTTTGGCCGATACCGGGAACATGCAAGATCGGGACAGACAGGTTTATTTAGAAGAGCTTGTCAAAAAGGTACCTGGTGTGAAAGGTGCGCATTGCGTTGTCATGGGCAAAACCGCGATCGTTGGCATCGACGTCGACAGCCGTCTTGAGCGTGCCCGTGTGGGAAGCATCAAATATACAGTAGCTGAAGCACTTCGTAAAGATCCGCATGGGGCCGGCGCGATCGTTACCGCCGATATCGACCTGAACCAGCGAATCGCCGAAATCGGCAAGAAGATCCGGGAGGGCCGCCCCGTTGCCGGATTGGCCACCGAACTGGCCGATATCATCGGGCGTATCGTTCCGCAAATGCCTAACGATACGCGTCCGCAGGGGAACGCCAACCCGAAGCAAATGCAAATCGCCCCAGGCGGTTCAAACCGGCAAAACGTACGCTAAGGTTTGTCCCGGTATGGAAAAAAGCCCAGCGAGAATCTCGCTAGGCTTTTTTCATTGCGGCAAAAACTTGACTATCCAGCATGTCCGCAGCACGCTGGTCATACACTTTCGCATATTGCGGAGCGGACAACAGTTGCGCGCCGTAGAAGAGCGCATTGCGCACCGCATCGATACGGATGTCGAAGCAGCACATGTTAAACGGCACTCCATCCAACGGATCCTGCACGACCGTTGCCCGGCCATTGATCGCATAAATCGTTTCTTTGCCAAATACCGTTACCGTTACCCTGGGGTTGGCCTTCATATTGCCTACCAGCCTGGATCGATGATCCAAGGCCAGCCGCAGCTTGGCGTGGTCCACGGCATAAACCCAGGAGATCGCGCTTGAGGTAGGACCTCCGGATTCCTCATCCACCGTGTTCAGCAATACAAACGTTTCGGACTGGAAAACAGCATAAAGCGAATCGGACAATTGGGTAACGACCTCGGACATAACGACCAGCCCTCCTGTACACAGCCATTCATGGGATTGAACTTAAGACACTTCAGCTATCCTGTAAGTTAATTGTATTATAGCATGGGTCAAAACTTGCATTCAATCGTCAGTTGCCTGCCGTGTTTTCCGCTTCGCCGGCATTCTCCTGCTGCGCCGGCTGCTTGGTTCCGGCAAGCTCATCCTTTAGAGCCTGTTTGGATGCTTCCAGCTCATCCTCGTGCAGGTAAACGTACGGACTTTCCCAATCGCCGGTCACCGGCATGAAATCGACGTTTTCCTTGGAAATGCTCCAATAGGCTTGAATCATGTTTTTCATTTGCTGGGATTCCAGATCGGTTTCCATGTTCTTGCCGACCGATTCGATCACTTTGCCTGCACCCATCACGCCGTTTAGCGACTTGGCCTGGTCGATCAAAGCATGAAGCACCTCGTTTTGCCGGCGATTGCGGTCGAAATCGTCCGAACCCTTCGTTCTCGGGCTGCAGTTCGATTTACGGTAACGTACATAACCTAGCGCATCTTCGCCGTTCAAGTGCTGTGCGCCTTCCTGCAAGTTGATGTCGGTGCCGTCGGCGGTATCCCGATAACACATATCCGCATCGACATTGACGTTCACGCCGCCCAGAGCGTCAACCACGTCGCGGAAGCCCTGGAAATTCAGCACCGTCACGTAGTCGATGCCGATATCGAAAAACTTGCTCATCATCGTTTTCATTTCCTGCTCGGCCGGAATGCCCGATTTCTTCTCGGCAGCCAAAAAATTAGGATAAAACGCATTGATTTTGTTCGTCCTGTATCCATCCAGTTCAAGCTTCGTATCTCGCGGCAGCGACACGACGGTCGCCGACTTCGTCTCCGGATTCATCGCGATGACCATCATGACGTCGCTGAGATGCGTGCCGGTTTCCGGGCGGTAATCCGTCCCGAGCAGAAGCATCGTGATCGGTTTGACCTTGGCGGATTGCCCCGGCGCTACCGTATCCGAAGTACCGGTGGCGTCGATTACCCGATCTGCGGTGTAAAACAGATATCCTGCATAAAGGCCGACGCCGATCACCCCAATGATCATGAGCGTCAGCAGAACCTTCAAAAATCGCTTAAAGCCGCCGGATTTCTTTCTTTTTCTAGCCTGGCCTTTATTGGACGATGCTTTCTGACTCTGCCCTCTAGGAGGCAAACCGCTGCGGTTAGAACTCATGAAAACAAACACCCTATTTCTTCAAAAAATTATGTCGCATCTATAAAGACGATGTTTGGAGCGGAAAAGTTACCGGCCCACGGTCGGCTGTATTTATGCCGTTTTGTCGCCGGAGGCGGAATCCGCCCCGTTTTTCTTATTCCGGCGCCCCTCGACAAAATAACGGATCCGCACCATCAGCATCAGGACGACGGCAACCAGTAGGCATTGGATAATCGGCAATTTATCGATTTGAAAAATCAGCAGAAGGAAAGAACCGATCGCCATGAGAAGGTACAGGATGATTTCTTTAAATAGCGGAAGTTTTTGCTGCGCACGGAATACTTTGTTGTACACAAAGATCACCAGCGCCAAAATCAGCAAATAGGAAATCATCGGATGTTGCGCAAACCAGGCTTGCATGACAGTACCCTCCTTCAAATGGCCACATTAACTTTATTATAAATTGGCTTCCGACATTTTGCGATGCTTTTCGGCCCGTTCACGCTCGCTTTTGTTCAGGATTTTCTTGCGCAGGCGGACCGACTTCGGCGTAATTTCGCAATATTCGTCGTCATTCAAATATTCAAGAGCTTGCTCCAGCGAGAACAGGCGCGGCGTCTTCATCTTCACCGTTTCGTCCTTCGTCGCGGAACGAACGTTGGTGAGTTGTTTCTCTTTGCAGATGTTCACCACGATATCGTTATCGCGCGTATGCTCGCCGACGATCATGCCTTCGTAAATCTCCGTACCCGGCTCCACGAACAAAATGCCGCGATCCTCGATCGACAAAATGCCGTACAGCGTGGATACGCCGTTTTCGCTCGATACCAGCACCCCTTCATGGCGTCCGCCGACTTGGCCGCCAATGAGTGGACCGTAGCTGTCGAAGGCATGGTTCATGATCCCGTAACCGCGCGTCAAAGTCAGAAAATGCGTCCGATATCCGATCAAGCCGCGAGCAGGAATCAGGAACTCCAGGCGAACCTGGCCGTTGCCGCTGTTGATCATGTTGACCATCTCCGCCTTGCGGGAGCCCAGGCTCTCCATAACCGCGCCCATGCTTTCCTCCGGCACGTCGATCAGCAGGCGTTCGACCGGTTCCATTTTGGCCCCGTCGATTTCCCGAACGATAACCTCCGGTTTGGAGACTTGCAGCTCGTAGCCTTCCCGGCGCATGTTCTCGATCAAAATCCCGAGGTGAAGCTCGCCGCGTCCGGAGACGATAAATGCGTCCGGGCTGTCCGTTTCATCGACGCGCAAGGAAACGTCGGTCTCAAGTTCTTTGAACAAACGCTCGCGCAGTTTGCGGGAAGTCACCCATTTGCCTTCGCGGCCGGCAAACGGACTATTATTGACGAGAAATGTCATTTGCAGCGTAGGCTCGTCGATTTTCAGGACAGGCAATGCTTCCGGCTGGTTCGGATCGGCAATCGTTTCGCCGATGTTGATATCTTTGATGCCGGCGATGGCCACGATGTCTCCGGCTCCGGCTTCGTCGGTTTCTACCCGGCGCAAGCCTTGGAAACCGAACAACTTCTCGATCCGGGCCGACTTTTTGCCTCCGTCGCGCGTCATGACCGTAACCGGCTGACCTTGGCGAATTACGCCGCGGTTGACGCGACCGATCGCGATCCGGCCCAAATATTCGTTATAATCCATCAGGGTAACGAGGAATTGCAGCGGCTCCTCGACATTTTCCGTCGGTGCCGGAATATGGTCGATGATCGTTTCATATAAGGCCAGCATCGTATCGTCCTGCTTCTCGGGATCCAGGCTGGAAGTACCGTTCAGGGCCGAAGCGTAAACGACCGGGAACTCGAGCTGATCGTCGCTCGCTTCCAGTTCGATGAACAGATCCAGCACTTCGTCGATGACTTCCGCCGGACGCGCAGCGGGACGGTCGATTTTGTTGACGACCACGATCGGCGTCAGATGGTGCTCCAATGCTTTGCGCAACACGAATTTCGTCTGCGGCATGCAGCCTTCGTAAGCATCGACGACCAGCAATACGCCATCGACCATCTTCATGATCCGCTCCACTTCGCCGCCAAAGTCGGCGTGTCCCGGCGTATCGACGATGTTAATCAAAAAGTCCTTGTACGTAATGGCGGTGTTTTTGGCCAAAATCGTAATGCCGCGCTCCCGCTCCAAATCGTTCGAGTCCATGGCTCTTTCCTGTACGGCCTCGTGTTCCCGGAAAATACCTGACTGCTGCAGCAATTTGTCGACCAACGTTGTTTTCCCGTGGTCGACGTGGGCAATGATCGCAATGTTGCGAATTTGATTTCTTTCATGCATGGGTTTATCTCCAAATCCTTTCATATCTATATTTAGTGTTAAAGTTTGCACCTCAGACGGTTATTACTCGGCTAGGCAAAGTGCAACACGATTTGCCACAAAACAAAGCGTCGACTAAAATGCCGACGCTTGACATATCCCCTATATTATACGCGAAATTTTGAATAATTCAAGAACTTGGAAAGGCGTCACCAGGAGCGCCTTCTATTCCCTCGGGTTGCGATCAACCAGATCCCCCCGATAATCAGCAGTACGGCAAGGATATAAACGATCGACAAGGAGAACAGCGTCCATCCGAGCAGGATGACGGAGATTGCCCCCAGAATCAAGGCTGCGATGAGAAATCCGCCCTGGCGTTGAGGCGAGAAGAAGTCGTATTCGAACAGGCCGATCGCGATGCCGAGAAAAAATACGGGCCAGGTATACTTCAACGTTTGCCACCCGCCGATAATTCCGATGAAAAACACGATGCTGTACACCACCAAAATCGCGCCGGGCAGCAACAGCTCCGAAGGCCCTTTCCGCCAAAAATGCCAAAGATGCAGCACGATCCCGGGAATCAGCAATAACAGCGGCCAAAGCGCCTTGCCCAGAAAGCTGAAAAAGCCCAATTTCCCCAGCAGGATAATAATTCCGGCAGCCAGAATCAATACGCCTGTCATTAGCTTGTTGTTGTCGGACATATCCATCACACACCTTCCAGAAGACAATGAGGGACAAGCCGCAGCAAAATACGACATCCCTTTCACTTCCAGTTTATATGAATTCCGCCCAAAAAACCACTCTTCCCTTGTGAAGGAATCAAGATGATTTTCAAGGCGGGGTGGATGGATATTCCGATGGGGTTCAGCCGCGGCCGGCGTTATATTTTCTCATCCAGCCGAACATAATAACGACCGCAGCCGTCACGGCGGGCACCGCATGGGCCAATGCCGGGGCCGCAGCCGTCAAGGCCGGTCCGAGCTGCGGATCCTGCAGCAGCATGTCGCCCGCCGTATACCCGAGGATCCCTGCCCCGGCATACGTAAGGACAGGCAGACGCTGCAGCCAGTCGGCGATCAGGTTGCTGCCCCAGACGACGATCGGAATGCTGATGGCGATCCCGATGACCAGGATCGACAGGTCTCCTTTCGCCAACGCAGCAATCGCCAGCACGTTATCGAGGCTCATGATGAAGTCGGCGGCCAGGATCGTCTGCACGGCCTTCCACAGCGAACCGGCCCCGGTCACGCGCGAATGCTCTTCATGCGGCAGTAGCAACTTGAAGGCAATCACAGCCAGAAGCAGGCCTCCGGCCGCATGGATAAAAGGGATCTTCAGCAAAATGACGGCGATCCAGGTTAACAGGCAGCGCAGAACCACCGCCCCCATCGCCCCCCACCATACCGCCCGTCTCCGCTGATGGAGCGGCAAATTTTTGCTGGCCATGGCTATCACTACGGCGTTGTCGCCGCTAAGCACCAAATTGATGATCAAGATTTCCGATAACAGAAGTAATTGTTCCACGCTCATCCCTCCCCTACAACTTGTATGAGGAGATGAGCCAAGCTATGCCATTTTCCAAAAACAACTCTGGACAAATGAATCCTTTTGATGAATTAATACGTATATACGTCTATAGAGGAAGTGACATACGTGGAATTATTTAGTGCTGCTTTTTTTCTCTCGCTGATCAACATTATTTTTATTGATCTCATTCTTGCGGGAGACAATGCTATCGTGATCGGGATGGCGGCGAGAAAGCTCCCCCATTCAGTCCAGAAAAAAGCGATCCTATACGGTACGGCCGGAGCCGTCATCCTGCGGATCGTAGCAACGCTGATCGTCGTTTGGCTGCTCGGCATCCCCTGGCTGTTGGCGGTCGGCGGTCTTATGCTCGTCTTTATCGCTTACAAGGTATTAGCGGATGACGGCGGGCATGACAACATTGAAGCTAAAGATAAACTGTGGCCGGCGATCCGCACCATCGTCGTGGCCGATGCGGCCATGGGGCTGGACAATGTGATCGCGGTCGCGGGAGCCTCCAAGCAGCATATGGTGTTGGTCGTGATCGGCCTCCTGATTAGCGTACCGATCGTCGTATGGGGAAGCACCTTGTTCATCAAGTTGCTGGACAAGTTCCCTTGGATCGCTTATGTGGGCGCTGCGGTGCTCGCTTATACCGCCGCCAATATGATTACCGAGGAACCCCATTTCCTTCATTTCTTCGAAGAGAACCTGGTCCTTCGCTATACGCTGATCGCCCTGGTCATTGCCTGCGTGCTGCTGGCCGGCTTCCTGAAGAAGAAAAGACAACAGCGCAAGGAAGAGGACGGTCACCGTACCCATCCGGCAACGCATTAATGTCAAAACCCGCTCGAGCCATCGCAGGGATGGCCAAGAGCGGGTTTTTGATTGTTATGCAGCCGTGTCAAAACCAGTTTTCTTCGATGACGGGCTTCTCTGCCGCATTGCGGCTAACGATCCCGCGACCTGCCTTGATTATGATCGTCTCGGTGTTCTCCACGGCCTTATCGATCTGCTCCGTCAAGTCCGTTAGCGATTGCTCGACATTTTCGAGAATGCGCAGGTTCGGATTGGTCGAAGGCGATTTCGGCACAAATAATGTGCAGCAGTCCTCATACGGCAGAATCGATAGATCGTAGGTGCCGATTTGCTGGGCCATGGCGATGATGTCCGTCTTGTCGGTCATGACCAGCGGCCGAAGCAGCGGCAGGTCGGTCGCCCGTCCGATCGCGTTCATGCTGGACAACGTCTGACTGGCTACCTGCCCGAGACTGTCGCCCGTCACGAGCGCCAGGGCACCGTTCCGCTCGGCCAGCTTGGTGGCAATGCGCAGCATCGAGCGCCGCATCAGCGTGATGATCAGATTATCTTGGCCGGTCTGCGCCAACGCCGTTTGAATGTCGGTAAACGGAACCAGATGCAGCTTGATCCTTCCGGCATATCCGGATAGCACCTTGGCCAGGTCGATTACCTTCTCCTCGGCTTTTTTGCTCGTAAACGGGTAGCTGTGAAAATGTACGCATTCGATTTCCAGCCCGCGTCGAAGCGCGGACCAGCCGGCTACCGGGCTGTCGATGCCGCCGGACAGGAGCAGCATCGCCTTGCCGTTCGTTCCCAGCGGGAAACCTCCCGCCCCCGGGATCACCTCGGAGAACAAATAGGTACCGTCCTCGCGAATTTCCACGCGCAAATCGATTTCCGGTTCATGTACGTCCACCTTAAGCTGCGGGCAGGCGTTCAGGATCGGTCCGCTGACGAGCCGATTCATTTCATGGGACGAATGGGGAAACGGCTTCCACACCCGGCGCGCGCTAACCTTGAACCTGGTTCCCGGGGCGGCAGCCCGCTCTTTTACGAAGGCGATCGCAGTATCGAGGATGTCTTCCAAACGGGAAGGTGCAACTTTAACCGGGCAAATGGAAGCGACGCCGTATACGTTCTTCATTGCGGCCAGGATCTCCTGGAACGGCTCCCCGTTCAGTACGACATAAATTCGGCCGAATTCCTTGCGAATCTCCGTCCGGGGGAAGTTGTGCAGAAGCGTTTTTACGTGGCTGTAGGCCACTTTTTCAAAACGGGACCGGTTGCGCCCTTTGATGGTGATTTCCCCGAAACGAAGCAGCAGCATATCATACTCCAACATATTTCCTATCTCCTATCGTAAAGCTTGCAGCCGCGAAACCGCTCGACGCAACGCTGCAAGCAAATCGTCAATGTCCTGTTCGTTATGTTCTTCGCCAAGGCTAATGCGGATGCCTGACGAGGCCTCTTCCTTGCTTTTTCCCATGGCCAGCAGTACGCGGCTCGGTTCGCTGCGTTTGGAGGAGCAAGCCGAGCGGGTCGAAACGAGAAATCCTTCCTCCTCCAGCATGTGCAGCAATGCTTCGGCTTTCATGCCCGGATAGGAAAAATGGATGATATGCGGAGCACCGCCTTCCGGCGAATTGACCGCCAGCTCGGGCAACGCGGCCAATCCCCCAACCAATTGAACCTTTAAACCGTTCAGCCTAAGCGCGAGGGATTCTCGGCCTTCCGCCGCCAGGCGCATGGCCTTGGCGAAAGCTACGATATAAGGCACGTTTTCGGTCCCGGAACGCAAGCCCCCTTCCTGGCCCCCGCCCGCCAGCAGCGGAGACAGTTGCAAGCCCTCGCGGATGAACAGCAGGCCTATGCCTTTGGGACCTCTCAGCTTATGGGCGGATAAGCTGTACAAATCAATTCCGCTTTCCCGGATCGATAACGGCAGCTTGCCGAAGCCCTGCACCCCGTCGACATGGAATAATACCCGCGGTGCCGCAGCTTGAAGCCTCTTTCCGATCTCGTCGACCGGCTGAACCGTACCCGTTTCATTATTGACATGCATCACGGATACGATCACGGTATCTGGACGAAGCGCTTCCAGCACCCGATCGGCGGTGACTCGTCCCGCTTCGTCCACCGGCAATATCGTCAATTCCCAGCCCCATGATTCGAGCTGCTTGCAGCTTTCCAGAACGGAGGGATGTTCCGTGGCGGTCGTAATCAAATGTTTTCCGCGGCCGGCATATTGTAAGGCCGCTCCTTTGATCGCCAGATTGTTGCTTTCCGTGGCCCCGGCCGTATAGACGATTTCTCGCGGCTTCACCTCAAGGGCGGCAGCGCAAACCTCGCGCGCTTTATTAAGAAGCTTTCCGCTTTCCTCCCCTAGCCGGTGAAGCGAAGACGGATTTCCGAAATGACGCGCCATTACCTCGGCCACCGTTCGCGTCACCTCTTCATAGGGAGGCGTCGTGGCAGCATGGTCAAAATAAATCATGTTTTCACCTTCATCCTAAAAAAGACCAAAAGAAAAAACGCGAAAATCCGAAGACGCTTCGGAGCGTTTTCCCATTTGATCTTACTGAGTATATTCGTCCCGTAACCTAAACCCCAAAACGGGCTTGGGCATTCAAAATCTTGCCGATGTACTTTTGCGTTTCCTGCGGCAGCAGGTGAAACTTCTCCATCAATTGCTCATCATTGCCGATCCCCAGCCTCTCCAGTCGTCCAGGTCCGGCGTTGTAGGCGGCAAGCGCCGTTTTGACGTCGCCTCCGTAGCGGTTAAGCTGGTAGGACAAGTATTTCGTGCCGCCATCAATGTTTTGCGCAGGATCGAACGGATCGCTGACGCCCAGCCCTCTTGCCGTTCCGTCCATGAGCTGCATCAAGCCTTTGGCCCCTGCGGAGGAAACCGCCTGAGGATTAAAGGACGATTCCGTGGCAATCACGGCTTTGATTAAGCTTTCCGGCACGCCGTAATTAAGGCTGGCGCGGGATATCAACGATTGCAAATCCTCTTCGCCCGCATAAGGAGCAGGCGTACCGCCGTCGCCAAACCTACCTGACGAAACCTGTGCCGAAGGCAGCGATTCCGGGAACATCCCTTCCAGGCCGTCGGAGAGGTCCACACCGGCAGACATGAGGTAACCCTGAAGCGAAGACAACGCCGAAGCAGCAGAAGCAGACGAGGAGGCTGCCGAGGTTTCCCCTTGCTCGGCCAACATCATTTCCTCCAGCAATATATCGAATAGCGAGCCGTCGGTATCTCCGGAATTCCGCTGTACCGAGGTTCCCTGCAAATCCACGTTATTGATCGACTGAAGCTGAATCAGCTGTCCCATGGTGCGCGGGTCAATTTGCATGCGAAATAGGCTCCTTTTTAATGCAAGTTCAACACAAGGTTAATGCCTATATTTTACACGTAATCCGCTGCAATAACCACCACTTTTTTGCAAAAAAGCCGCGAAAAAACGGGAAAAGGCCAACGTCCATAAGGCGACGTTAGCCTGCTCAATCGATTATTCCACGTGGCAAAATCAGTCCTTACCCGGCAGCGTTAACGAGTAAACGGCATAAGAACGAAATAACTTAATGTAGAAACGATGCCCAGTCCGATGGCCCACGCGCCGGAAGTTTTATTGCCTTGGCTGTATGCATAAAACCCCATCACCGCCGCCAGCGGCCCCAAAATAATCGACCACATAAAAAGCGAGGCGATCCCCAATCCGACGCCGACATAACCCACGGTACGTCCCGCGGCGTTCTCGCCATCGGCGCGTTCGGAACGGTTGACATCGCGGACGCCGCCTTCCGAACGTTCCCCGCGAACGACGTTTCCGCTGAACGTGCCGGCCGGCGTTATATCAGTGGCGTATTCCTCCCGGTGTTCCCGCTCAGCTTTACGGGGATAGTCGGTACGGTGTTGCTTTCCGGATGATGGGTGTTCTGGTTTGCCCTTTTTGGAATCAGTCTCAGTCATCAAAAGCACCTCCGTAAAAGTGTTGTGCGATTCCGGGTGTCAATCCCCCTGACCTCCGGGTCCTACGTTACGATGATTTCGACTTCGGTTTAAACGTGTGGCAGCAGGTGGCAGAGGAAGCAGGTGCCGCATCTCGGTGCTCCGTATCGAACGTTTCGCCGGCAAATTCCGCCTTATAATGGTTGCCCGCGTGCTGATCGATATCGATCATGATCACATCGGCGTTGCATACATTTTTTTCTCCCCAATAGCTACAGTTCGAAACGCTGCATTTTACCATGGGTTTTTCCCCATTTGGCATGTTGATCACCTCGGGTACATTGTCCCCGCGCGTCGAATGCCTTATGCAGCCGTGCAATTAACAAATCGATGCAAAAATAAAAAAAGATGCCGGAATCGGCATCGGGATGGTTTCTGAGCATTCAGTTCATTTGGAATGGGTTCGGTTCAGGCGGATCTGGGTCAAATAGTCGCTTTCATAGTAGGTCAGATCATCGCGCAGATCTTCGAAATATCGGGTGATGTCCAGCACGATGTCGCGAGCCGCACGCGACGGCTTTTTGCGGAAACGAATGGCATCCTGCCCGGTATAAGCATATCTTCCGTCTTCGGAATAGCTCTCGTTCTTGGGATAGAAGAAATGATTCACGCAGTCGTGGTACACATGGTACAACACTTTCTCCGCGGCTTCCTCGTCAAAAGTTCCGCGACGTAAAGCGATGCCCAGCTTCTCATAGCAAACCTCGGAAAATACAAGCAAATGCCGCAGATCCGACAAAAAACCCTGGTAAAACAATTTCGTCTCTTCGTCCTGGCCTTCCATAAGCTGCGGCAACGAATATTCGTTCAGAAACGCCTCGATCGGACCTGCCGCGCTTTTCAGCTTTTCTTTGGTGGTCTCACACAGTTGCCTGATGTTATTGGCTTGTGGCATGCGAACAATTCTCCTTCACCTGTAATGATCGGTATAGTCATTAACGAAATCATCGTAACATAATTTCGCCGAATTCGGTATCCCCGCAGGAATAAAAACAGGGACATCACCTCACGCTATACCCATTAGAATCGAAGGAGGTAAACCGATGAAATGGCGCAGATGGGCCGCGGTCGGATTGACCGGCGCCGCAGCAGTAGCTGCGGTCTCCCTGTTATTCCCACCCTCGGATAGCAAGCCCCCGCGAAACCGGGTAGCAGAGCTTTCCGTGCCCAAACCGGCACAGGAGCAAAAATTGAAGCAGAACATGCTGAAACGCGACATCACGGCAACCGAACGGTTATCGCGATTGGATGCGAGGGGGCATCTCCGCAAACTGGCCGCTTCCTTGGGCCAGAGCACGAACGGTAAACAGCCGACTTCCGCGGAGGAGCTGCAAAAGGACCATAAGCAGTTCCAGGCGATCTTGTGGTACGATGCGGCAACCGGCCAGACCAAAGCATTCCGCCGCCCGGATTTCAAACCGGACTCCGCCGTGAAGCAACAGCTTGATACGTATTTGGGATATGCCAAAAAGGCGATCAAAAAATCGTCGTCCTACGAGTCCCCTTCATTTCCCGAAAAACAGCCGAAGTATTTCGTAGCCGCCGAGCCGGCCAAAAACAAGAAGCAGGGCGTCATTGCCATCATGGACGTCGGCATCCTCGCCCGGGTGCAGGATCATCAGCATAAAAATCTGCGGTTGATCCCCTATCCGAAGGAAGGCAAATACAAGGTTGAATCGGTGCATACGGACACGCTGCGGGACATGACCGTCAAGACGGGTCACGACAACGAAAAAGCAAGCCATTATTACGAAAACGAGATCGTTGTCACCTTTCAAAAAACTCCCACCCCGCAGCAAATGAAGCAAATCGAACGGGATATTGCCTGCCGGCCGGCGCGGAAGCTGAATCACACCTACATCTTCCGTTCGGATACGATGGACATGAAGCAGCTCAAACAGTACTTCCAAAACAAATGGAATCCGAAGTATATCGAGCCGCATTATTTGTATCTGACGAATGAAAGCGGCGGAAGCTATTGGGACGACCGCGGCTGGTTCAGTGACCAGCAAACCGGCGTTTCAGAAGAAACGCCCGAGATACCGAACGACCTGTTGTTCTCCGAATACCAGTGGAACCTGCCGATCATCGAAACGAACCGGGGCTGGCAGCTTTCCAAGGGCAGCAACGACGTCATTGTCGCCGTCGTCGATACCGGCGTCGACCTGAAGCATCCCGACCTGCAAGGCAGGCTGCTTCAAGGCTATAACGTGATCGCGCCGGACCAGCAGCCGACCGACGATGTCGGTCATGGCACTCACGTGGCGGGAATCATCTCCGCCAACGTGAACAACGGCGAAGGCATCGCCGGCATGATGTGGGGCGGCAAAATCCTGCCGGTCAAGGCGCTGGACAAGTCCGGCTCCGGGACGACCTACTCCGTTGCCCAAGGCATCATCTGGGCCACCGACCACGGGGCCAAGGTCATCAATATGAGCCTTGGCAACTATGCGGACGCCCAGTTCCTGCACGAAGCGATCAAATACGCGTATGAACGGGACGTCGTGCTGATCGCCGCAACGGGCAACGATAACACCGAACGGCCGGGTTACCCCGCCGCCTATCCGGAAGTCCTGTCGGTATCGGCAACGGACTATAACCTGCAGAAAGCATCCTTCTCCAATTACGGGGACTACATCGATGTGATGGCCCCTGGCGAAAGCATCGCCAGCACCTATCCGGACAACCAGTACGCCGCTTTGTCCGGGACATCGATGGCCAGCCCGCACGTGGCTGCCCTGGCGGCGTTAATCCGGTCGGTAAATCCCGAGCTTAAGAATACCGAGGTCATGGACATTATCCGGAACAATGTCATCGACCTGGGCGACACCGGGCGGGACAGATATTTCGGTTATGGCCAAATCGACGTCTTCGCCGCGCTGCAGGCCGCCGGCGGCGGCGAAGCGCCGCTTCAATTCTGGCCGCAATCGATCCAACGCAAAATGGACCGCGCGGTAGACCGGGCCAACTAAGCCTAAAACCATCGGCCCACAACCAAAAGCCTCCGCATCGCTTGGGATTCCAAACGATGCGGAGGCTTTATCCATAGATATGAATGGTTGATGTTCCCTTTAGTGATGAAAGTTTGCCGTAAGCCGGGTTCTGTACTCGCTGCGGTATAACGGGAACAACCCTCCCGCCTTGAGTGACAATCATCTATCTAGGCCGCACATTACTGGGCGGCTCCAGCAACCAACCCGGACGCGCCTCGGGCAAAGGCTGCTTCCTAAGAAGCTACGTCCCATTAGGTCTTGCTCCAAGTGGGGTTTACCAGGAACGAAGTCGCCAGCGTTCCTCGGGGTCTCTTACACCTCGGTTCCATCCTTGCCTGTGCACGCCATATAGCGGCCATCGGCGGTCCATTTCTGTGGCACTATCCTTCAGCTCGCGCTGACTGGACGTTATCCAGCACCCTGCCCTATGGAGCCCGGACTTTCCTCCCGCGGCCGCTAAGCCGCCGGCGATTGTCTGTCAAACTTTCGAAGGCAACACTTGTTAGTATACAAGCATTGCCGGTTGCTGACAAGAGCGAATAAGCGGCAAGGCTGACGCTTTATGCCAGCCTTGGAAGCCCTATCATGGCCTGCGGCCGTCCGCCCAAGTTTACATGAAAGCAAACGGCTCGGTATTGACGGCGGAAGCATGCACCTTCGTTGCGGATTTGGCTTCGTCAAGCTTCTCCGTTAGCCAGGCCGTTACCCGCGGCTTCATCATTTTCTCCGCGTTGTGTCCCGGATCGACGATGGCGATTCCGGCCATCCAGGCATCCTGAGCCGTGTGGTAATCCACGTCGCCGGTCACGAGCACGTCCGCGCCCCGGAATTGTGCGCTCTTCCAATACCGGCCGCCCGAGCCCCCAAGTACGGCAGCCTTGCGGATCGGCCGGTCCAAATCGCCGACGACCCTTACCGTCGGCACATCCAGCTCTTCCTTAACGCGCTGCACGAAAGCCTCCAGCGAGACCGGCTCCCGGAGCTTGCCCACGCGCCCAAGTCCCAACGTACGCCCTTTTAAATCCATCGGATAAAGATCGTACGCTACCTCCTCATAAGGATGCTGTTTGAGCATCGCCTGAATCACCTTGCTTCGCAAACTTTGCGGAACAACCGTTTCAATGCGCATTTCCTCCGCCTTGGCCAGCTTGCCCTGCGTGCCGATGTAAGGGTCAGTGCCTTCGCCGGGCATAAACGTGCCATAGCCTTCGATATTAAAGCTGCAATGGCTGTAATTGCCGATCGCTCCGGCGCCGGCGTTCAGGATCGCCTCCAGCACGCTCTCATGGTGATCCTTCGGTACGAACACGACCAGCTTATACAGGTGATCCGTATGGATGTCTTCGAGCGATCCGGAGCTTTCGATACCCAGCGCCTCGGCCATCCAATCGTTCATCCCGCCGTCGGTAACGTCAAGATTGGTGTGGGCGACATAGACGGCGATGTCGTTTTTGATCAGCTTTTCGTACACCTTGCCCATCGGCGTATCGGTTTGCAAATGGGGAAGCGGGCGGTAAATGATCGCGTGGTGGGCGACGATCAGATTAGCCCCCAGCGAGATCGCCTCGTCCACCACCGCCTCATTGACGTCCAACGCCACCAGCACGTTTCGGATTTCCTTCTGCAAGGTACCCAGCTGGAGGCCGATTTTATCTCCCTCCATCGCCACATGCTTGGGAGCCAGCTGCTCCAAATACTGCACTATCGTTTGTCCCTTGGCAAACATGCCAGCACCTCCTTCAACTGCTCCGAGAGCCGTTTTAGTTCCTCTTCCTTGTCGCGGGAAGCCTCCTGCGTCGACGAAGCGACCGATCGGCGGATTTTATCCAATTTGCGCAATTCCGATTCCCATTTATCGAAAAACACGCCGCTGGGCACGGCCGTTAACCTCGGCCCCATCAACAGCAGCAGCTCCCGGGTGAGGCGCACTCGTCCGTCGGCGATTTCGCGCTCCCGGTATAGCTCGGCGTTCAATTCCTCCGCCTGCGGTACGGTCTCGGCCATCAGGATCTCGTAAATTTTCCCGTCTTCCTCCAGGATCGCCTCCTCCGCCAAAAACCATCCATTGTCCAGCAACCAGCGGCGGACGAACTCTTCTCCTACATTCGGCTGCAGTACCAGCCGTTTGACCCCGGCCAGCTTCGCCCGGCCCGCGTTCAATATCGAAACGATCAAGGCGCCGCCCATGCCGGCGATCGTGATCGCATCGACCTCGCCGGGAGCGATGACGGCCAAGCCGTCCCCTTTGCGAACGGAAATCCGCGCCGCCTCCCCGGCCTCGGCCACTTGACGGCCGGCCGCCTCGAAGGGGCCGTCGTTCACTTCCCCGGCAACGGCGAAGGAAGCTCGTCCGCTGCGCACCGCGGCCACGGGCAATAGCGCATGGTCCGAACCGATATCGGCGAACCGGCCCCCCTCCGGCAGCAGGTCGGCAATAAGCTGTAATCTAGCTGATAATTTCATGAAGCGATCCACACCACCCATTTTTTTCGTAGTCCAAACAAAATCAGAAAGGCCGCCACGAGCTTCAGCAGCACCAGCACCGCCATGCCCTCGTAAACGGCATCCCGCAGCAGCAGCGCATCCGCTTCCGGCATAAACCATAACGTCAAAGAAACGGCAAAAAAGACGCGCGCCGCTTCCTTCAACCGATGATGGCTTAACCAGCTCAGCCAGAACATGATAGCAGCGAACGGAAGCCACAGCACCTGCAGCATGATCCAGGATACGTCCGGGTTCATGCTGCCGAGCAGGAAGGCATAAAGTAGAATGGCGCAGGCAAAACCACAGTAGCTTAATATCCCGAAATGCAGGGCATATCCCAGCGCTAGCCAAACAAGACCGCATACCGTAATGAGCAGGGTCGTTCCGATGCCGGCCGGCCAGCCCTGCAGCGCGATGATCCAGCTGCCGAACCCCAGCAGCAGCATACTGCCGATTCCAGCCATCGACAATGAGAACAATGTTCTTGTCTGCCGGTAATATCCGGCTACGGTATAGCAGACCGCTGCGAGCAGCAGGGTGATCACGATTTGCAAAGCCCAGGGAAAAACGCTAAAATAAAAAACAATAAAGAAAAAGAAGGAAATAATTCCAAAAGAAAGGGACCAGAGTTTTAGGCTTCCTTGCTGGATAAGACCCAAAGCGAACGAAGGACGGGACGAAGGTCCCTCGTTCTGCTCACGATACAGGTTTTCCAGAAAATCGCAATATTGCTCGGGAAGAAGCCGGCTTCTTCTCCAATGATCGATTTCCGTCAGGATGATGTTGCGTTTGTTCTGATCCAAGGTAACCACTCACCTTCCTTCAGAGGTTGAAGACGCACGATCAACAAAAATGACCTTACTGCTAAGCTGCAGAAGGTCAAAGTTGCACGCGGGCCGCGCGTTATTCGAGGAAATCCTTCAGCCGCTTGCTGCGGCTCGGATGCCGGAGCTTACGGAGCGCTTTCGCTTCGATTTGCCGGATTCTCTCCCGCGTTACGCCGAACACCTTACCGACTTCCTCCAGTGTTCTCGTCCGTCCGTCATCGAGTCCGAAGCGAAGTCGAAGCACGTTCTCTTCGCGTTCCGTCAGGGTGTCCAAGACATCCTCCAATTGCTCCTTCAGCAGCTCATATGCTGCTGCATCCGCCGGAGCCAAAGCATCCGAATCTTCGATGAAGTCGCCCAAGTGGGAATCGTCTTCTTCCCCGATCGGCGTCTCCAGCGAGACCGGCTCTTGGGCAATCTTCATGATTTCGCGGACTTTCTCTACGCTTAACTCCATCTCCGCCGCGATTTCCTCCGGCGTCGGTTCACGCCCAAGTTCCTGCAACAGCTGCCGGGAGACGCGGATCAGCTTGTTGATCGTCTC
This sequence comes from Paenibacillus macerans, assembly GCF_050565405.1. Classification (GTDB taxonomy): domain Bacteria; phylum Bacillota; class Bacilli; order Paenibacillales; family Paenibacillaceae; genus Fontibacillus; species Fontibacillus macerans_B. The sequence goes on along the minus strand of NZ_JBNYYG010000003.1, from coordinate 25,160 downwards.
CACCATGTGCACCGGGATCCGGATCGTTCTCGCTTGGTCGGCGATCGCCCGGGTGATCGCTTGGCGAATCCACCACGTTGCATAGGTGCTGAATTTAAAGCCTTTCTTATGGTCGAACTTTTCCACGGCTTTGATCAGGCCCATATTGCCTTCCTGAATCAGATCGAGGAATAGCATGCCGCGTCCGACGTACCGCTTGGCAATGCTGACGACCAGACGCAGGTTCGCTTCGGCAAGCCGGCGTTTTGCTTCTTCATCCCCGTTCTCGATCCGTTTGGCCAGCTCCATTTCATCGTCCGCCGACAACAGCGGAACACGGCCGATTTCCTTCAAATACATCCGAACGGGATCATTGATCTTGATTCCCGGGGGAAGCGACAGGTCGTCATCATAATTAAAGTCGTCTCCGTCATGCGAGCCCTCGCCGTCGTTGCGCCGGTGGTCTTCGTCGCCGTCGGCCGTCACGTCGATGCCAAGATCGGCCAATTGCTCGAAAAACTCGTCCATTTGCTCAGGGTCCTGGTCGAAAGGCGAAAGCTTCTCCATAATTTCTTTATATGTTAAGGAAGACCTTTTCTTGCCTTGTTCGATCAACTGGTCCTTCACCTGGTCAAGCGTCAATTCCGTTTCTAGTTCAGTATGCTGTTCATTCGTCATCTCTGGCTCCCTCCTCCCTAGAAACATCACCGAAAGTCCATCCTCTTACTGTCTCTCTAGGGCAATAATCTCACTTGCAATTTGCGCCGCACGCATGGAATCCCCGGCCCGTTCGGCCGATACCATCTCGTCTTTCTTCTGCTTGATTTGCGCGAGTAGCGGTACTCTCTGGATTTCGCGGATGCAATCGTCCAGCTCCTGCGTCGTCCATTCGGCCGGCGTATCCATCATCGCGATCGAAATGACCGTCTGCTCCAGCCGTTCGTCCTGAAGCGACGAGATGAAGCGGCTTGCATCCGGGGTCTTTCCCTGTGCATAATAGGCGTATAGATAAGCGGCAATCGCCACATGATCTTCGATGTTAAAGCCGGTGCCAAGACGATCGCCCACATAGCGGGATACCTCTTCGTCCTGCAGCATAAAAGAAATCAATCTCCGTTCCGCCACGTGATAAGCGGGCAGCAAAGCCGGCATGGAAGCCTGCCCTTTTTTATGCCTACCATTATTCCACCTTTCGGGCTTATTATCCCCGGCGTCTGCCTTTTTTTGCATAGCCGTCCTAAGTTCGTTGCATTCCTGCTTCAAGCTATCGAAGGAGACCTGCAAATCGGCCGATAATTCCTTCAAATAAATCTCGCGTTCGCTTGGCGAAGAGAGCGCTGCAATAATCGGCATCGCCTCTTTGATATAAGCGACCTTACCGTCTTCTTCTAGCAGTATATGGTTTTTTCTCAGATATATAAGCCTAAATTTGACGGATGACACCGCGCCGTCCAATACTTGATGCCGGAACCTCTCAGCTCCGAACTTTTGGATAAATTCATCGGGGTCCAAACCTTCGCTGAGCAAAGCGATTTTCACTTGAAAGCCGATGCCTTCGAGAATCGGGATGCTCTTGAGCGCCGCGGCTTGTCCGGCCGAATCCCCGTCATAACAGACCAGAACCTCGTCGGCCAATCCCCGCATGATGGCCGCATGGCTTTCCGTCAATGCCGTGCCCATTGTGGCTACGCCGTTGTGTACTCCGGCTTCCCATGCGCTGATGACGTCTCCATACCCTTCAAACAATACGATTTGTCTCGTTTTGCGGATTTCGTTCTTGGCTTGATGCAAATTGTAAAGGATCCGGCTCTTGCTAAACAGCTTGCTTTCCGGCGAATTCAAGTATTTCGGCTGTCCGTCGCCCAGCACTCTTCCCGCAAATGCAATCACCTTGCCAGTGCGGTTATGCAGCGGAAAAATGACCCGGTCGCGAAAACGATCCACATAACCGGATCCGTCCTGCCTCGAGGACAGCAGTCCGCCCTTCTCCATCTCTCCGAGATCAAAAGACCGTTTGTCCAAAAACTGGACGAGTGTATCCCATCTGGCGGGTGCGTAACCGATCTGGAACGTGTCGATGGCTTTGTCGGTGAAGCCGCGGGCTTTCAAATAGGCCATCGCCGGCTTACCGTATTCCGTATTTTTCAGCAAATAGTGATACAGCTTGGAGGACCATTCATGAGCCTGCAGCAGTTGCTCGAGCTCCTGGTTCCGCGGTGAATCCCCGTAACTTCTTCCCTTATCCTCAAATGGGATATGCGCTTCCTCCGCCATGATTCTGACAGCCTCGGGAAAGGTTAATCCTTCGATTTCCATCCTGAATTTGATGGCGTTCCCGCCTTTGCCGCAGCCATAGCAATGGAAAATTTGCCGTTCGGGAGTTACCGTGAACGACGGGGTTTTCTCCGAATGGAACGGGCATAGCCCTTTCATGTACTTCCCCTGTTTGGTCAGATGAACGTGCTTGCCGACCGTATCGACGATATCATGCTGCCGCAAGACTGCCTCGATGACTTCCTCCGGAATGTTGCCACGCCCGGTACTCATCCAAACCACCTTCATCTTTCGCAAAGAGAATCGTCCAAAATGTCAAAATTTCGGGCATTTTGAAGCTCCTCTATGACACGTAAATAGTAATTCGCTAAAACTATACATTCTCCTGCAAACGTTCCAAAAGTTTTGACAGCACCGCGGCGAAATGCTCGCGGTCTTCAACCGAAAACGGCCTCGGTCCTTTGGGATAACGGCCTCCGCGCCTCGCTTTGGCATGATGATGGCGGCGCTCCAGCAAATAATCGATATTGCCGGGATGATACAGATCGCCGCGGGGAGACAGGCTATGGCAGGCTTTGGCGATGACCAGCGCGGCCAGGCCGTAGTCCTGCGTAACCACGATATCGCCTTTATCCACATGGTTGGCAATGTACAAATCGGCGCTTTGTTCGCTGCGGTCCACTTGAACCACCGTTACACCTTCCGCCGGCTGCAGCACATGATCGTAAGATGACACCATCAGCACCGGAACGCGGAACCTGCCCGCCGTTTCGGCTATCTCCGCCTTTACCGGACAAGAGTCCCCATCGACGACGATGCGCATGGTTTACCGCCTCCAACATGTCAGTTTAGGAATGTGTGGCTGACCGCGAGAAATACTCACCGGCAGCCACGATGTCTCCTGCTTCTTCTATTATGCCCAAACGAGTTTGCCGAAATCGGCAAATGACTTCAGATCTTCATCGATCGCAGACAGCAGCGCCAAGCGGTTCTTACGGATCGTTTCGTCTTCAGCCATAACCATGACGGCATCGAAGAATACCGTAATCGCTTCCTGCAGGCCGGCGAGCAAAGTCAGCGCTCCCGCTGCGTTGCGCCGGCCCAACGTGTCGCGGTAACTGCCTGACAGTGAACGCCAAGCTTCGTAAAGCGCTTGTTCCGCCGGCTCGGCAAGCAAGTCCGAGCGAACCTTTTCGCCGGTTGCTTTTGCCGCGAGATTGCTGACCCGTCCGAACGATTCCACCGTCAGCTTGAAATCCTCCTTCGCATTAACGGCCTCCATCAACGCGTTGCCGCGTGCGACCACAGACACCACGTCATCATATCCGGCCGCCAGGACCGCGTCCGCCACGTCATAGCGAAGATTAAGATCCGACAGCGTTTTTCTGACGCGCAGTCCGAAGAATTCCATCAGGTCCTTCAAGATTTCCTCCTCGCCGCGCTTGAGGCCGCGAAGCTGCTGATGCGTTTCCAGGGCGATCTTGAAAATATCGGTCAAAGAAACGGACAACCGATGCTCGAGGATGATCTGGACGATGCCGGCAGCCTGGCGGCGCAAGCCGTAAGGATCCTGCGACCCGGTCGGGATAATTCCGATCGAAAAGCAGCCGGTGATCGTATCGATTTTATCGGCGATGCTGACGATGGAGCCAACGGCCCCCGCCGGAACGGCATCGTCGGCGAACCGCGGCTGATAATGCTCGAAGATTCCTTTCGCCACGGTCTCGGGTTCTCCGGCTTTACGCGCGTAGTCTTCACCCATGACGCCCTGCAGCTCAGGGAATTCGTAAACCATTTGCGTAACGAGGTCGAATTTGCAGATTTCCGCGGTGCGTGCCGCGGCTTCGGCCGTTCCGGTATCGATGGCCAGCAGGCTCGACAGCTTCTCCGTATTCCGGCGAATGCGGCGGACTTTGTCGCCGATCGTCCCCAGCTCTTCGTGGAAAACGATGCTTTCCAGCTTCGACAACGCGTCCTTGATGGCCAGCTTCTGGTCTTCCTCATAGAAGAATTTGGCGTCGGACAAACGGGCGCGCAGCACTTTTTCGTTACCGCGAGCGATTGTCTCCAGCGACGCGTTATTGCCGTTTCGTACCGTGACGAAGTATGGCAACAGATTGCCTTGCTCGTTCAGCACCGGGAAATAGCGCTGATGCTCGCGCATCGAGGTGATCAGCACTTCTTGCGGAATGTGCAGGAACGACTCCTCGAACGTACCGAACAGTACGGTAGGGGTTTCCACCAAAAACAGCACTTCCTCCAGCAAATCCTCTTTGACCGCGATATGCCAGCCCTTTTCCTTGGCCAGGGCATCGATTTGGTTTTGGATCAGGGTCTGACGTTCGTTCACGTCGGCGATCACGTGCTGGGCCCGTAGCGTCTCCACGTAAACGGCCGGCTCTTCGATTACGGTTTCCGCCCCGAGGAACCGGTGCCCGCGCGTCACGTTGCCGGATTTCACGCCGGCGATCTCCAGATCGATGACGTCTTTACCGAACAAGGCGACGATCCAGCGGATCGGACGGACGAATTTGAAATCGTAGCTGCCCCAACGCATGTTCTTCGGAAAATTCATCGCCTGTAAAATGCCTAGCAAGCCTTCGGACACGATGCTTGCCGTTTCAACGCCGATGCGGCTTTTGTTGACATAAATGTATTCGGTGCCTCCCACCTCGCGGAACGTGAATTGCTCCGGGCTGGCTCCTTGGCTGCGGGCGAAGCCCAGCGCCGCTTTGCTCCAATCGCCGTTTTCGTCCAGAGCGATTTTGCGCGAAGGGCCTTTGACTTCCTCGTGCACATCCTCCTGTTTCTCGGCTACTTCTTTTACGAGCACGGTCAAACGGCGCGGCGTTGCATAGGTTTCGATCGCGCCGTGCGTGATCACGGACTCCTCCAGCCATTTGGCCGTCCGATCCTTCAACTGCTCCATCGCTCCGCGGATGAAGCGGGCCGGCATTTCCTCCAAACCGATTTCGAACAACAAATCCTTAGCCACGTGCAGCCCCCCCTTTCTGAAGCATCGGGAAGCCAAGCTTCTCGCGCTCCTCCAAATACGTGGCGGCGACTTGACGCGCCAAATTCCGTACCCGGGTAATATAACCCGTCCGCTCCGTTACGCTGATCGCCCCTCTGGCATCCAGCAAATTGAAGGTGTGGGAGCATTTCAGCACATAATCATAGGCCGGGAACACCAAATGCTGCTCCATCGCCTTGCCGGCTTCCTGCTCGTACATGTTGAATAAGGTAAACAGCATTTTTACGTCGGAGATTTCAAACGTATATTTGGAATGCTCGAATTCCGCTTGGTGGAACACGTCGCCGTAAGTCGTTCCGTCGACCCACTCCAGTTCGAACACGTTTTCCTTGTCCTGGATATAGGAAGCGAGGCGCTCCATCCCGTACGTGATTTCCACGGCAACCGGGTTGGCCTCGATCCCGCCGACCTGCTGGAAGTAGGTAAACTGGGTGATCTCCATCCCGTCAAGCCAGACCTCCCAGCCCAGGCCCCAAGCGCCCAGACCCGGATGCTCCCAGTTGTCTTCGACAAAACGGATATCATGCTCGAGCGGGTTGATGCCCAGCCGCTTCAAGCTTTCGAGGTAAATCTCCTGAATATTGTCGGGTGACGGCTTGATAATGACCTGGAACTGGTGATGCTGATACAAACGGTTCGGGTTCTCCCCGTAACGTCCGTCGGCCGGACGGCGCGAAGGCTCGACATAAGCCACGTTCCACGGTTCCGGACCGATGGAACGCAGAAACGTCATCGGGTTCAGCGTGCCCGCGCCTTTCTCCACGTCATAAGGCTGCACGACGATGCAATTTTGCTCAGCCCAAAACTGCTGCAGGGTTAAGATCATCTGCTGAAAATTCATAAACGAACCACATCTCCCTCTACTTTAGATGGTGTTCAGCCGGCTGTTTCGGGGCAATATAAAAAAGCTCCCGCCTCTACGCCTGCTGTCAGACGTAGGGACGAGAGCTGTAAAAGGTCGTTTAAAAAGTCCGCTTTTGATCACGAAGTGAATCAAGAAAAATCCGACTTTTTAAACTCGCACTTTAAGTTCCCGCGGTTCCACCCTACTTGATTTGCCGAGCCGCCAAAAAACGCCGAGCTGGACAAATCCGCTTTTCACGATCGTTTCATGCTCCCGGGACGCCGTTCATAAGACCTTCCGACCGGGCTCCCACCCTCCCCGGCTCGCTTAGTCAGCTTTTGATCACGAAGTAGTTCCATGAAGATTATTCGGCATCGAATCTTGAATTCAGCCGGGCCTTCCGTTGCTCACGTAGGCTCCACCTACGCTCCGCTACTCAGTCCCTGCTTCATCCAACCTTCTCGGTGCTGAAAAGCTGATTTTTAACAAAAGCCTGTCTTATTACTTTTCCCGTTCAACGCACAAGTCTCCATAAAGGAGAAATTCCTTTATATATTATATGATTTTATGCAGTTCGTCAAATTTCATACTTGTCCAGCTGGTCGAGGAAATGCTGCGATTTCAGCTTGAGTCCGAGCTGCATGTCCATGAAAGCCCGCATCACGGTTTTTAGCTCCTGCTTCGTTTCGTCCTTCACCTCTACGTTTCCGAGCCGGCGGAGATCCATTTTTTCAAACAGCGCCAGCAGCTTGAGCACGCCCGGCGAAACCTTCAGCGCCGCAGGGTCCTGATGCCGGCAGCTGCGGCACAGCTTCCCGCCCAAACGCGGGCTGACATAAGGCGAATCGTCGATCCGTCCGCAGGAGATGCAGCGTTCCAGCGAAGGACCGTAACCGGCCGCCTGCAGAATTTTCATTTCATACAAATGCAATACGATTTGCGGATCCTTACCCGACGACAGCCCGTCCAGGCAGGCTTTGAGCTGGGTGTACCAAAAGCTGCCCACCTCTTCATCCTGCAGGGTCCGATCCAGCAGCTCGCAGGCGTAGGAGGCGTAAGCCGCCAAAAAAAGGTCCTCACGCAAAGAAAAGTGAGATTCGATGATCTCACCTTGATTTAGCGTTCCCAACCCCCCGTTTTGGCGGAAGAACACGTATTCACCTTGCGTAAAAGGCTGGGTCAGCGCCGCATGCCGGCTTTTCACCTTTTTTGCGCCGCGCGCCAGAACCCCGATTTTACCGTTCAATTCCGTGCATAATGTAATGATTTTATTGCCTTCTCCATAGTCCATGCTGCGGATGACGATACCTTCCACCCTGTAGAGCATGCCTTTTCCCCCAAACAGTTATTACTCGGCTTCTTCCTCTATGACCAGCTCTTCAGCGGCCGCAGCCTCCTCCTCGGAATTGCCGCCGGCTTCTTTATATAGCATATAAGCATCGACATCTCCAGTCATCGCAAAATACTTCCACGAAAAATCTCGCATTCGTATTCATCCTTTCTTCGGAAATGACGCCTGCATCTTCAAAGATAGGATGTGCGCATAGAAGCGAACTATGCGTTGCAATAACTCCCAGTATAGAATGGGCTAACTTCCGTCACGGTCGATCAAGCGTCCTTATGGAACCCCAGATCCTTCAAAATCCGTTCCTGATTCCGCCAATCTTTCTTTACCTTGACCCACAACTCGAGGAAAATTTTGGAACCGAGCAGGTTTTCGATATCATGTCTCGCCAGTTTGCCTACTTCCTTCAGCAAAGACCCCTGTTTGCCGATGATGATTCCCTTCTGGGAATCGCGCTCGACGAAGATGACCGCAGAAATGTTCACCACCCCGTTCTCCTGCACGCGCATGTCCTCGATCGTCACGGCGATGGAATGCGGAACCTCTTCGCGGGTAAGATGCAGGATTTTCTCGCGAATCAACTCCGCGCACACAAATTGCTCCGGATGGTCGGTCACCTGATCCTCAGGGTAATATTGCGGACCTTCCGGCAAATATTTCTCGATCTGCTCGAGCAAAGTATTGACATTATTGCCCAGTTTAGCGGATATCGGTACGATTTCCGTAAACGGATGAAGCTTGCTATATTCCTCGATCAGCGGCAGCAACTGCTCCGGCTCGACGCGGTCGATTTTGTTTAGCACCAGGATGACCGGCGTTCGCACATCCTTCAATCGTTCGATGATGAATCGGTCTCCGCCGCCGAGCCCTTCCGCGGCATCGACAAGAAAGAGGACCGCTTCCACTTCCCCAAGAGTATTCAGCGCCGTATTGTTCATATAGTCGCCAAGCTTCGATTGGCGTTTATGGATGCCCGGCGTGTCCAGAAACACGATCTGCATGGTTTCCGAGGTATACACCCCGTGAATTTTGTTCCGCGTCGTTTGCGGCTTATCGGACATAATGGCGATTTTTTGGCCGATGACCTGATTCATCAGCGTCGACTTGCCCACGTTGGGCCGCCCGACGATCGCCACGAAGCCGGACTTGAATTTTGTTTTAGCCATAAAATAGTTCCTTTCGTCATGACCTGAACATAGGTTTAATTAACGGACCGTAATGACCTTATTTGCCCATTTCCCGGTTATTTCCCACTGTAACGGACTCCAGAGACCTTATTGGACACTCATGGCGGCCATTTAGTACGTTTTGCCCGAAATAAGGTCTCTTCGGTCCGTTAGAATCGGAAAATGCCCAAAAGTGTGTCAATAGCGTCTCTGGTGTCCGTTAGATATCAAGAAGGTTGGATGAAGCTAGGGACTCAGTAGAGCAGCGTAGATGAATCTACGTGAGCAACGGAAGGCCCGGCTGAATTCAAGATTCGACGTCGAATCCGCTTCTATGCAAAAGCTTCGTGATAAGAAAAACACCTATCGAAGTACCTTCCAGGAAGCCAGACCGCGATTAGCGGTAGTTTTTCTTGCGATATAAGGAAGCTGATGCTTAAGGCGCCCATACATTCCTATATCTTCAAAAGATGACTTTTTGAACTACCTCTAGGTTTGGGGCTCCTCCAAGTGCGAGGGAGCGAAAGCGTACGGCAGCAACTCCCGCACGGTGGTATGGCGGATATTGCCCTTGAGATTGCCGAGAATCACCGGCATATCCGGCCCGCACAGCTCCAGCAGCACTTGGCGGCAAACGCCGCATGGCGCGATCGGTTCATCCGTGTCGCCGACAACGGCGATCGCTTGAAAGGTCCCGGGGCGATGCCCGTCGGCAATCGCCCGGAACAAGGCCGTTCGCTCGGCGCAGTTGGTTGGACTGTAGGCGGCATTCTCCACGTTGCAGCCGTGGTGGACATGACCTTGACGATCCAGCAGTGCCGCTCCGACGCCAAAGCCGGAATAGGGGATATAGGCGTTTTTATGGGCCTTAATCGCTTCCTGCATTAAATGGGCGTGATCCATGTTTTATCATCTCCTTAACAACGCTAAAATAAGAGTGGTTAGCGGATTTTTCTGATTCACTAGTTTCAGAAATTGCAGAAATCCGCCCATAAAGGCGAACACTCCGCTTCTTCCGAATCATTTCACCCTCTAGCCTAAATCCGCAGTTCAACTTAAGTTAATTCAGCTATAACCCGAGCCAGTCTATTACGGGCCCGTAAAATAACAAGATGCCGATCGCTACGGCAAAAACCGCTGCGACCAGCACGGCCCCGGCAGCGGCATCCTTGGCGATTTTGCCTAGTTGATGCCACCCCGGGGCTGCAAGATCCACCAGAGCCTCAATTGCCGTGTTTACCAGCTCCAGCGAGATCACCAGGGCGATGACCAGCAGAAGCAGGGCCGTGTCCCGGGCGGGAAGTTTAAAACCCACCGCTGCAACGATCACCACTATGGCGGCGACGACATGGACTCGTAAATTACGCTGCGTTTTAAGCGAAGCTGCGATCCCCTCCAGCGCATACCAGAACGTGGAACTCCATCGACGAGGCGGCTTCATTAGCGAAGCAACCCGACTTGGGCCAGCGCGTCTTCCTGCTTGCCCATCATTTCCGCTTCGCTTTCGGCGTCCTGATGATCATATCCCAGCAGATGCAAAAAACCGTGCACGAACAAAAAGCCGATCTCCCGTTCGAGGGAGTGCCCGTAATCTTCGCTTTGCGCCTTGGCCCGATCCACGGAGATAATGATATCCCCCAGCACATCAGTCAGATCTTCCAGTTCCTCATCCGCTTCCAGTTCATAGACGATCTCAGGCTCCTCCTCCAGCGATTCATTCATCGCAAAAGACAATACGTCGGTTGGCCGGTCGATGCCGCGGTATTCGCGATTCAACTCGTGAATCGCCTCGTCGTCCACGAAAGTTAATGCCACTTCGCCTTCGGCAATGCCTTCCGCCGCTCCGGCGATTTGAAGCACTTTATTCAATACATCGATCAAATCCTGACCGATCTCCATTTTCTCTTGTTCATTGCTCCAAGCCAGCTGTAGGCCCATTCACGCCTTGCCCCCTGTCCTTCTCCTCGTTCTCTTTGCTCTTCTTGATTTCCTCCGGATATTCGATCCGCGAATGGAAGATGCCCATTACCGTTTCCTTCAACGTCTGCGCAATGAGATCCAGCTCGCGCATCGTCAGATCGCATTCGTTGAATTGATGGTCGTCCAACCGGCTTTTGATGATCTTCTCGATCATCGATTCCACCTGATCCACCGTAGGCTTGCGCAGTGAACGAACGGCGGCTTCGACGCTGTCGGCGATGCCGACTACCGCAGCTTCCTTAGATTGGGCTTTCGGTCCCGGATAGCGGAAATCCTCCTCGGTGAAGTCCGGCTCCACGCCTTGCTCCTCGGCCAGACGAAGCGCCTTGTGGTAAAAATAATGCAAAAACGTCGTCCCATGATGTTGCTCGGCAATGTCCCGGATCGGCTTAGGCAGTTTGTAGTCCTTCTGCATCTCCACTCCGTCCCTGGCGTGCGCGATGATGATTGATTTGCTCAGCTTCGGATCGATGAAATCATGCGGATTTTCCATGTTGTTCTGGTTTTCGATAAAATAGCTTGGCCGCTTCGTCTTCCCGATGTCGTGATAATACGAACCGACCCGGCAGAGCAGCCCATTGGCGCCTATCGCTTCCGCGGCGGCTTCCGACAGATTGCCGACCATGACGCTATGGTGGTACGTGCCCGGCGTTTCCGTCAGCAGCTTGCGCAGCAGCGGATGGTTCGGATTGGACAGCTCCACCAGCTTGAGCGCGGACAAGATCCCGAAGGTTACCTCGAAGAACGGCATCAGTCCGATGACCAGAATCGTCGTCAGCAACCCTCCAGCCACGGAGAATCCCAAAGCATATAAGGTGCTTTCCTGCGTCCATTCCTGATTGTCGATCAACATCATCGTAAAGATGGACAACGAGCCAAACAGGCAAATCATGATGCCCGCTTTGAGCAGCGTGGAACGCTGGCTGGCCCGGTGAATGGCGAAAATCGAAGCAAACGAGATGACGAAGGCAAAAAAGCCGAACTGAAAATCGAACATCTCGCCTTGCCGCGTATTGAGGATAATGCTGGCCAAAATGCTGAACAGGATGGAGCAGATATACGCCAGCGGCAAATCCAGAAGCAGCGTAATTAGCATCGCCCCCGTAGCGATCGGCGCCAAATACCCGATGTACGCGTGCTGCTCAGTTTGCAATATGTTAATCACATGCATCGAAACGATGGTGATCAGTATGATCAGCAGCAGCATGACGAACTGGGCATTGTTATATTTGAAGCGGTTCGCGCCCTCCGATTGGCGAATATACATGATGAGCCCGATCGACATCAGCAAGGACAGCAGAACGAGGCCAAATTGCGGAGAATAATCGACCTCATCCTTGAGCAGGCCGTTTTTCTCCAACAGCGTATACATTTCCTGGGTAATTTTCTCGCCTTTCTTGACAAGCACATCCCCCTGCTTGATAAACACGGTCGGCGTGTTTTCACGTGCTTCCACTTTCGCCGCCTTCGTTGCTTCCTCATCGTAAAACTTATTGGCAGTGATCGAGAGACGAGCAAGCTCCTGAACGACTTCGCGGGAAGTCCGCTTGCCAAGGGAGCTCGTGCTGACCATTTCCGCAACCTTGGCCCGCGCGGTCTGCGCCTCCACGATCGGGTCCGCCGTCAACCGGGCAACGATGTCCGCCGCTACCGGCTTCATTTCATTGATATCCTCCGAGGTCAACCGGGGGATCTTGATAAACGTTTCTTCCGAGATGTGATACTGTTGTTCATCTACCCGCTGCGTAACTTCCTCGAACAGGGTAGGCGAATATGTACTGGAGCCGCGATTGTTCATGATGAAATTTTGAACGTAGTCCTTGACGCGCTGCGGCAGCTCTTCGCGGTAAATCTTGATTTTGTCATCTTCCGACACCTGATCGTCCTGGTTCAAACGAAAAATCCGGTCCAGCATTTGCGCGACCAGCGTTTCGTTGCGGAACGGAAGGATCGTATAGACCTGACCTACCTTCTCGGCCGCTTCCTCCTGGGCTTTCAGCGTCGCCTTCGTATCGGGAATATCCATCGGCGCCATAATTTCCTTGTCGCTGGGCAAACCTACGGCGATATCGTACGTTTCGGGAAGCAGTTTGGGCGCCAGACTGACGTACAGCATAACGACGAGCAGCACGAACAGAACATAACGCACGGCTGTGCTATGTTTCCATCCTGCTATTCTGGACTGAAACGCACTCTTTTTTTGCTGATCGTTATTTGTCATAAAGACAGCCCTCCTGAACAATGTAAACCCCGCGAAGTGGCTGGAAGCTTAACCTTGATTTTCGGCAGCACGGTCATACGCAACAATGATTTTTTGGACGAGCGAATGGCGGACGACGTCCGATTCCGCAAAATAGACGAACCCGATCTCCTCGATATCGCGCAAAATCGACTTTGCTTCCACCAGGCCTGACTTTTTGCCTTTGGGGAGGTCGATTTGCGTCACGTCCCCGGTAATCACCATCTTGGACCCAAATCCGAGCCGGGTCAAGAACATCTTCATCTGCTCCGGCGTCGTATTCTGCGCCTCGTCCAGAATAATAAACGAATCGTCAAGCGTCCGCCCGCGCATATAGGCCAGCGGCGCGATTTCGATCAATCCCCGCTCCAGCGCCTTGGCGGTCTGCTCGGGGCCCATAACGTCGTATAGCGCATCATACAGCGGACGCAAATAAGGATCTACCTTTTCCTGCAGGTCGCCCGGCAGAAAGCCCAGGCTTTCCCCGGCTTCCACCGCCGGCCGGGTCAGAACGATCCGTTTGACCGAGCCTTCCTTCAGCGCCGTGATGGCCAGCACGACCGCCAGATAGGTTTTGCCCGTTCCGGCCGGGCCGACGCCGAACACGACGTCCCGTTTCTTGATCGTCGTGACGTAATGCTTTTGCCCGATGGTTTTGACGCGAATCGGCTTGCCCCGATAGGTCATGGCGATTTCGCCTTTATATAAATCAAGAAGTTGATCGGCACGGAGATCCTTAGCTAAATCGATAGCGTACAGGACGTCCCGTTCCGTCAAAATGTATCCGTTCCGGATCAGTTCAAGCAATACTTCAAACAACTGCTCTACCTTCTCCGCTTCTCGGTGTTCCCCGCGGATAGTAATCTCCGATTCCCGCAAAACGATGCTCGCTTGCAAATGCTGTTCGATCAATTTAAGAAACACATCTTGAGGGCCGAATAACGAGAGTCCTTCAGCCGCGCTTTGAAGCGGTATTTTGATGTTTACCAGTTGTTCTGACAAATAGCCTCATTCTCCTTGCTCGTGTACTATCGGCATTTCCTCGGCGATATTCTGCTCTACTTCGAAATGCACTTTCATATAAACTTTACCATTGTCCGTCTTCTCATGCAAAATTTTTTGATTCATAATGACGCTATCCACGCCGTTTTTCGCCAAAATATCGCGCTTGGCCCGTTCGATTCCTTCTTGCTTCGCTTGCTCGGCCGTCCGCTTCCACTCCATTTCCGTGGTCTCCATCACCTTTTCGCTCATCCAACCGATCGGCAGTTTCACGCTGCGCCACGTCAGCGGGTCCAGCTCGGTCAGCGTCTCCGACTGGGCGAAAGATATTTTGCCGTACCCGGTCAACTGAATCGCCGTTTTGCCGAAATACAAATACCCGCGTTGCTTCCGTTCCCCAGTGTATACCTTTTGCCGGTGCACCAGCGGCACTTCGATGTTATAGACATGCCAAACGATGCCCCAGATTTCCGCTTTGGACACGACGGCTTTGCCTCCCTGAAAACCGGAAACGAGCACCTGGCCCTTTTTGACCCGATCGTTTTTGCCGACCTCCGGCTGGCCCTTTTCCGCATAAATATGCGTGATGACCGCATCGCTTTTGCTGACGAGGTGGCGCGGGCTCAGCAGTTCCTGTTCCATGGGCTGGGTGGCTTCCACCACCTGGATCGTAATCCGCGTCCCGGTGCGGGACACGCCGACCCAAGACGTTCCCGGGAGCTTGCGGGTCAGGCTGGCCGAAAGCTTGTCCTGTTCAGGCAAACGAAAAATCCATTGAAACGGATATATGCCTTCCTGCTTGGCCGCATTCAGCACGTCCTCGGAAGCGATTTGATCGTTCCCCTTCACCTCGACGTCCCAAACCAGCGAGGAAAGGCAAAAGATCGCTACGAGAAACAAAGCAAAGCCTGCGATGAAGCCTTTCCTCTTCCATATCTTGGCCCATACAAACGGCAAGCCCGAACGGCCTTTGACGGTTAGGCGGCAGCCTGTCCGCTTTAACAACGGCCGCAGTCGAAAAAAGTCGGCGAGCTGTACCTTCAACTCCATTTGCCCTCCAGGCAAGGGCTTGACATCCCAAATGTCGATGCCCTGTCTGGATAGCTCGTTCACGAGCTGTGCGATCGATCCTCCGCGGACCGTGATGGTGACGACACCCCTGAGTTGGGTTAAAGCCGGTGATTTCACGGGCTATTCCTCCGTTTCGCGATATTTGATGCCGAAGATACGGCCTTCCACAACAACTTCTTCCGGCATGATCGCCTTAATGACCAGGTCGCTGCCCTCTACCTCCAACGTTCCTTGGCTGAGAGCCAAATGCAGCGCTTCGGGAGAGAAATGGATAACGCCCCGGTGATTCTCTATATAAAGCTGCTGACCTCCAATTAAGGTGAGCCTGGGTAAATCGAATACAAGGTCGCTGGGCAAGTCGAGCGCATCGACCGTCCATTTGCGGATTTTGCGGACAAACCGGCTCATACGGGGCAATCCTCCTTCCCTTACTGTACAAATTATGCGGAGGTTTACTGTTTTATGAGAAAGGAAAAGAGCTGTCCCGGAAGTCCCTTTTGCCAAGACGGACGTAAACTCCCTCCGATTCACAATTCGCGATAAAAAAAGTCAAGGCCGCTCTGGTTAGGCAGCCTTGACTTTTTAAGTCCTTCGCAAAAATGAAAAAACACCTTCTACGATGAATCGTGTAGAAGGTGTTTGTCTGTGAAGTTATTGCAAAAGCTGCTGAACCGTCTGGTTAACAAGCTTGCCGTCCGCCCGGCCTTTGACCTTAGGCATCAGCGCGCTCATCACTTTCCCGATCTCGGCTTTCGAAGAAGCACCGGTTTCCTGGATGGTCTGCTGTACAATGACTTTAATTTCTTCTTCGCTTAGCTGTTCGGGAAGGTATTCCGTCAGGATCTCCGCTTCCGCTTTCACTTGTGCGGCAAGATCGTCGCGACCCGCTTTTTCAAATTCTTGGAGGGCATCTTTGCGCTGTTTGATTTCACGACTTAGGATATCAAGCACTTCATTATCGTCCAAAGTTCTTTTCAAATCTATTTCAAGATTCTTCATCGTAGCACGAACCATTCGAATGGTGGAGAGCTTGAACTTGTCTTGACTCTTCATCGCTTGCTTCATATCTTCGTTCAATCGCTCGCTAAGATTCATAGTTGACTAAATCCTCCTAAAACTTTCTCTTACGAGCAGCCTCGGACTTTTTCTTGCGCTTTACGCTTGGCTTTTCATAATGCTTACGTTTCTTCACCTCAGCCAATACCCCATCTTTAGCGATGGAACGTTTAAAGCGACGAAGTGCAGCATCAATTGTCTCGTTTTTGCGAACTTTAGTTTCAGACACCAGTTTTCCCTCCCTCCGACCAGACCGTCCAAGAGCATAACACGGTTCATCAAATTTCATTATAGGGGAAAGGGAAATAGGGTGTCAACCTGAGCGCCCGCTTTTTTCTCTTCCAATTTCTAAAATAGTGCGAGTTCAAAAAATCAGATTGGGATCGCCGAGAGAATTGGATGAGGCAAGGACGTCATTAGCGTAGCGTAGATGGATCCTACGTGAGCAACGGAAGGCCCGGCTGAATTCAAGATTCGACGTCGAGTCCACTCCTTGTATAAGCTTCGTGATCCAAAGATGACTTTTTGAACTACCGTTTCAATGAAGGTTCAAAAAGTCGGGTTTGGAGCACCGAGAAGGTTGGATGAAGCTAGGGATTGAGTAGCGCAGCGTAGGCAGACCTACGTGAGCAACGGAAGGCCCGGCTGAATTCAAGATTCGACGTCGAGTCCACTCCTTGTATAAGCTTCGTGATCCAAAGATGACTTTTTGAACTTCCTCTATAGTGTTATAGAGCATGCGAGTCCGAGGACTGCACCAACGCCCCCAGCTTGGCTCCCCCAAGCAAGTGGTAGTGGATGTGCTGAACCGCTTGTCCGCTGTCGGGACCGCAGTTGTTGATGAGCCGGTAACCGCTCTCCGCGACGCCCAGCTTCTTGGCCGTATCCTGGGCGATCCGGTGCATCTCCCCGATCAAGGCGAAGTCCTCCGGAGACACGTCATTCATGGAGGCGATATGCTTCTTCGGGATGATCAGCACATGGGTCGGCGCAGCCGGTTGGATATCGTGGAAAACGAGAAACCGGTCATCCTCATAAACCTTGTTCGACGGAATCGAGCCCTCGGCGATTTTGCAAAACAAACAATTGTCCATCGTAATCCTCCTAGTCATTTGTTCTTTCCCAATGGCTCCATAATACCGAAAAAAGGCAAAAAAAAGAAGCACCCTGCTACCTCAAAAATGAGTTGGCTGGTCGCACGGACGTATTGGACGGAAAATCTCGCACAACTCTCTGTCACCAATACGTCCGGCGGGGTGCTTGCAAATATGATGTCGGCTAACTGTAGTATAACAGCGGGGTGGTACTGTATCTGTGATCTACATCACGACTCCGAATGTTATTTTTTTCTGCCTATCGTGAGTGTTCAAAAAGTCAGGTTTTCGGCACCGGAAGGCCCGGTTGAATTCAAGATTCGATGCCGAATCCGCTTCAGGACTTGCTTCGTGATAAGATAAACACTATCGTCGTACCTTCTAGGAAGCAAGACCGCGTTTAGCGGCAGTTTTTCTTCCGATTCCTTATATCTTAAAGTGATGATTTATTAATTAACCTCTTAAATGAAATGGCGGGTATCGTTATTGCGTCCAAACTTGTAAGCCGCCAGCAGGAAAAAGACCAGGGCGAACGCGGCCAGCACCGACAGGTTGAACCAAACCCCGGCGAAACCGTCACCCTTCTGCAACGAATCGATGGATTGCAGAATCCAGCGCTGCGGCAAGAAATCGGCGATGCGGCGCGCGGCCGACGGCATGATCTCGATCGGGAAAAAGCAACCGGCGAGCAAACAGGTTGGCGTGATGATGATATTTTGCAAAGTGCCGGAAATGCCGCTGTTTTTGGAAAAAGCCACGATGACGAGCGAAAGGCTGACGGATACGAGCGCAAACAGCATTAACAGCAGCGCCATTCGGCCGAATGGGATCCCGGGATCGATGTTGAACACGACTTGCATGAAAAACAGGGTGAAGACGATCTGTACCAGCATGACGGTCAAATTGACGATAATATTCGCGATCACATAGGTTCTGGCGTTGATCGGCGAAGAGATGACCCGAAAGAAGGTGCGGTCTTCCCTGCTTTTCAAAATCAGCTCCGATAGGTTGACCGCCGACATCATCATGAACATGATCAGGAAGCCGATCGATTGATAGGTCATCGCTTGTTTCGTTTCGGACGAGTCGTTGACCGATTGGACCGCCAGCTTGACGGCAGGGTTCTGGTAATCCGCAACCAGTTGTTCAAACTTCGCTTGATCTCCCCCGGCGGCCCGGCCAAGGGCGGAAATGTTGTTAATGTAGCTATAAAGCATGGATTTGACGTAAGCCGTCACTTGCGCGCCCTTGACCGACTGAATGTCGATGCGGCCCGGCTCTCCGGCCAATACGCTTTGCGAAAATCCGGCTTCGAGCACGAGTCCGCTGTCCAGCTTGCCGGCGGCGAGTTGCTCGCGAAGCTCCGCCTCCGTGACCTTCGTCAATTGTACCTGATCCAAGCGCTGCAGAAAACGAACCGTATCTGCCGCGATTCGCTCCGCCCCGTCTTCATTCACGACACCGACCCGCAGCCCGGTTTGCCCCAGGTTGCCATACATAAGCATGGTCACCAAAATCCCGACGAGCGGCAAGCCCAAATAAAGAATCAGGTTATTGCGTTTACGAAACGTTGTCCGCAGCATATTGGCCGCGATCCACCAAATGTCTTTTCCCATATTACAATCCCTCCCTGCGCCGCATCATAAGCGCTGCCGCCGCCAGCATCACAAAAGCGACGCCCAGGTTTAGCGCGACGACCGGCAATGCCACGGACAACTGATCGTTGTAAATGATTTTCGTGATCGCCACATTGGCCCAGCGGATCGGAGAAAGGTTAGCGACATAACCGATGGCGCCTAAATCCTCATCCGCGCCCATCGGAAAATACGCGCCTCCGAAAAAGGCCGCGATTTGCGTAAAGATCATGATCACGCCGCGGGTTGCCGCTTCCTTCAGGACGTAGCTAATCGCCAAGCCCAAGCTGACGGCCATCACGACCTCCGAAGCCAGCACGCCTACTACCGTACCCAGATGATTGCCCCAGTAGGCGGCAAAAGCGTATTTGCTGAAGATGATGATGATCAGCACGCACAACATATTGATCACCATGTTGCCCAGCACTTTGCCGGCAAAAATTTCTCCCTTGCGTACCGGGGCCGCAGCGAGGCGTATCCCGGTTCCTTGCCTGATCTCGCCCGTGATGAGCTGGCTAGCGGAAATCGAGCTCCACAGGGCGATCATCGAAGTCATCGCTAAAGCATAGTAGTCCAGGGAGCCCGGCTGCCGATCCGCGGCAATCGAGGTCTCCTTGATGAAATCGCGTCCGGACGCGCCGGCGGCGAACGCCGTTTCCGCTTGGTCCGGAGCGGATTTCACGATGGCATACAACGCGTTGTACTGGTCGGCAAACGCCGTCAGCATCCCTTGGACCACATTGCTTTGAATCGCGTTTTGACCGCTTAAATAGAGTGAAATCCCGTCTCCGTCAAGTTCGACGTAATCCTCGTACCGGTTCTCCTCTACTTCTTCCCGGCCGTTCATTCCCGGCTTTAGGCGGTCGAACGACATCCCCATTCCGCCCGCCTCTTTGGCAAAAGCGTCAAAGGCTTGGGACAGCGCCTCATTCCTGCCGGTATCCTGGACCAACACGCGTATTTCCCCAACCTCGACCGTGCCGCCGAACGCATTCGTCAAGGCTACGCCCAGAATCAACATGAGGACGATGGGAAAAGCGAGCATAAACATCAGGGTCCAACGGTTGCGCATATCCCTTTTGATCTCCTTGAGCGCAATCCTGATTGTATTCATTCCGATTCCTCCTTAAGGCTGCTCCGATATCCCGCGTTGCCGTCAGTCCCGCAAATTCCGGCCGGTCAGCGTGAGGAACACCGTTTCCAGATTCGACTCCAGCTCCTCGACGGCGCGGATTACCGCCCCGCTCTCGATCAGCTGCTGCAAAATGCTGCTCAAGTTGTCGACGGCCATGTCGCTGTAAATCCGAATCGCGTTATCGTGGGCCGAGACGCTGCGGACGCCGGGAATCGCCTGAAGCATCCGAAGCTGCGCCTCCTCCGCCTTTTTGAGCTCGATGCGGACCTCCTTCACATCCGTAATCGCGGTGATCAGTTGCTCTTTGGTCCCGTCGGCGATGATCTTCCCGTGATCGATGATAGCGATGCGGGAGCAGATCTCCTCGACCTCCTCCATGTAATGGCTGGTGTAAATGATCGTGCAGCCCATTTCGTTCAACTTGCGCACGGAGGCAAGGATGTAGTTCCGCGACTGCGGATCGATGCCTACCGTCGGTTCGTCCATAATGATCAGCTTCGGCCGATGCGCGATGGCGCAGGCGATGTTAAGCCGACGCTTCATCCCGCCGGAGAAGTTCTTCGGAAAGCTTTTGCCCTTATCCTCAAGCCCGACGAATTTGAGCGCTTCCTCCACCCGTTCCTTCAGCTCCGTCCCCCGCAAGCCGTACAGGCCCGCGAAAAACTCCACGTTCTCGAACGCGGTCATATCTTGATAGATCGCCAGATCCTGAGGCACGATCCCGAGGTTCGATTTGGCAAAGCGGCTGTGCTTCGCGATGTTCTTGTCCAGAATGCGGATTTCTCCGCTCGTCGGCCGGAGCAAGGAGGCGGCCAGATTGATCGTCGTGCTTTTGCCCGCGCCGTTCGAGCCGAGAAAACCGAAGATTTCCCCTTCCTTGACGGAAAGGGACATATTGTCGACCGCAATGAAATCGCCGAATTTTTTGGTCAGACCGTGAATCTCCAACACATTCATCGTTACCTCTCCATTCCTGTTTCGTTCTTGACCCTATTGTAGAAAAAAAGGATGCCCTTATGTCAGTGCATAAGTTCATCCTTTTCGCATGAGATTCTTCACGTTCTGAATGTCCGGTACGGGCAAACATGTGGTGAAATTATTCATGGTGCACGTTAATCTACTTTCCTCCGAAAGGGATCAGCATCGTTACCGTAAACCCGTTCGCCCCGTCGGCGATCACGGTGCCGTGCACCGCCGCCGTCCGCTCCTCCATGCCGAGCAACCCCAGCCCTTTGACGATTTTCGCCTGTCCGCGCCCGTTGTCCGATACCATGACTTTGATCAGCTTGCTCAGCACCCGGACCTCGACATGGACGGCCGTCGCTTCCGCATATTTGGCGGTATTGGTCAACGCCTCCGTGACGTTGTCGTGAATGATCTTCCAATGCAGCGGCGTAATCCGCTCCAAATCTCCGCCGTGCACGACCGTCGTATGCAAGCCGGACTGGCCGCCGAAGGCTTCGACGGCGGTCCTGAGCCGATGGATGCCCAACTGCTGAACCGGCGGCTTCATGTTTTTGAGCGTTTGCCGGATTTGCTCAATCGCCTCCTTAGCGATGCCGATCGCGTTTTGCAGCAGCTTCTCGGCCCCGGGCGGGTCATGATGCAGCAGCCGTTTGGCCGCCTCCATCTGGATGAGCGCCCCCGTCATGGAGTGGCCGACGCCGTCATGAATTTCCTGGGACAGCCGGTTCCGCTCCTCCAGCTTGTAGGTATACTCGGAGGCGCGAATAAATTCCCGGTTCTCGTGCAGCTGTTTCCGCAGCTTTTCCTGATCCTCGCGCATCTTGTCGAGCTGGCCCTCCTGTTGGTTCATGCGCCGGATGAGGCGCTGGACGAGCAGACTGTTGAACAAGCTGATCAAGGCGATGAACGCATAGATGATCAGCAGCGTACCGTGCAGGAACACGGCCGGAACGATCAACGCCGCCGCGGGGACCATCTGGCGGACCGGCCCGGAGCAGGCCAGCTCGCAGATGCTGAGCGGCAGCAGGAGCGCAAATTCCGGGCTGACGTAAACGGCGCAGAGGGAAGCGTAAACCACGGTCAGTCCGTGAACGGCTAGCCGGAAGCCCGGTTTTCGGATGTTCATGGCCGACAGGTTCAAGGCCAGGTACACCAATATGAACAGCACGAGCCAGGACGAAGGCGCCGCTGCGGAGAAATAGGCCAGGGCCACCATCAGCCCCAGCACGATCATTTTATTTCCTACGCTCCACGGTTCCATCGACTAGCGCGTCCTTCCCGTCAAATAATAGATGGCGATTTGCGTGCGGTGCTCAAGCCCGGTTTTATTCAGGAGGGAAGTGATATAATTGGCGACCGTTCCTTCGGAGATAAAAATTTCCCTGGCGATTTCCTTATTGGACAATCCCTTGGCGATGCGGGTCATCACGTCCAGCTCGCGTTCGGTAAACAGGCTAAGATCGATCGGCGGACAAGGCGGATCGGCGGCACCGGCGGAAGCTCCGACCGCAGACGCCGCGGGAGTTGCCGATGCGTCAGGGCCGGCGGCTATCGGCGGGTTCATGGGCTCGCGACGGATCGGCGCGTCTTCCGCCGGGGGCGTGTCGGGCTTGTTCCGGGCACCGCTTCCGCCAAGGGACTGTTTTAGCTTGTCCAGTACGACGTCCTGCAGCACGTTATGCCCGTAATGGACGCTTTTGATCGCGTCGCGGATCCGTTCGGGATCGTTATTTTTCAACAAATACCCTTTAGCCCCGAAACGGATGGCGTCCGTGATGTATTCATCGTCGTCAAAGGTCGTCAGGATCAGCGGTTTCGCCAAGCCTTCTTCCGTCAATATCCGCGTCGCTTCGACTCCGTTCATGTTCGGCATGCGCACGTCCAGCAGGGCCACGTCCACTTGGTGATTCCGGCAAAAAGCGACCGCCTCCTGCCCGTCCTGCACCGAATCCACCACCTCGAACTCCTCGAAGCTGTTCAGGATGATTCGCATTCCTTCGCGGATAAACGAATTATCGTCCGCGATCAGCACTCTAATTTTCATGCCTTGGCCTCCGTTTCATTTCCGTCAAGCATGCCCGAGGGCACGCGCTAAAGCCGCTCCATCTCGACCCGGGAGCCGGCCCCGCCGCTTTCCGCCGGAATCACCACCAGCTTCCGCGCCAGCCTCGACCGCAACTCGGCGACATGGCTGATGATGCCGACGGCGAGATGGTCGTGATGCAGATGCTCCAGCGAAGTGATCACCGTATCCAGCAACTCCGGATCCAACGTGCCAAAGCCTTCGTCGAGGAAAAAGAACTGCAGCGGATATTGGCCGCGCAGCTGGATCTGCGCCGACAAGGCCAGCGCCAGCGCCAGCGAGGTCAAGAACGTCTCGCCGCCCGACAGCGTGGCCACGGGGCGCTTCACGCCTCCGTTGGCATCGTCGCATATGACGAACCCGCCGCCGGAATCCGTCTCCAGCGCATAACGCTGCTTCGTCAGGAACCGCAGCCGCTGCGACGCGGCATGGCTGACGTTCATCAACTGCTCCTCGGCAACGTATTCGACGAACGCGTTGCCGCGCAGGGCGGATTGCAGCTTGGCCAACATTCCCGCTTCGTGCTCCAGCTTGGCGCGGGACGACTCCAGCTCCTTCCAGCGGACATGGCGGATTTGCAGGTCCTCCCAGTCCCGTTCGGCGCGAGCCTTGGCCTGCAGGGCCGCCTCGTCCTGCTCCTTGGCCGCGGCCAGCGCCGTCCCGCCGGCCTGCCATTCCTCGCCGCTGACCGTCTGGCCGTTCAGCTTGGCGTCGAGCTCGCCCAAGCCGATCTCCAGCTCGCGTTCCCGGGTGCGATGGCTTTGCACCGTCCCGGCGATCGTATCCGCTTCGCCCGGAGCGAGCAGGCTTTCCGTCACGGCCGATTCCCCGTCAAACGGCGAAGCCTCCAGCTCCTTCCGCCAGCGTTCCTGCAACTGCGTCTCCTGCTCCCCGGCCGAGGCGGCCGCCTGTCGGGCCAGGGCCTCCGCTTTGGACAGTTCGTTGCTTTGAGCCGCCGTTTCCGCTTGGCGGACCCGGGCGGTTTCCGCCTGGTTGCGCAGCGCTGCCAGACGTTCCCGGGCTTCGCCCAACAGCTCGTCCGCCGGACGGTCGCCGGCTACCGCAAACAACCGCTCCTGCTTCTCGCCCAGCAGTTCCCGCTTGCCCTGCTCCTGAACCTCCCACTGCAGCAGCATCTTGTCCAGCTCCACCGTTTCGCTGGCCAGCGCCTGCAGCTTGGCCGTCTTCTCCTCGATGAACGGAATGCTTGCCGCAAGACGCTGGCGAAGATCCTCGGCCATTCGGTCTTTGGCGGCGAAATCATCCAGCCGACGGGCCGCATCCTCCGGCGTAAGGCCCGGATATAAGCCGTCCCAGTCCCGCCGTTTGGCGCCGAGAGCCTCGCGGCCCTCGGCGCAGCGCCGTACCGCCTGCTCCAGCAGCCCGGAGGCCGCGGCGACGGCCGCTTCGGCGGCGGCTCGCTGCGGCTGAACCGCCGCAAGCCCGCTTTGGGCCGCACGGTAGTCTTTCTGCAGCGCCTCGAGCCGGCGGCGGCAGTCGGCATGCTGCTCGCGCAGCGCGGCTCCATGCCGTTCGGCGGCGGCTAAGGCGACGGGCTCTGACGCGTCGCCGGCCGCGGCCGTTAGGGTCGCAGCAACCTCGCGTGCCCCCAGCGGCATGGCAGCCTGCTTGCCGCTGTCACTTGCGGCCCCCTCGTCCTCGTCCGGTGCGTTCAACGTATCTAACAAGCTCAGGCAAACATCCCGATCCCGGGAAACGTCAAACAGCAGCTCCCGGCTGGCCGCAATCAGGCCGATTATCGCTTCAAGCTCGGCTTCGCTGCCGGCCGATTCCCCCTCGTCCGCTTGCGCCAACGCCGGGTGATGAACCGAACCGCACACCGGGCAAGGTTCGCCGCCGGCCAGCTCCTCGGCCAGCCGCGCCGACCAGCGATGCCGCTCGCGATCCTTTAGCCCCTGCCGCAGCGCAGCCTCCCGGCCGGCCAGTTCCCCGGCATAGGCTTGCAGGGCGTCCTCGAGGCCCGACAGCTGCCGCGCGGTTTCCCGGACCGGCTGCGCCATCCCCCGGACGGCGGCGACCGCCGCCTGCTCTTCGCCGACCGCGCGCTGCAGCGTGTCCGCCGCTTGCTGCATGGAGGCGCGGCCGCCCGCCTCCTCCGCTTCCGCTTTGGCCAACTGCTCGCCAAGGGCAGCGAGCTGTTGACCGAACTGAACGGCGCTCCGAAAATGAAAAGACCACTTGTGCTTATGCCTAGTGGTCTTTGTTGCGTTTGATTTCGTTGATAGCTCACAAGTCGC